>JAUSBS010000093.1 GCA_030651905.1 Coriobacteriia bacterium
CAGGTGCGCACCGCGACCTTCGCACTGGGTTGATTCTGGGGTCCTGACGCCCGGTTCGGGAGTCTGCCCGGGGTCGTTCGCACGAGAGTCGGCTACGCCGGAGGAACCACCCACGACCCTACATACCGCGCTCTCGGCGACCACACGGAATCCATCGAGGTCGACTACGACCCCGATGTGATCGACTACGAGGGACTGCTCGACGTGTTCTGGTCGGCGCACGATCCACGAGTGCCGTCGCACTCGGTCCAGTACCGTTCGGCGATCCTGTACCGGACCGAGGATGAGCGCGAGTCCGCGCAGGCCTCCAAAGCGCGGCTCGAGGCGATAGTCGGACCGGTCTCGACCGCCATCGAGCCCTTCAAGCACTTCCATCGTGCGGAGAGCTATCACCAGAAGTATCGACTTCGCGCGCGCCGTGATCTCATGCAGGAGTTCCGCGCCAGGTTCGCCACGGACGAGGCGTTCGTCGACTCGACCGGCGCCGCCCGGGTGAACGGCTGGTTGGATGGCTACGGCCCGTCTCACGAGAATCCCTCGATCGGTCAAAGGAGCGCCTGATGTCCTACCGGGTGGAACACACCGACGACGAATGGCTCGTCATCCTCGGCAAGGACCGGTTCCGCGTGCTGCGAGGCGACGGCACGGAGCCGTCGTTCAAGAACGCGTACTGGGACGAGCATCGCGAGGGCATCTACCGCTGCGGCGGCTGCTCGGCGGTGCTGTTCGACGCCGGGGACAAGTACGACTCGGGCACCGGATGGCCGAGCTTCGCGCGACCGGTCTCGCCGGAGGTCATCGAGTGGAGGCCGGACAACACCGCCGGCATGATCCGGACCGAGGCGATCTGCGCCAACTGCGGCGGTCATCTTGGTCACGTCTTCCATGACGGTCCGCCATCCACGGGCCTGCGCTACTGCATGAACTCGCTCGCGCTGCTGTTCGAGCCTCGCGAAGGGTGAGGGCGATCTCCGCTCGGTCCCGACGATCCGGAGCCGACGGAGATGGCCTCAGTCGCGCTGCCGCACTACACTTCGCAGGAGGATGCTTCGTGCGAAGGGGGGCGCCATGAAGATGCGCCGGATCGTGGTCATCTCGATCGTTGCGTGCGCGCTGTTGATGACCGGCTGCACCGCTATCGGGTGCGGTGTTGCCGTCCCCGACGTCAAGGGGAAGACGGCCGATCAGGCGGGGGCCGCACTCACGGCCGCCGGTTTCGAGCTCGGCAAGGTGACGTATGACGAGGCCGCCGAAGGAGCCCTCGGAGCGGTCGTCGAACAGACCCCGGCAGCTGGGACCTCGTCGAAAGAGGGCGCGGTCGTGGATGTGACCGTCGCCGGTGCGGCTCCTGTCACGGTGCCGTCCATCGTCGGGCTGGGCCGGGACGCTGCCGCCGCCGCGTTGGCCGCGGTCGGCCTGACGCTCGGCGACACGACCACGACGTACTCGACGTCGGTTCCCTCTGGCGCGGTCATCCAGCAAGAGCCGCCAGCGGGAACGGTGGTGCCGCACGATGCCGCAGTCAAGGCGGTCGTCAGCAAGGGACCCGAGCCGACGAAGCCGCCCGTCACGACCGTCACACACGTGAAGGTGCCGCTCGTGAAGGGCCTGAAGCTCGCGACCGCCAAGAGCAAGATCGTGGCGGCCGGACTCAAGTGGAAGCACATCCTCGGTCCGGGCGACGGGATGCTCGATGTCGGCTTCGTCTACAAGCAGTCGCCCGCATCCGGGACGAGTGTGGACAAGGGCTCTGTCGTGTCGATCTACACATGGAAGGGGCCCTAGGCCTCCGGTGAGATGCTGACCGCTACATACGTCGGATTCGCGCTCGCCCAGGCCGCACTCGCGGTCTGGGCGTTCGCGTTGTTCGCCAGGCGACGCTCACTCGGGGCGTTCGTCGTGGCGCTGCCCATCGCGCTGCTCGTGTGGGACAACTCGATCGTCGCTCTGGGTGCGCTGCTCGGCGACGGTCCGCTGCTGGTGGCGCTGTCGTGGCCGCGCTTCATCGGCCACGCGCTGTTCACGCCGATCTGGATCATCACGGCTTTCGAGTATGCGAGGCGCGCGGGCGCCGGGTCGCTGCGCGGTCGCTGGTCGCATGTCGCCGAGTGGGCTCTCTACGGCTCGATGGCCGCACTCGGATTCGCCCGCTCCGTCGTGCTGCTCCGTCTGGAGCCCGTCGTGCAGGGTGATCTGTTCTACTACACGAACGGGGGAGGATTCCCGGGACCGCCGATCCCCGCCCTCGTGATGGTCGTGGTGCTCATCGCTGCCGGCGTGCTCGTGCTGCGCGCCACCGGTTGGCGCTGGATGCTCATCGGCGGGGTCGTGATGTTCGTGGCCGCGGCGATCCCTACGAGCATCGTGGGGTTCTTCGTCAGCAACGCGGGAGAGGTGGCGCTGTCGCTCGCGCTCGTTGCGACGGAGCGGTTCCTGCAGCAGCGCGAGTCGGCGTCTCTTCGAGCGAAAGGGGCCTCCCGCGATGAGTGACGCGACGACCGCCCCGGTCTCGGGCGCCGATCCCGGCATCGACCCTTCGCACACGCCGCTGCTCTCATGGCAGGTCGACGTCCCGCTGATCAACAACCGCTTCATGGCGTGGGACTTCGCGAAGGTCATCGCGATCAGCGGCGCGATCATGTGGGCGGTCGTTGCGCTCATGTCGCTCATAGTCAACGGCGAGCCGCTGTTCCTGCCGCTGACGTTCGTCGCCCTCATCATGGCGATCGTGTCCGTGTTGTTCCTCGTCTCGTGCCTGATCCTGCTCAACCGCTGGGGGTTCACCAACACGCTTTCTGACGTAGGCGTGGGCTACGCTTCCGGCGGGCGCGAGAAGAAGGTCAATCGCGCGCTGGCGCTCTTCGGCCTCCTTGCGCTTCTCTCCGGCAAGCCGGGGCCCCTGGGCGGTGCGCTGATCGCGGGTTCGCAGGAGGACGGCTTCTACGCCTGGTCAGACCTGTATCGCATCAACCTCCACCCCGGCCCGCGCGTCATCACGCTGTGCAACTCGTGGCGTGCCGTCTACCGCCTCTACTGCACCCCGGACACGTACGCCCAGGCTGCTGAGATCTGCGAACGCAAGGTGGCGGAGGCTGTCGCGTACCGCGTGGCGCACCCGGTCGAGCGCTCGCCGCGACCATGGGGCCGCTGGGCGCTGCAGGCGTTCGCATGCGCGGGCGCGTTCGCGTGCGCGATGGCGTGGGAGGGCGCTCGCGCCGAGGAGATCGGGATGCCGCTGCTGGGCGCGGCGGTGGCGACGTTGGCGGCGGGGGTCCTAGGCGGGACGCTGCGCCGGCTGTTCGGGGTCGTCGCGCTCGGTCTCGCGGGGTGGTTCGTGTACGCGACCGTCGCCGCAGGCGTGCAACCAGCGCTCCCCGACTTCGTTGCGGTCGGCCTGTCCTCGCCCTCGATGTACGTCGGCGAGGAGGCCCCGTTCGCACTCTCGATCCTCGGCGGATCGGCGATCGCCTTGCTGGGCGCGTGGCGTGCCTTCGCCCCCCGGAGAACTACGCGCCCGTCCGTATAGTCGAGACGCGCGCCCGCCCGCTTTCGTTATGCTGTGAATGGTCGATCGGACACTCAAGAAGGAGACGCGATGGCACCGGCCGGACGCCTGCATGTGATCGCCGGCTGCATGAGCAGCGGCAAGACCGGGGAGCTCATCCGCCTGCTGTCGCGGCACGCCGTCACGGGCCACAAGATGCTCATCTACAAGCATGCGGTCGACTCGCGCGATGGGGCCAAGGCCCGCTCCCGCCTGGGCACCGAGATGGAGGCCGTCGTCGTGGCCGACTCGAGCGGGATCGATGGCGACGACTGCCGTGTGATCGCGATCGAGGAGGCGCAGTTCTTCGACGAAGGCCTGGTCGACGTGGTGCGAACACTTCTGCGCGAAGGGCGTCTCGTCTACATCACCGGTCTTGCCCAGGACTTCCGCGGCGAGCCGTTCGGCGTGATGCCGACGCTCATGTCGCTGGCCGACGAGATCTCGCTGCTCACCGCCATCTGCCAGAAGTGCCATGGCGTCGGGACGCGTACGCAGCGCATCATCGACGGCGAGCCGGCGCCGTGGGACTCGCCGCTCATCCTCGTGGGTGGCGCCGACTACTACGAGGCCCGCTGCCCCGACTGCCACGAGGTCCCCGGGCGGCCGGGCGCGTAGGACTCGCGGGCCCACCTATGCGTGCACGCCGAAGGGCCGGGAAGCGTGACGCCTCCCGGCCCTTTCGACACTCCGATGCGATCCCTAGTTGAGCTCGGGCCGGGGCACCGGTTCGATCTCAGGGAACGTCGGCACAGCTGCGGTGGGCATCAGCAGGAGGAGCTCCGCGCGCCGGTTGAGGGCGGTCCCGATACGAGTGTCGTTGCCCGCCAGTGGCCGCGTCCCGCCGTACCACGCGAGGTAGAGCTTCGGGTACGCGTGGCGCCTGCGGAGCTCGGCGAGCAGGTATCGGCGGATCGCATACGCACGCGCTCTCGAGAGCCTGGTGCGTGAGCGCAGGCTCCCCGGCGTGCGCCGGGCGGTGTGCGTCTCGATGCGGACGCCCGTCGCACCGTTTGCCGCGACCGTCGCGGCGTAGGCCCGCAAGATCCGCTTGGCGATGGGCGTGAGGCGGGCGGAGTAGGGGCGGAAGTGCACGAGCATTCCGGGAGTCACCCCGACCTCGAGATCGACGAACAGACCGCCGTCGGCCTCGGCCCGCACCTGGTAGACACCCGCTTTCGAGGGCGGCGTGTAGAGAACGCTCGCGACACCGTTCGCGTCGGTCAGGACGGACGTCGAGGAGAACGCGCCGACCGGTGCGCTGAACGTGACCGGCCAGCCGACCTTGGGCTGGCCGTCGCCGTCCAGGAACCTCGCGCTCGTGCGCGTCGCGGAGCCGGCCGGCACGACCGGAGGCGTGACTGTGCCCTCCACCGATGCGGGGCCGCCCTCATAGCCCGAGGGGCCTTCCGCGGCGGGGGTGATGCCGCCGTCCACGAATGCGTTGTTGAAGTAGAAGGCGCTCACGTCGTGAATCTCGTTCGCGCCGCCGGTGGCGGCTGTGAACCCGACGTACACGTCGCTACCCACGACCGTCGAAAGGTCGATCGTGTGTGTGAGGCTCGCGCCGGACGGCCTTGCGGTGCCCGTGGACATCCGCACCTCGAGCAGGTCGGTCGTCCCGTCGTAGTCAACCCACACGTTCCACGTGTTGCCGTACAGCGAGTCTGGTGGATCGGCCGTCACTACCGAGGTGACGTCGCCGTTCAGATCGACACCGATGTGGCTGTTGTTCTCATCGTTGTAGTTGGGATAGTTGTCGAACGTGTCGAACTCGATCGCGATCGAGCCTCCCGGCATGTCCGAGTAACCAAGACCCCCGCCCTCCCCGAACGCCGAAGCGGCGGACTGCTGGATGACGAAGCAGCATCCATCAGCTGGGGTCCAGCTGTCCGAACTGTGCATGTTGATGGTGAAGAAGGTGCTGAACGACCGCGCGGGACCCAGGCTGACCTTCTGCTTCGCGAAGACGCTGCCGGACTGGTCACCGAGCGCGTCCGTGAGCCGGATCAGGTTGTTGTAGAAGTACGCGTCGTTGTTGAGCTGGAAGCCGCCGATGGACGAGAAGTCCGGATACGCCATCGTGATCGGAACCGCCGAGGCCAACGCCGGAGTCATCGTGACAAGCATCAGTGCCAGTACGGCGACGGTGATCATCACCGACCGACGTCTGTCGGTGCCTGATCGAACCAAGATCTCCTTCATGGGACGGCTCCTCCCGAGTTGACGACACCCTCGCACGGATTATGCCCCAGCCGACCGAGCAGCGCATCGCTGGACTCGGACCGACCCGGCGCATGGCTTCGCGGCCGGCCGCACCGTCGTACGCTGCGGTGCGCCGAAGGGTACCATCAGGGTGTAGGCACCGGGGGCGGAGGGACTCGTGAGGGACGGCAAGGCGCGATACCTGTTGCTGTTCGTCGCTGCGATGGCGGCGGCGTTCTCGCTCGGCGCTTTCCGAAACACCATGGGCGATGCGGAGTCCGTCCACTACTCGCTCAACTTCCCTGCGCGCGGCTATGCGGCCGGGGGCGAGGGGGCGATGGGGAAGAGCGGTCACGTCATCGTCAATCTCGCCAACACGGGGTTCATCAAGGCCCTGCTGCAGCCCAACGAGGTCAACCTCTCGTCGCACTGGGTGAAGAACGTCGGCGACAAGACCCGCCGCATCCGCCTCGAGGCCGAGGGCGTCCAGTACCCGCTGAAGTGGGCGTCGATCGACACGTCCTGGGACGAGCGGACACTCACGCTCCAACGTCCCCTCAAGCCCGGGGATTCCGTCACCATCGACTGGGACCTCACGCTCCCGCGGCCCCTGCCGGCGGCCGACATCATCGTGGATGCGCGCATCGTCGTGTATGACGCCGACACGGGCGAGCGGCTCACCGCCATGCCGATCCGCGTCGTCAACAGCGCCGCGGCGGCAGTAAAGGCGGGGGACTGCTGTGCCGAGTAGGGCGACGCCGCTGACCCGCAACCGCCTCGCGAGGGCCGGCCTCTTCTTCGTCGGAGTCGCGCTCTTCTACGCGCCGTTCGCTCTCGCGTACCGGGCGTTCGGCGCGATCTTCCCCGGCACCTATGCGGCGAACAGCGTCGTCGACGTGCACACCGCGTGCATGCGCATGCCGGTGGGGTGGCTCGCGCAGCCGTGGATGTACTCGTCCTTCACCACGAACGCGCTCTACTTCGTGTCGATCCTCGTCCTGCCGCTGGCGGCCGTGGCCTTCAGCCCGCTCTTCTGCGGTTGGCTGTGCCCCGCCGGTGCGTTCCCCGAGTTCGCCTCGCGGCTCATTCCGGACCGGTTCAAGTTCGACCTGCACGGGCGCGTGCCCATCGTGCCGCTGCGCTACGGCTTCTTCGCCGGGCTGCTGCTCGCGCCGTTCGTGACCACGAGTATCTGTTGTTCGTACTGCAACTTCACCCAGATGCAGAACATCGTGAGCTTCGTGACGGGCAACACCGCCCCGCTGCTGTTCATCGGGACCACGGGCGTCGTTACGATGGTGGTGTGGCTCGTGGTGCTCGGGCTGTTCATGAAGGGCGGCCGGGGCTGGTGCATGCTTCTGTGTCCCGTGGGCGCGCTCACGAGTCTCGCGTCAGGTCTGACTTCGCGCTTCAAGCGCCTGCCGAGGGTCCGCCATGACACGGAAGCGTGCGCCTCGTGTGCGACGTGCCAGGACGTCTGTCCGGTCCGCGCGATCGACGCCGGCGAAGAGGGAGACGTGCGCGTCGGCCAGTACCTGTGCAACGGCTGCATGGACTGCGTCAAGGCGTGTCCGTCCGGGGCCCTTCGGTATGGGAGCGAGCGATGAAGCGGCGAACGTCCGATATGCTGGCGTTCGGCGGGGCCGCGGGAGCGGTCGGAGTCTCCGCGGTCCTCGCGAAGGTGCTCTGTCCCGGTTCGTGCGCGGGATGCGGCTCGTGCGTCGCCTCGATCGCTCCCATGGCCGGCGCGGCGCTCACGTTGGGTGCTGTGCTGACCGGACCGATCGTGGGGCGCGCTCTCAGGCGGACGAAAGGTGGGGGACTGTGAAGGCTGTCGTCGTGTATGAGTCACTGTGGGGCAACACCGCTGCGATAGCCCGGGCCGTCGCCGAGGGTCTCGGTGATGATGCGCGCGCGCTTCATACCGATGAAGCGACGGCCGACGCACTCGCCGGGATCGAGCTGATCGTGGCGGGCGCACCGCTGCTCGGTTTCTCGCTCCCGACCGAGCAGATGCTCGCCGCCCAGGGAGATGCGATGCCGGCGCCTCCGAAGCCGGCCGACATCTCGCATCCGTCGATGCGCTCGTGGCTGGCGGCCCTGCCCGCGGGGAAGGGGCGCTCCGCCGCCTTCGAGACGCGCATCTGGTGGTCGCCGGGAAGCGCGGCCAAGACGATCCTGACCGGGCTGGAGGCCGCGGGCTACGCTGCCATCGAGCGCGAGAGGTTCATGGTCACCGGCCGGTACGGTCCGCTGAAGGACGGCGAGATCGAGCGCGCCCGCGCTTGGGGAGCGAAGCTCGCCAGTGCTCGATGACCTTGTCGCGTATCTGACCTGCCCGCACTGCGGCGACGTCCTTGCGCGGGACGGCGGTGCGCTCCACTGCTCCGCGGGGCACTCGTTCGACATCGCGCGGCACGGCTACGTGAATCTGCTGTCGGGTGGTGCCTCGGCGTCCACCGCCGACACGGCCGCCATGGTTCGTGCCCGCGCCGCATTCCTCGCGACCGGTGCGTTCGACCCTCTCGCGGACGGCATCGTGAACGCGGTGAAGGCCGCAGCGCCGCAGAGCGGGGGCTGCATCGTCGACGTGGGCGCCGGCACCGGCCACTACCTGGCGCGCGTCCTTGAGGCGACACCGCATTCGACGGGACTGGCGTTGGACCTTTCGAAGCATGCGGCGGGCCTCGCGGCTCGCGCGCATCCGCGTGTGGGCGCGGCCGTGTGCGACACATGGGGCGCTTTGCCTGTGCGCACCGGCGCCACCGCAGTGGTGATCGACGTGTTCGCTCCGCGCAACGTCGCCGAGTTCCGCCGGGTGCTCGCTCCCGACGGCGCGCTCGTGGTCGTGACACCAACACCGCGCCACCTGCAGGAACTGGTCGGCCCCCTCGGACTGCTCGTCGTCGATCCGGCGAAGGATGAGCGCCTCGAGGTCGCGATGGACGGTCTGTTCGTCACGCAGGACCTCGTCCTTGTCGAAGAGGCGATGCAGCTCACCCGTGGGCAACTGCACGACCTCGTCGCGATGGGGCCGAGTTCGCGTCACGCCGACGGCGACCGGGCCGATCGCATCGAGGCGCTTGCGGAGACCACCACGGTGACACTGTCCGCGCGGGTCGCGACCTACCGGCCGGTCTGAACCGCGCGCCCGGTTGTCCGACCGCCGCCGACCGGTACCTGCGATGCGGCCTCCGAAAGCGCGTCGAGCACGGCGCGGATGGCCGGCGCGCCACCAGAACCCTTTCTCACCGCGGCGAAGATGCGCCTCGACATCACCGGTGCGATCAGTGGCATCACGGCGACATCGAAGCGTCTCAGGTCGGTCATGCGTGGGACGATCGATACTCCGAGAGCGCGCTCAACTGCGGTGGCGATGACGCCGAAGTCGTTGCTCTCGAGCACGATGCGGGGGGAGAAGCCGACGGAGTGGGCCGCCTGCTCGAGCGCCTGGCGTGTGGCCGCCGTCTCCTTCGCCACGCACCACCGCTCGCCCGACAGGTCGGCCAGGCGGACCTCCCCCGTGGCGAGAGCATGACTTGGCGGCAGGATGGCCATGGCGGTCTCGGCGTACAGGTCGTGGCGGTCGATACCGGCGTCGGGCGGGACGGGCACGAAATCCCACTCGTGCGATAGCGCCACGTCGAGCTGACCGGCCTTCAGCGCGGCGACGGACAACGCGGGTTCTATGTCGCTCAGGATGACCTCGAGCGCGGGGAACCGGTCGCGCAGTGCGTCGAGCGCGGGCACTGCGATGGTCCGCGCCGCGGTCTGGAAGGCCGACAGGTGCACGGTCCCGCTCACCTTGGCGGAGAACGATGCAACGTCGGCAAGCGCGGCCTCGCACTCCGCGAGGATCGTCTCAGCATGCGTCACCAACCGCAGGCCTGCGTCGGTCAATCGGATCGAGCGAGCGGTCCGTTCGAGGAGCGCCACGCCGACCTCCCGCTCCAGGACTACAAGCTGGTGGGAGATGGCGGGAGGAGTGAGGTAGAGCGCTTCGGCAGCTGCGGTGATGGTGCCTCGCTCGGCGACCTCCCGCAGGATGCGCAGCCGTGTCGTGTTCAGAGCAACGTCCATGGTCAGCTCCTTCGAGCATAACAATATACGATGCTTACAGAAGAAAAGAACAAATGTACTCTACGCTCGTTCGCGCCGAAGATACAGGTGCACGCGGGTCGGGCGGTTACTGGAGTTTCAAGCATGTTGGCACTGGCGCTGAAGATCGTGATGGCATCCGTGCTCACCATCGGGTGCGATCGGGCCTCTCGCAGGTGGGGGGCTGCTGCGGGAGGACTGCTCATCGGCCTTCCGCTCATCTCGGGACCATCGTCGGTGTTCCTCCTCCTGGAGCATGGCCCCGGATTCGCACGCACCGCCGCCCAGTCCACGCTGCTCGGTCTACTCGCGAGCGCGGCGTTCTGCATGTGCTACGCCGTTCTGGCACGTCGCGGACGTCCGTGGTGGTACTCACTCGCCGGCTCCTCCGCACTGTGCCTCGGCTCCGCAGCGGTGCTGTCCCAAGTCAGACTCAGCGTGTTCGTCAGCCTCGCCCTCGTCGGCGCAGTCCTACCCGTGCTCGTGCATGTGGTGGGCGACGGCGATACGCCGGCCACGTGCCCGGTCTCGCGGAGGTGGGACCTGCCCGTGCGTGCCGCGATCGCGAGCGGGATCGTGCTCGTGGTCGGGCTCGCCGCCGGACTGCTCGGACCCGGCGTGGCCGGCGTCCTCGCCCCTCTGCCCGTCTTCGCGGCAGTCGCAGTCGTCGCCTCGCACCGGTCCGCGGGATGGGACGCGGCGTCGGGACTGCTTCGTGGCGCGGTGGTGGGCTCGTGGGGAGGCGTCGTGTTCTTCGCGGTCCTGGCGGAGTCGCTGGGACCCGCGCGGCCGCTCGTCTCGTACGTGGTCGCCGCTGGGGCGGCCGTAGCCGGCGGTGTTCTCGCGGCGAGGCTGCTCGAGGCTGCACGCCGGCCGCGGTTGCGGGTTCGTCACTGGTCCGCGGCGCGCCTCGCTCGGAGCTGGCAGATGGCCGTCTCCGCGTTCAGAGTGACCTGCACTGTCGTCGCCTCGGGCTGTCGGTCGCGCACGCCTGGGGTCAGGGCGACCCGCCAGCAAGCGTTGCGTCAGGCTCACGGGACCCCGTCGATCGTCTGCATCCGGGCCCCGGGCTGACGCGCCGGCGCCCGCTACGGCTCCAGGAGCACCTTCATCGTCCCCGGCTCGGCCGCGACGCGCATCGCTTCTACGGCATCCTCCAGAGCGAATCGCGCGGCGATCGAGTCTACACGTCGAGAATCTGACGGCTCCCGATCCGCGCGCTATCATGGGGCTCAGGATCGTCTTCGGTCCTGTCGTCAGGGGGTCCACTTGCTCGGACGTTTCGGCGTGCGGTCGACCGTCGTCATCGCGCTCGCGATGTTCTTCGCGCTGGGCTGTGTCGGCGTGGCGAACGGGTACGACGAGATCGTCGGCTATCCGCCTGTGAGTCACAGCGGGGGAGACTGCGAGACGTGCCACGTGCCGCTGACCGGAGTTCGGGAGGCGTGCGGCGGCAGCGGCGCCCAGTGTCACACGATGTTCATCGGCTACCTCGATGCCGCATCGGGCAAAGGCCCTCACGGTCTCTACTCCAAGACCAGCGACCGCTGCGGCGCATGTCACACCGTCCACGCCTCGACGGGTGCGAAGCTCCTGCCTGCCGCCACGGTGACGAGTTCATGCTTCGTGTGTCACGACGGCACCGGCGGGCGCGGCGTCTACGGCGCGATCTACGCGCGTACGTCGGTGCAGCCGCAAGGCGGGCACCGCTACAACCAGGTCACAAGCGTTCCCGGTGGGAGTTCGACCAACGGCGGATCGTCCTCGACGCTGGTGTTCAAAGGTGACGGCGGGACACTCTCCTGCGGGGACTGCCACTCCCCCCACGACTCGAACACGGTGACTCCGTATCGAGTGGAGCGCTGGCGTTCCTCGTACAGCAACGTCAGGGTGAACCCCCTCACGCCAGGTCTCACCTACCGCAACGCCACGACGAGCCACCTCCTGCGCCGCAACCCCGGCGGCTCCACCGCCACCGCGACGGTCTACGGCTCGGACTGGTGCCTCGCGTGTCACGCGGGCCGGGGCAACACCGGCAGCCTGCACAACCACCCGGTCGACACGACGCTCACCGCGGGCGGCGACCCGTTCACCTACGACAGCGTGGCGCTGCTGGCCAGCGACACGATGACCGACACCACGGTGCTCGGTTCCATGGCCGAGACGAACCGCGGCTACCTCATGCCCTTCCCGCGCACACCCGAACAAGGCACGCACACGCCGATCTGCCAGCAGTGCCACGAGGACACGCGCAACGTGGGCGTGCTGAGCGCCGCCGGCACCCAGGCCCAGCCGCTTCCCTCGACGATCA
>JAUSBS010000097.1 GCA_030651905.1 Coriobacteriia bacterium
CTGGGTCTGAAGCTCGAGGAGTTCGACAAGATCGTCGCCATACTCGGGCGGACCCCCTCGGTGACCGAGCTCTACATGTACTCGCTCATGTGGAGCGAGCACTGCAGCTACAAGCACTCGAAGAAGGCCCTGCGGATGTTCCCGACCGCGGGCGAGTTCGTACTCCAGGGTCCCGGCGAGAACGCCGGTGTCATCTCCGTGGGCGACGGCTGGGCGGTCGCCTTCAAGATGGAGTCGCACAACCACCCCAGCGCCATCGAGCCGTTCCAGGGCGCGGCGACCGGCGTGGGCGGCATCATCCGAGACATCTTCACGATGGGCGCGCGCCCCATCGGCAGCCTCGACTCGCTCCGTTTCGGCACCCTCGACGACCCGCGCCAGCGCTATCTGTTCGAGGGCGCGGTGGCCGGCATCGGCGGCTACGGCAACTGCCTCGGCGTGCCGACGGTCGGCGGCGAGGTCTACTTCGAAGAGGCCTATGCCGGCAACTGCCTCATCAACGCGATGTCCATCGGCCTCATGCGCGAGGAGAACCTCACGCGGGCCGTGGCGGCGGGCCCCGGTAACCTCGTGCTGCTCATCGGCTCGACGACCGGCCGCGACGGTATCGGCGGCGCGTCCACGCTGGCCAGCCAGGAGTTCGACGAGAAGGCCGAGGACAAGCGTCCGAGCGTGCAGGTGGGCGACCCGTTCGAGGAGAAGTTGCTCATCGAGGCGTGCCTGGAACTACTCGCCGCGGGGCTGCTCGTGGGACTGGGCGACCTCGGTGCGGCGGGACTGACCTCCAGCGCGTCGGAGATGGCGTCGCGCGGCGGCGTCGGGCTCGACATCGACGTGATGAAGATCCCGGCCCGCGAGGACGCCATGAAGCCGTTCGAGTTCATGGTCTCCGAGTCGCAGGAGCGCATGCTGGCGATCGTGGAGCCGGGCAAGCTCGAAGCGGCGATGGCGATCTGCACGAAATGGGGACTGCGCTCCACGGTCATCGGGTCGGTCACCGACACCGGCCGGTTCGTTGTCCGCGAAGGCGACGTGGTCGTCGCGGACATGCCCGCGGCCACGCTCGCGCACGACGCGCCCGAGTACGACCCCGCTATGACGCGACCCGCCTACCTGGACGAGCTGCAGGCGTTCGATCCGGCCACCCTGTCGCATCCGACGAACCCGGCCGAACTCGGCGAGGTCCTGTGCCGACTCCTGGCGAGCCCCAACATCTGCTCTCGTGCGTGGATCTACCGACAGTACGACCAGCAGGTCATGCTCAACACGCTCGTGCTCCCGGGCAGCGATGCGGCCGTCCTGCGCATCGGAGACACCGGGCGCGGCGAGACCACCTCGCGCGCCATCGCAGTGTCGTCCGACTGCAACGGGCGCTACTGCTACCTCGACCCGTACGTGGGCGCGCAGATCGCGTTCGTAGAGGCAGCGCGCAACGTGGCATGTGCGGGTGGCAAGGCTGCAGCGATCACCGACTGTCTCAACTTCGGCAATCCGGAGAAGCCCGAGGTGTTCTGGACCTTCCACGAGGCCGTTCGTGGCCTCTCCGACGCCTGCAGAGCCTTCGGCGTGCCGGTCATCTCCGGCAACGTCAGCTTCTACAACGAATCGTTCGGGAAGGCGATCTACCCGACGCCGGTCGTGGGGCTGGTCGGCGTTCTTGAAGACGCCTCGAAGCGTGTGACCATGGCGTTCAAGGAGTCCGGCGACGTCATCGTGCTGCTCGGCGAGACCGACGCAGAGCTGGGCGGATCCGAGTACCTCAAGGTGATGCACGGCCTGGTGGCCGGTCGCCCGCCGGCCGTGGACCTCGCAAGCGAGAAGGCCGTCCACACAGCGTTGCTCGAGGCGATCGGTGACGGACTCGTTCGCAGTGCGCACGACTGCTCCGAGGGCGGGATGGCCGTCGCGCTGGCGGAGTGCTGCATCGTGAGCGGGCTCGGCGCCACGGTCACGCTGGACGACGACCTCTCCCCGGTGGACTCGCTGTTCTCGGAGACACAGGGTCGCGTGATCGTGACGTGCGCCGAGGCGGATGCGGAGCAGCTGCTCGCGGTGTTCTCACACTTCGACGTGGCCTGGAGTGTAATCGGTGAGGTCGGCGGGGAGCGGTTGGACGTGGCGGGTACGGTCGATCTGCCGGTCGAAGCGCTGCGCGCGGCGTGGGGGCCGACGCTCGAGCGCCTCGTGCACGGCGACGCTCCTCAGCCTGAGGAGCTGCACGCAGGCTAGACCCGCAGCCGCGCCCGGATGGCGCGCGATGTGCTCATGTGTGTCGCAGGTCATCATCCACGCGGCCGAACGGGCCGATACTGAGCACGAGGGGCTCGCATCGAGGGCCCGCCACGGCGTGGAGGTAGCAGCAAGGTGGCACGTACCCGCATAGCACCCGGCCGGATCGCATCGCGGCTCGCCGCGCTCGTTGCTCTGGTCGCGATGCTCGTGCCCGCAGCTACCGCGCAAGCGCTGGTGATCCCGCGCGGCGTCGAGTGGCTCGCGCGCGGGTCGCGCTCCGTGGTCGTCGCTCGCGTCGCTGCGGTCACACCGCGGTGGTCACCGACTGGCGAGATCGTCAGCGATGTCGACCTCGTCGTCGATCGCCGCGTGACGGGTTCCGGTGCGTCGACGGTGCGCGTGACGGTCCCGGGTGGTCGGATGGGCGATCTCGTCATGGCCATCAACGAGGCGCCGTCGTTCGTTCCGGGTGAGCGTTGCGTGCTCTTTCTCGACGCCGCTGGTCGTGTCGTCGCGGACCGTCAGGGCAAGCTGGACGTGGTGGGCGCTCGCGTTCCCGGCGTCCAGCAGTCACTCGCCACCGTCGAGACGCGCATCCGCCGCGCCATCACACCTCCGACGACCGATCCGTGGTACAGCGTCGTGTCCGAACTCGTCGCGAGCGCGCCCGAGCCGCCGGCCGCGATAGTGGGCGGTCCGACGATCACGGGGATCACTCCTTCGTTGCAGAGCGCGGGGACCACAGCCACCGTGACGATCACGGGGTCGGGGTTCGGTGCCACGTCAGGGAGTGTCACGTTCTACAGGACATCCCTGAGCCGTACGGCCGGGGCGGTCGTGAAGGCCTGGTCGGACACGAGCATCGTGTGTGAGATCCCGAGCGGAGCGGGGAGCGGCTCGGTCATCGTCACGACCTCCGGGGGCACGCCGAGCCCCGGCTCCGACTACACCGTGGGGTTCTCGTACTCGGGGAAGCACTGGAAGACGACCACGATGACGTACTACCTCAACCCGAACTGCCTCGAGCCCGGCGCTGACGAGCTTGCCGGCGTCCAGATCGCCGCCGGTGTCTGGAATGCGCAGACGCCGTTCCGGTTCACGTACGGAGGCGTTTCGGCAGCCGTCGAGAACACCGAGACGAGCAATCTGGTCAACGAGGTTTTCTGGGCATCGAGCGGATTCACCAGCGGAAGCACGTTGGCGTGGAACCGCTACTGGTACTACACGTCCGATCCGACCGCGATCATCGAGAGCGACATCGTCTTCAACGACGCCTACGCGTGGGGTGACGCGTCCTCCAGCGGCACGGTCTACGATATCGCCACGGTGGCGCTCCACGAGATGGGGCACTCGCTGTCACTCGATGATCAGTACGGCGCGGGTGACGCGCCCAAGGTGATGTACGGCTCGGTGGGGCTCGGTGCGGTTCGTCGGACGCTCTGGACCGAGGACGCCAAGGGAATCGCGTACATCTTCGGCGTGGACACCGTCGCGCCGACCACGAGCGCATCCGTCAACGGCTCGATCGTGGCCTCGGGATCGACGACGACGTGGCTGAAGACGGCTTCGGTCACGCTGTCCGCGAACGAGCCCGCGACCCGCTACTACGCGATCGATGGCGGGCCGACGTCGACCTACGCTTCGGCGTTCGCCGTCACCCCCGACGGAACGCGCACCGTGTCGTTCTGGTCGGTCGACGCGGCCGCGAACAAGGAGTCGACGAAGAGCATCACCGTTCGCGTCGACTCCACGCCGCCGACGACAACAGCCGACGTGTCGGCTCGCTACACGACGAGCGCATCCATCGACATCGTGTCGAGCGACGCGCACTCCGGCGTCGAGTGGGTCGAGTACGAACTGGACGGAACCATCGTTCGAGGCGCGAGCGTCTCGACATCTGCACTCGGAATCCACGATCTCCGCCACCGCGCCCGAGACATCGCCGGTAACGAAAGTGGCTGGAGCACATCGCAGACCTTCGAGGTCGTGCCGCTCGAATGCACGCTCACCTACTCGGCAGGCACCGGCGGCTCGATCGCGGGCTCCGCCACCCAGGTGGTGGGCTACGGCTCAAGCGGGACGTCTGTAACCGCCGAACCGGACCCCGGCTACCATTTCCTACGCTGGTCGGATGACGTCGACACCCCCGAGCGCCGCGACATCGGTGTCACTTCTGACGTGTCCGTGACCGCCGAGTTCGCGGCGGACATCCTCGCGCTCACCTACTCGGCCGGAACCGGCGGCTCGATCGCGGGCTCCGCCACCCAGGTGGTGGGCTACGGTTCGAGCGGCACCTCCGTCACAGCCGAACCGGACCCCGGCTTCCACTTCGTACGCTGGTCGGACGGTGTGAAGACCCCCGAGCGTCGCGACACCGCCGTCACCGCCGATGTGCCCGTGACCGCCGAGTTCGCGGTCGACACCTTCACCATCACCGCGTCCGCCGGCCCCTACGGCTCGATCTCACCGCCCGGGGCCTCGACGGTAGCCTCCGGCACCAGCTTGGCTCTCACGATCACGCCAGTCGCCGGCTACCAGGTCGCGTACGTGCTCGTGGACGGCATCTCACAGGGCGCTGTGTCCGCCTACACGTTCACGAACGTCACGGCGGATCACACCATCTCGGCGGTCTTCAGCCAGATTCCGCCGTCGAGCAGCGGCACACCATCGACACCTTCGACGCCGCCTCTCGTGAGGCACGCCAGGAACTTCAGCACGTTCGGCTACATCATCAGGCACCCGTCCGGGAGCGCTCCCGTCACGCTGTACTTCTACCGCTACCAGTCCCGGCGCTGGGTGCTCAAGAAGTCGATCACCGCCAAGGTCTCCAACTGGTCGACCTTCTCGCGCTACTCGAAGACCACCTCGGTGCCGACCTCG
>JAUSBS010000106.1 GCA_030651905.1 Coriobacteriia bacterium
AGCGGCAGTGCAGCCGGTCCGGGCAGTCGCTCGGGATCGTTGACGCCGTGACCTGCCAGGCCTTGCCTTCGACGACGCAGCTGCACTCCACGCGCTTGTCGGCCGCCTTGATGCGAGAGTCGAAGCGGTCGTCATCGGAGCGGTGTTCCCGCCAGTAGGTGCACTTCTTCTTGATGGGTGCGTATGCGTCGGACATGGAGCCCCCTACCCTGCGACGAGCGCGGCTCCTACAACGAGGCAACCGAACGACGAGGCCATGTAGATCGACGCCGCCTTGAACAACGCCCAGTCGTGTCGGTCCGACGGCCGGAGAAGGCCGCCGATCGCGAGCGCGCACAGGACGAGGCCGAGCAAGGCGAGAAGTGCGAGCGCGGCCGTCGGGATCCGCAGCAGCCAGCCTGCGGCGAACAACGTGCACGCGCCGACGATGCTGGATCCTGCGATCAGCCGACGGGTGGCCGTCGGTCCGTAGACGCTCGGCCAGGCCGGGACTCCCGCGGCTCGGTACTCGTCCGCGCGGCGCATCGCCAGCGTGAGGATGTGTGCGGGTATCCACAGGAGCACGCCTGCGGCCAGCAGGATCCCCACCAGATCGATGTGCCCGTGCGCCAGCGCGCGCCCCGCGAGCGCCGGCATGCCGCCGGACACCCCGCCGACGAGGATCGAGAGTGGCGTGCGGCGCTTGAGCCACGCCGTGTAGACCACGAAGTCGATCGCGAAGCCCGCCGTCACCACTGCGCCGAAGGTGGCTCCGAGAGACCACGCGAGTGCGAGTCCCGGGAGTGAAAGTGCCAGACCGTAGATCACTGCGGAACGCACGGACAGCTCACCCATCGGCAGGGGGCGGGTGGCCGTGCGGGCCATCTTGGCGTCGATATCGCGGTCCAGCACCATGTTGAGCACGGTGCATCCCGAGACCGACAGCCACAGGGACAGCGCGCCGAGCAGAAGCTGCGGCCAGACGATCGATCCGGGCAAGGTCAGCGCATAGGCACCCACGCCTGTGACGAGCAGCAGGATCGTCTGCTTCTGCTTGGTGAGCGCGACGAGTGCGCCGACCAGTGCGACCGGTCGCCGTTCAGCCGCGAACTCACGCGCCTCAACCAAGGAGAGCCCTCCACACGCCAAGATGCCGACAAGTGCTCTGCATGGTACACCGCCACGCGCTGCTCATGGCCGATGCGAGCGAGCGGGCTACTTCGCCCAGATCACCACTTTGCGGTCCAGCGACGTGGTGAAACGGCTGCCGGGCACGGCGCCTTTGCCCACCGCCACGACTCTCACCTTCGCGTGCAGTACACGCAATCGGCTGTCCAGGTACGCTTTGACCGCGCGGGCGCGTGCCGCGGAGAGCCGGCGTCGGAAGGAACTGCTGCCCTTGTCGCGGTGCGCCGTCCAGCCCTCGGCCGTGACGGTGTTGTAGCCGCGGGCCTTGATCGTGGCGGCCAAGCGACGCAAGGCCGCCCTCGTCGATGGCGTGAGCGTCGCGGAGTTCGAGCGGAAGTGCACGGTGCGGATCCGCTCTCCGAGCCCGCTGACGTTGATGCGGATCGTCGACACGCGCGCACCTGCGCCCGGGCCGACCTCGCGCACGTGGAAGTACCAGGTGCCGGCGGCCAGGCCCGTGAAGGTCACGTTGCTTCTCCGGTCCCACCCGCGGAAGACCTCGACCTGGCTACTCCAATCGGACGCCGCGAGGTCCGCGAAACCGTCCCTGTCGAAGTCGGCGGACGCGACACCGGAACCGCCGTCGGCCGCAGCCTGCGTGTCGCAGGGCGCGGTGAAGAACCCGGTCCCGTCGCCCGGCCAGACGCGGATCAGCGCGTCTTCCGTGACCCACTGCGCGAGGTCGAGCGCGCCGTCAGCGTTGAAATCACCGAGAGAGAAGTCCTGTGAGCCGGTGCCATTCATGACGGTCTCACTGGCAAAGCGACCGGCTCCGTTGCCCTTCAGCACGACGATCTTGCCGAATCTCTGGGAGTTCACGACCACATCCGTACGACCGTCCCGGTCGAGGTCGACAACCTCGAGATCGAGCGGGTCCGCCGCGATGGCAGTCGTTGAGATCGAGCTTCCGGGGAAGAGCCCCGCGCCCTCGTTGAGGGCCACGGCGAGCTCGCGTGCATCGTCGCCGAACACGAGATCGGGTCGGCCATCGCCGTTGAAATCGCCCGCCCCGATCGAGCCGGTTCCCGTGACGCCGGCCGGCAGTGCGACGGTACGCACGACCCAAGTCCCGCCATTCCAGTAGACGATGTCCACGCTGTCCGACCGTCCGCCGCACGCGATCTCGGGACGCCCGTCACGATCGTAGTCGGCCACTGCCACATGCCAGACGTCGGACGAGGGCACCGCCACCGTCTGCATCCGCTGGAAGGTGCCATCGCCGTTGCCGCGCATGATGCCGATGGTGCTGGACTCCCAGCCGTTGCCGAACACGAGGTCGAGCTTGCCGTCGAGGTCGAGATCGACGGCGGTGAGGTCCTGCGGGTAGGTCTCGGTGTCGTAGTAGTGGTTCGGGCCGCCGGTCGGGAA
>JAUSBS010000116.1 GCA_030651905.1 Coriobacteriia bacterium
TGCGGACCATGGTCGATGAGGCGAAAGCGCTCGTCGAGACGGACAAGTCGGTGTTGTGCCTGCTTGCGGACGGAGGGCCCGGGCCGCGCATCGACGATGGCGCGATCTTCGTCCGCGGGCGACGCGATCAGTACCCGGAGACATGGTGGCGTGCCCAGATCGAGGAGGCGACCGCGTCGACGATGGAGCGCAACGCTCCGTACGTCGCGGCCAAGGACGGTGCCTGGATGCTCACGGTCCCGGTCAAGATCAAGGGGCGGGCGATCGGCGTACTGGCGGCGATCAACCCACGCGCCCGGCCCTTCCGGGAAGACCAGGTGTCTCTCATGGCCGTGCTCGGCGCGTTCGCGGGGATCGCCATCGAGAACTCGCGTCTGCACGAGCAGGCGAGTTATGCGCTGCTGGCTGACGAACGAAGCCGGATCGCCAAGGACATGCACGACGGCCTCTCGCAGCAGCTCTTCAGCGTCTCGCTCGAGCTCGACGTGTGCAGGAAGCGCCTGCGGAGCAGGCCGGACGAGGTGGAGCGGCGTCTCGAGCGACAGCAGGCCGTGGTCGTTCGCAGCCTCAGCGAGTTGCGACGCTACATCTACGACCTTCGCCCGCTCAGTCTGGACCGACTCGGCCTCGCCGCAGCGATGCGGATGCGCGTGATGGAGATCAGCGAGGCGGCCGGGATCGCGGGCCGGCTTCAGGTCGATGGCGCCTCTCGCCGGTTGCCGCCGGGGGTGGAGGCGTGCCTCTACCGCGTGGCGCAGGAGGCGGTCAGTAACGCCGCCCGTCATGCCCAGGCATCGCGCGTCATCGTCACGCTCCGATTCGGTGCGTCGACCGTGCTCATGGTCGTCGAGGATGATGGGATCGGCTTCACGAGCAGGGACCGCGACGTCGCCAGCGACTCCGACTCGGGGATGGGGCTGGCCAACATGCGGGATCGCGTTGCCGCCGAGGGCGGGTCCCTGGATGTCGTCAGCGGCGATTCCGGCACGACCGTGACCGTGGACCTCCCATGCTGACCGGGGACGCGCGCATCCGGGTGTTGATCGCCGACGACCACGAACTCGTTCGCCTCGGCCTTCGCGCCGTGCTGGAGGAGGGCGGCATCGAAGTCGTGGGCGAGGCGCCCGACGGGGCGTCGGCAGTCGATGCTGCACTCGCTCTGCTCCCCGACATACTCCTGCTCGATCTGCGCATGCCGGTGCTGGACGGCCGCGAGGTCTGCCGCCGGGTGGTGGCCGCTGCGCCGGCCGTGCGCGTCGTCGTGCTCACGAGCTTCGCCGATGACGACGATGTGTTCGGCGCGCTCTCCGCTGGCGCGTCGAGCTACGTGATGAAGGACATCGCTCCCGACGCGTTGCTCGGGGTGCTCCGTGGCGTGGCGGAGGGGCGGCACATCTTGGACCCCGCCATCGCAAAGCGGGTCTTGGATCGTTCGCAGGTCACCGACGCGGAGATCCTCTCGCCCAGAGAGCGGGAGGTCCTGGGGCTGATGGCCGAGGGGCTGGCCAACAGGCAGATCGCCGCACGCCTGTGGATCAGCGAGGCGACGGTGAAGTCTCATGTGAGTCACATCCTGGCCAAGCTCGGCCAGTCCGACAGGACACAGGCCATCGTGCACGCGATGCGTCGCGGACTCGTTCCGCCGCCGCAGGGCGTCTCGATGCCATAGGGCCTCGCGCCGGGAAGTGATGCGGCATACTGTCGGACACACGTCAGGGCGCGCCCTGCGGCGCGGCAGGTGAAGTACGATCGGAGTCGCCATGGACCGGGAAAAGGTTGCCGAAGGCGTCCGCCTCATCCTCGAAGGGGTGGGCGAGGACCCGTCCCGCGAGGGGCTGCGGGACACGCCGCGCCGCGTGGCGGACATGTACGCGGAGATCTTCTCGGGGATCGGGCAGGATGCCGCGGAGCACATGCGCGTGACGTTCTCCGAGGACCACCAGGAGATGGTGCTGGTGCGCGACATCCCGCTCTACTCCGTGTGCGAGCACCACTTGGTGCCGTTCATCGGCCGCGCACACGTCGCCTACATCCCGGGCAAGGACGGGCGCATCTGCGGCCTGTCGAAGCTCGCCCGCGTGGTCGACGTGTACGCGAAACGCCCGCAGGTGCAGGAGCGCATGACCTCGCAGATCGCCGACACCATCGTCTCGACACTCGACCCGCAAGGCGTGATGGTCATCATCGAGGCGGAGCATCTGTGCATGTCCATGCGTGGCGTCCAGAAGCCGGGTGCGACCACCACGACCTCGGCTGTCCGCGGCATCTTCCAGCGGAACGCCGCGACGCGAGCCGAGGCGCTCGCGCTCATCAAGGGCGCGTGACGCGGCCCGCTGTTCGCTCGTGCTGTGCTAGGCTCTCATCTCACGCCGCCCAGGGGAGGGGGACACGGTGGCCGATCTGATCTGGCGTTGCGGCACGCGGATCCTCGATCTCTCACGCCCGATCGTCATGGGTGTGCTCAACGTGACGCCCGATTCCTTCTCGGACGGCGGGCTGTACTCCGACCCGATCTCCGCCTTCCAGCGCGCTCGCGCGATGCTGAAGGAGGGTGCGGTCATCCTCGACATCGGTGGCGAATCGACGCGGCCGGGCGCCGCTCCAGTCGACGCCTCCGAGCAGATCGCGCGCGTCCGCCCGATCCTGGCAGGTCTCGCCCTCGACGGGGCGGTGACGAGCGTCGACACGCGAAGTGCCGAGGTGGCGGCCGCGTGTGTGGAGGCCGGAGCATCGATCATCAACGACGTGGCGGGGTTCCGTGAGCCGGCGATGGTCGATGTCGCCGCCGGCTGCGACGCTGGCGTCGTCGTCATGCACATGCTCGGCGAGCCCGGCTCGATGCAGGATGAGCCCGTCTACGACGACGTTGTGGCAGAGGTCACGCGTTACTTGAAGGGCGCGGCTCTGCGTCTGCGCGACGCAGGCGTGGCGCGCGAGCGGATCGCCGTCGACCCCGGTATCGGCTTCGGCAAGACGCTCGAGCACAACCTCGCACTCATCGCAGGACTCGATCGCATCGCCGCACTCGGGTATCCGGTCGTGGTGGGCGTTTCCCGCAAGCGCTTCATCGGGGCGATCACCGGCGTCACCGAGCCTGCCGAGCGTCTCGGTGGCAGTGTGGCCGGAGCGGTCTGTGCAGCCGAGCGCGGTGCGTCGGTCCTGCGGGTCCACGACGTCGCATCGACGGTGCAGGCGCTGGCGGTCGCGTCCGCGATACTGCGCGAACGCGCGTGATCGGAGGCTGCGTGATGGAGGACGAGTCCTGGCCCGAGGGGTCCGAGCAAGACGCCGATCTGATCGACGATCCCGAGGCTCTGCGCCGCGCAGAGCAGGCTGTCGCGCACATGGACGACCAGCCCGAAGCCTGGGTGCCGACCGACACCGAGTGGATCGCGGTCGCGGCGGCCAGTGGATCGAGCGGCTGGACTCTGGGCGAGGTCCACGAAGCTCTCGAGGCCGAGGGCATACCCGCCCGGTACGACCCCTATGACCCCCGCGAAGCGATCACGCTGCCGTACGGACTTCCGCGAGAGTTCCGCGTCATCGTTCCGTGCGTGCGACTCACCGATGCCCGGCGGATCGTGGCTGAGATGGCCGCCGGCGGCGCGCCGTGGGCGGCGGTCGAGGCGGAGCCCGCACCGTGACGAACGTCTTCGTCGGCCTGGGCTCCAATCTCGGTGACCGCGTCGGGAGCATCGCGGCGGCCGTGCGCGAGATGGCCGCGACCGAAGGCGTGCGTGTGCTCGACGTCTCGAGCGTGGTGGAGTCGGAGGCGTGGGGGGTCGAGGACCAGCCGCGTTTCGCCAATGCGGTGGCACGACTCGATGTGCGAGGCGAGGCGGATGCGTTCCTCGGGACGCTCAAGGCCATCGAAGAGCGGCTCGGTCGCCGCCCCGGCGTGCGCTACGGGCCGAGGCCGATCGACCTGGACATCCTGCTCTTCGGTGACGAGGAGTGGGATTCGCCGGAACTGACCATCCCGCATCCACGTCTGCTGGAGCGGGACTTCGCCGTGACGCCGCTGCTGCGGCTCGCGCCGGACGCGGTCCTGCCCGACGGCACGCCCGTCACGCGCGAGAACGCGGTCGAGGGCCGGATCGTGGGCGAGATGGGACCGGTCCCGGGCTTCGGCGGGCCCGGCTGAGCGCGGATGCTATACTGCCGTTTGCTCGCCCTATAGACCTATCACCGAATTCGCGGGAGTCGACATGGACTGTGAGAAGTGCGGCGCGGAACTGACCGAAGGCGCCGAGACCTGCACCGACTGCGGTGAGCTCGTCGCCGCCACGACCGAGGCCGAGGCCGGGCCTGAGACCAAGCCCAAGACCAGGAAGAAGACCGTGACCGAACCGGTCGCCGGATCGGACCTCGTCACGGAGCCCGCAGCGGCCGTGAAGCCCGAGGGCGGCACGAAGCGCATCGCGATGATCGCCGCGGTGGCCCTCGTGGTCGTCGCGATCATCGCCGGCGGCGTCTGGTTCGTGCAGTCGCGCGTCGTCGCGGCCGCCAGCCCCGACGCTGCCGCGAAGGCCATGCTCACCGCCTACGCCGCCTACGACGCCAAGGGCATCCTCGACAACGCGACGCACGCCTCGCTCGCGACGTCCGACGTCGCCCAGTTCGAGAAGCAGGCCACCGAGGCCAAGGCCCGCGCGAAGGACCAGCCGAGCGTGAAGAACGTCGTGATCGGCAAGGTCACGATGGATGCCACCGACAAGGCCAAGGCCACCGTCGCGGTGACCGCGGAGTGGCTCGACCCGACCACGAGCAAGTACGCGAAGCGCACCGAGACACTCATCGTCGTCAAGCAGGACGGGAAGTGGCTCGTCCAGCTCTTCTAGGATGATCGCCCGCGCGGGTCCGCCCGTGCGACCTGTGACAGGACCGCCTGGACCCCGGAGACGGGGCTGGGACGGTGGATCGGGAGAGGAGGACGCCTCATGAGCGTCCACAGTGATGCCGGCTTCGACCGGCCGGTCACGACCGCGGTCTTCCGCGCGCGCAAGGCCGCGCACCAGCGCATCGTGATGATCACCGCCTATGACACGGCGTCGGCACGCCTCGTCGATGAGGCCGGGGTCGACGCCGTGCTCGTGGGCGACTCGTTGGGCATGACCGTGCTCGGCTTCGACTCGACCCTGCCGGTCACGCTCGAGGACATGGTGCGCCACACGGCAGCGGTGGTCCGTGGGACGAGGCGTGCGCTCGTCATCGCCGACATGCCGTTCATGTCGTTCCAGATCTCGCCCGAGGACGCGCTGCGCAATGCCGGGCGTCTGATGGCCGAGGGCGGTGCGGGAGCCGTCAAGCTCGAAGGCGGCGCCTCCGTCGCTGCCACGGTCGAGCGCATCACCGGCGCGGGCATTCCCGTCATGGGCCACGTCGGCCTCACGCCGCAGTCGGTCCACCAGCTCGGCGGATACAAGGTCCAGGCGAAGGAGGCGGTGTCGGCGGCCGCCCTGCTCGAGGACTGTCGTGCGCTCCAGGAGGCCGGCGCGTTCGCCGTCGTCCTGGAATGCGTGCCGGCCGAACTGGCGGGGCTTGCGAGTGCCGAGCTCGACATCCCCACCATCGGGATCGGCGCGGGCGCCGGCTGCGACGGCGAGGTACAGGTCTACCACGATCTGCTCGGGCTCGGCGGCGACTTCACGCCGCGGCACGCCAAGCGCTACGCGCAACTCGGCGAGGCAGTCGTGAGCGCCGTGTCGGCGTATGCGGATGACGTGCGCGCCGGGAGTTTCCCCGCCGAGGCGCAGTCCACGCACATGGCCCCCCGCGCCCTCGAGGAACTGCAGGCGATGCGTGCGAAGAAGGTCCGTCCCGCCACCGCCTAGCACCCCTGCCGTCCCGAACACACGAGGAGCCCTTCAGCGTGGAGCGCGTCGTCTCCGTCGATGAGGTCAGAGCCGCTCTGGCGCGTCTGCGCCGAGATGGGCGCACGGTCGGGTTCGTGCCGACCATGGGTGCGCTGCATGACGGGCACCTGTCGCTCGTCCGCGCGTCCCGACGTCACGCCGACGTCACGGTGGTCTCCATCTTCGTCAACCCGACCCAGTTCGGTCCGGGCGAGGACTTCGAGGCCTACCCGCGTGATCTCGACAGCGACACCGCGTTGCTCGCCGACGAGGGCGTCGACATCCTCCTCACTCCCACGGTCGACGCGATGTACCCGCCCGGAGCGGACACACACGTCGATCCCGGCCGGATCGGTACCGTGCTGTGCGGGGCGGCCCGTCCCGGGCACTTCACCGGCGTCGCCACGGTGGTGACGAAGCTGTTTCAGATCGTCACACCGGACATCGCCTTCTTCGGCGAGAAGGACTACCAGCAGCTCAAGATCCTGGAGAAGGTGGCTCGCGACCTCGACATGCGCGTCCGGGTGGCGGGCTGTCCCATCGTCCGGGAGCCAGACGGGCTCGCGATGTCGAGCCGTAACCGCTACCTCAGCCCCGACCAGCGCTCGCATGCGACGGTCCTGTACCGCGCACTGGCGACCGCGCACGACGCCGCGTGCGCCGGCGAGACCGATGCCGGGGTGCTCACGCGCGGGGTCCGCGAGACGATCGATCGTGAGGAGGGCGTGGAGCTCGAGTACGCGGTCGTCGTGGACGCCGAGACGCTCGATCCGGTGTCGGTGGTGCAACGTCCCGCCCGCGCTCTGGTGGCGGCACGTGTGGGCAGCGCCCGCCTGATAGATAATGTGGCGATACCACTACCCGGGACGGGACCTTCTCGATGACTGAGTACGAGCAGCTGGCGAGTGAGGTCCGCGACCTCGCCGCGCAGCGCGACGCGGTCATCCTCGCGCACAACTACCAGCGCCCCGAGGTGCAGGACGTCGCCGACTTCGTGGGTGACTCCCTGGGCTTGTCGCGACAGGCCGCGGCCACCGACGCGGCCGTCATAGTGTTCGCCGGGGTGCACTTCATGGCCGAGACGGCGAAGATCCTCGCTCCGGACAAGCGGGTGATCATGCCCGAGAAGGCGGCCGGTTGCCCGATGGCCGACATGATCACGCCGGAGAAGCTCATCGCCTGGAAGGCGCAGTTCCCCGGGGTGCCCGTCGTGACGTACGTGAACTCCTCCGCCGAGGTCAAGGCACTCACCGACATCTGCTGCACGTCCGCGAACGCCCCCGCCGTGGTGCGGTCGCTGGGCGCGGAGCGGGTGCTGTTCGCGCCCGACCGCAATCTCGCGGACTGGGTCGCAGGGCAGGTCCCGGAAGTCGAGATCGTCGCGTGGCAGGGCTTCTGTCCGACCCACGAGCGCATCACCGCGGGAATGGTGCTCGAAGCCATCGACGCGCACCGGGAAGCGGAGGTCATGGCTCACCCGGAATGTCGGCCCGAGGTCGTCGCGCTCGCCGACGCGGTGCTCTCAACGAGCCAGATGCTGCGCCGCGCCGTGGAGTCACCCGCGCTCGAGTTCATCGTCGTGACCGAGTGCGGGCTCGTGCACGCTCTGGAGAAGGCGGCGCCCGGGAAGCGCTTCTTCCAGCCGGCCCCCGAGCCGGTCTGCCCCAACATGAAGCTCACCACGCTGGCGAAAGTGCGCGACTGTCTGCGAGACCTGACCGGCGAGATCGTGGTGGCGCAGGACGTGCGGATCGCGGCGCTGGCCGCCGTCGAGCGGATGGTGGCCATTGGCTGAGGACCCCGCCCCCCGTCACGTCCGTCGTACGCACACCGCGGACGGCCCGCCGCGCCGCGCTCACGCCGACCGCCGCCTGCCCGAATCGCTCGGACGGCGCTACCTGCTCGAATTCGACACGGAAGGTCTCACCGCGGCGCGCAGCGACGTGCTCGTCGTCGGCAGCGGCATCGCCGGGCTGACCGCCGCGCTGGGCGCGGCCGCAGCGGGCCGCAGCGTCCATCTCGTGACGAAGTCCCGCGTCACGAACACGAACACCTGGTACGCGCAGGGCGGGATCGCCGGCGCCGTCGGTGCCGGCGACTCGGTGGAGCTCCACCTCGCCGACACGGTCGTCGTGGGCGCCGGGCTGAGTGACGAGGACGTGGTCCGCGCGGTCGTGACCGAGGCGGCGGACGCGCTGCGGGATCTGCAGGCGCTCGGCGTGGACTTCGACATGCGTTCGCCGGGCAAGGTCGATCTTCACCGCGAAGGCGGGCACAGCCTGCCGCGGGTCCTTCACACCGGCGATGCCACCGGCGCGGAGATCCAAGACACGCTCTCCGGTGTGGTGCGCCGCGCGGAGGGTGTCGGGATCTTCGAGGAGCGGTTCCTCGTGGACCTGCTCACTGCCGGCGATCGCTGCGTCGGCGCGCTCGTCTACGATCCGAAGGGCCACGACCTCGAGGTCTTCTGGGCCGACTCCGTGATCCTGGCGACGGGCGGCGCGGGGCAGCTCTTCGGTGTCACCACGAATCCGACGGTCGCCACCGGCGACGGGGTCGCCGCCGCCTGGCGGGCGGGCGCCGAGGTCGCCGACCTCGAGTTCGTGCAGTTCCACCCTACGGCGCTCGACTCCGCCGCCAGCCCGAAGTTCCTCATCACCGAAGCACTCCGCGGCGAGGGCGCATACCTGCTCGACTGCGACGAGAAGCGCTTCATGGTGGGCATCCACCCACTCGCCGAACTCGCCCCGCGCGACGTCGTCTCACGGGAGATCTTCAAGGTGATGGCCAGATGCGGCCGACCGAACGTGTGGCTCGACGCCCGGCACCTCGGCGAGCGGCGCCTCAAGGAGGACTTCCCGACCATCTGGGAGAAGTGCGGCGAAGAGGGGCTCGACCTCTCGCGCGACCTGATCCCGGTGGCGCCCGCCGCGCACTACATGATCGGCGGCATCCGTGTCGACATCGACGGGCGCACGAGCGTCCCGGGTCTCTACGCATCGGGCGAGTGTGCCGCGTCGGGACTCCACGGGGCCAACCGGCTCGCCAGCAACTCGCTGCTGGAGGGGCTCGTCTTCTCGCGGCGCATCGTGCGGGCACTCGAGGACGAGATACCCGAGCGGGCGTCCCGGATCGTCTCTCCGGCGGCCGACGACTCCACGGTGCTCTCACTTCCGCTGGCCCGCGAGACGATCCAGGGCGTCATGAGCGGCTTCGTCGGTGTCACGCGCAGTGAGGGTGGACTCGCGGAGGCGGCATCGATGCTCGAGAGCATGGCGGCCGTTCTCGACTACAGCCTGCGCCGGCCGGCCGAACTCGAGATGCAGAACATGGTCACACTCGCCATCCTGCTCACGCACGCCGCGTGGTACCGGGCGGAGAGTCGCGGCGCTCACTGGCGCGACGACTTCCCGCAACGCGACGACGAGGACTGGCGCGTGCACACCGTGTGGAAGCGGGGACGCAGGCCGACGAAGGCGCCGGTACGGCTGGCGGCGGTCACGACCGAGGGCGCGTCGTGAGTCGCGGCGAGTTCGCGCTGCCGGACACGCGGGCGCTGGTCGCCGCCGCGCTCGCCGAGGACCTCGGGGTGGAGCCCGTGATGCTCGCACCCCGAGCCGGTGGTGAAGCGCTGCTGGCCCGAGATGTGACCGGTTCGCTGCTGCCTCCCGGCTCGGTGTTCGCCGGCATCGTGCGCGCCAGAGCAGGCGGCGTCGTGGCGGGTCTCCCGGTCGCGCAGCACGTGTGGGCGATGCTTGCCGCCGCCGCCGGTCCCGATGTCGTCGACGTCTTCCCCGTGGTGGCGGAGGGTACACGGGTCGCCTCCGGCGACGCCGTGCTCGAGGTCTCCGGGTCGGCCCGCGTGGTCCTGGCGGGCGAAAGGACCGCGCTCGATCTGCTCATGGTGCTCTCCGGGATAGCGACCGAGACGCGTCGCTGGCGAGAGATCGCGGGGGCGTCGCTCGCCGTGTGCGACACGCGCAAGACGCTGCCGGGCCTGCGGGCGCTGTCGAAGTACGCCGTGCGGGTGGGCGGCGGCACGAACCATCGCGCGGGGCTGTTCGACATGGTGCTGATCAAGGACAACCACATCCGCGCGGCGGGCGGGATCACCCCTGCCGTCGCGCGCTCGCGCGACCTCCACGCGGACATGCTCATCGAGGTCGAGGCCGACTCGATCGGGCAGGCCGTCGAGGCGGCCCGGGCCGGCGCGGACATGGTCCTGCTCGACAACATGGACGATGCGACGCTCGCGCGCGCGGTCGCGGCCGTGCGCGACGCGACGCCTGCCGGGCGTGTCTGCCTCACCGAGGCGTCCGGCTCCATGACGTCGGGGCGGCTGCCCGCGCTGGTCGCCGCCGGCATCGACCGGGTCTCGGCCAGTGCGCTCACCTTCGCCCCGCCGCTCGACTTCGGCTTGGACGAGCGTGCCTAGTCACGCGGTCCTTGCCGGGGACCCCTCCCGGCTGGGAGGATAGGCGCCATGTTCGAACTCACCGGCATAGCGTGGCTCGATGTCGTCCTCGGCTTCGTGTCCGCCCACGGATACCTGGCCACGTTCCTCGGCGGGGTGCTCGAGAACGTCTTCATCGTCGGCGGCTTCATGCCGGGCGAGACGGTCGTCATGGGAGTCTCGTTCGTCGCCAGCCGGACCCGGGAGCTGAGCCCCGTCCTGATATGGATCGCCTCGGTGCTCGGAACGATGGCGGGCAGCAACGTGAGCTACGCGATCGGCTACCGCGGTGGGCGCCCGATGCTCCAGCGCATCGGGACGAGGTTCCCGAAACTCGAAGGCGGCATCTTCAAGGCCGAGGAGTACTTCGATCTCCACGGGTCGAAGACGGTCTTCATCTCGCGCTTCACAGCCGGCTTCAAGAACTGGATGCCGACGATCGCGGGTGCGACCCACATGAGCATCCCGATCTTCGAGCTCTACACCTTGCTCTCGGCGGTGGTCTACAGCACGGGCCTTGTCATCATCGGCTACTACTTCGGCGAGCAGATGGACGTCATCGTCGCGTGGTTCAAGAGCGCGGGTCTCTGGGCGACCTTCGCACTCGTCGCGGCCCTCGCCGGCTACATCGGCTTCCGCGTCTGGCGGTCCCGCAGCATCGAGCACCAGGTCGAGGAACACCTCGTGCACGAGGCCGAGAACGCGGCCGACGATGCCGACGCCGAGTAGCGCCGGACGCAGGGCGCGGATCGTCTCGGCGCTCGCGGGCGCGCCGAAGGGCGTCTCCGGCGAGGATCTCGCCGTCGGAGACGGCATCAGTCGCGCCGCGGTGGCGAAGCACATAGCCGCCCTGCGAGATCTCGGCTACGCGATCGAGGCCGAACCCGGCCGCGGCTACCGGCTGCTCGAGGCGCCGGACGCGCCGCTGCCCTACGAGGTGGCGCCGCTGCTGTCTTCGCACGCATGGGGACCGCTCCTCGGGGGCTGCGTCACCGGCTCGACCAACGAGGACGCGCGTGGGCTGGCGCGGAAGGGCGCGCCGGCCGGCACCGTGGTGCTGGCCTCCGCACAAACCTGCGGGCGCGGGCGCCTCGGGCGAGCGTGGGACTCACCTGCCGGCGGCGTCTACCTCTCGATGCTCCTGCGCCCGGACATCCCCACGGCCGAAGCCGGGACCCTGCCGCTGGCGGTCGGTCTGGGGGTCGCGCTCGGTCTCGAGTCGCTGGGGGCGCGCACCGGTCTGAAGTGGCCCAACGACGTCTGGATGCTGGATGAGGCGGGCGGGTCCGCCGGCAAGGTCGCCGGCGTGCTGCTGGAGTCCATGATCGAGGGCGAGCAGCTCGCGTGGGTCGTCGCCGGAGTGGGCGTGGACGTGCGCGCGTCCGGCGCGGGCACTCCCGGTGCGGCCTACCTCGAGTCGCTGCCCGGAGGTGCGCCGGCGCTGGCCGCGGTGGCCGCCGCTGTGCTCGACGGCGTGGCGGTGACGCTGAAGCGTCTCGCGGCCGGCGGGTTCGCAGCACTGCTCGGTGAGTGGGCCCGACGCAGCGTGCTGACAGGCAAGGACATCACGGTCTCCGACGCCGCCGAGCGCGCGATCGCCACGGGACGTGTCACCGGAGTGGACGAGTCGGGTAGGCTGGTCGTGGACGGTGTTGACGGTGTGCGCGCGATCGCAGCGGGGGACGTGACCCTGCGGGTCTGACACACGACCTGTTGGCCTCGAAAGGACGGACGCGAACGAAGATGGCACGGCCGGACCTTTCTCCGCGCAGCGTCGGGCGCCTTCTCGACGACGCCATCGCCATCTACCGGGCGAACTTCCGCAGTATCGTCACGGTCGCGGCCATCACGGTCTTCCCGTTGGCGCTCATCTACGGCGTATCGCAGACGCTCTACCTCCGCGGGCTGACCGATATGTTCGCCCGTCTCGCCGGTGCGCCCACCGGCAGCGTCGCCGGGCCGGAGCCGGACGCGACGATGCTCATCGGCTACGTCCTGACCGCGGCGATGTCGCTCGGCTACATGCTCGCGCGCGTCTACTTCCAGTCGACGTTGCTGCGGGCTGGGTCGGCGCTGCTGGAAGGGCGACCCCCCGGGACGCGACAGATGCTGAAAGACGGGGTCGCTGTCGCGCTTCCGGTCTTCGGGGTGACGATGCTGGTGTCGCTGGCGGTCTCCACGGCCGCGGGCGTGACGCTTCTCCTTCTCGGGGCCGGCGGCGCTGTCGTCGCGGCGTATCTGGCCGTGTCGGTGCCGGTCGCCGCGATCGAGGGAGCCGGCGTGATCGATGCGCTCAAGCGCTCGTTCGTGCTCGTGCGCGGGAACGTCTGGCGCGTCGTGCTCGTGACGCTGGGCATGCTCGTGCTCTCGAGCCAGATCGAAGGCGCTCTCGCCTCGCCGATCATCGTTCGCGACATCGTGCTGGGCATGCAGAACCCGACCACGGTGGTGACCCAGCTCCCGCTGGCCTGGAAGGTCGCCGAGGGATTCCTGCAGGCAGGCGCGGCGGTGCTCGTCCTCCCGTTCATCGAACTCACGTGGTTGTGCTGCTATCTCGACTTGCGGGCGCGCAACGAGGGGCTCGACTTGCTGGTCCGGGCCCAGGACCTCACCGCCGGGTCGCGATGACGCCCCGGCGACGCTTCGCGGCCCGCGTTCTGGCCGGGGCGCTCGCGCTCGCGGTAGCGACGCCGTCGGTCGCGCTCGGCGCCATCTCGACGGTCGTCGACTACCGGGATCGCGTCACCCGCGCGGCGAAGCTCGTCGCGTCCGCCGAAGCGTCCGCCCCGGACCGCGCCACCGCGCTCGCGCTCGCTTCGAGCGTGCGCGCGCTCCTGCCCGCGCGCGAGCAGGTGCGCGAGCAGACCCGCACCGTCGACGTGTCCGATGCGACGCTGGCGTCGCTCCTGGGCGATCTCGAGTCGGCCACCTCGAGCGGCGATCGCGCGACGGCCGTGCGCCGGATCGGGCGCCATCTCGCCACGCTCCGCCGTTCGACGGGTGCCGTTGGCGCGACCGTGCGCTCCGATCCCGCGGCGCTCCGGCGACTGCTGAGCGAGGTCCGCACCGGTCCGGTGACCGCGGAGTCGACGCTGGTGCAGGATCTGATCGATCGCGTCCTGCGAGCGATCGAACAGTGGTTCGCGCTCATGGGCTCGACGAGCGAGGGCGCCACCCGTCTGCGCGCGGTGTGGTACGCGGTGTTGGCGGTCTTTGCGGGCCTCGCATTCTACGTCGCGTGGCGCGGTGTCCGGGCATGGCGGCGCGCTGTCGTGCGCGGGGAACGACACGGCGTGGTCTCACCGGCACCGGCCGTCGTCGAGGCGGCCGAAGGGTTGCCACCGGACGCGGGTGCGTTCGCGGACGCTCTCGCGCGACAGGGCCGCCGGCGCGAGGCGGTGCGCGCGCTGTTCGGTGGCGCGGCGAGGAGCCTTGGCGAACGCGGCGTGCTCGCACGGACGCATACCGCATCACGCACGAACGCGGAGCTGCTCGCGGAGGTCCGGGTCGCGGCCCCGGGGGTCGAGCCGCCACTGCGCGCCTTGTCGGACGCGTTCGAACTGGCATGGTACGGCCACGCCGAGCCGGGCGAACACGGGTTCATCGCCGCCCGGGCGTTCTACGACGATGCGCTCGGCGAGCGCGCGCGTGTTGACCGCCCGGGGGGTGAGGGCGGGTGAGACTGCGACTGCCGAGGTTCGACCGCACGACGGTCACGGTCACCGCCGCCGTCGTGCTGCTGGCGATCGCCTACGCGGGTCTGATCTCGCTCGCCGATCGCGTCTACCGCACCGAGAGCACCATCCCTTCCATGACGAACGACGGCCCCGCAGGACTGTCGGTCTATTTCCGCTACCTTGACGGCCTCGGATACGCGCCGAAGGCCCTTCGCGCCTTCGATGACCTGCCGGACGGGGCGACGATCGTCGCGGCGGCGCCCTTCCAGGTGCTGCCGACCGAGGCCGAGAAGGTCCGGCTCGCGAAGTGGGTGCGCGCGGGCGGTCGTCTGGTCGCGGTCGGAACCGGAGCGGGGCTCCTGCTCGACGGCCTCGACCTTACCGGCGCGGCCTCGCTGGGCGCGACGGATGCGCTCCTCCCGGCGAGAGTCCCGACCGTCTACGCCGCCGGCGTGCGCACGGTCGCACCGGGTCCGGACAGGCTCGCTGCCAGCGCGCCCGAGTGGGTCGCCCACTACGCGGACAGGACCGGCGCGGTCCTGCTCTCCGCCGCGGTGGGCGATGGCGAGGTCGTGTGGCTGGCCGCCGCCGACGTCGTCGCCAACGGCGCTATCGGTGAGGCTGACAACTCGCGCCTCGCCGTACTGCTGACCGCTGCGGGGAAGGGCGCCGTCTACTTCGACGAGTACCACCTCGGCTTCAAGGACGACTCCAGCCTGTGGACACTCCTCGGCTCCGGAGGGCAGGCTGCGGCCCTGCTCGCAGCGTTCGCGCTGATCGCGATGCTGGCGGCCCGCGGACGCCGGCTCGGCACCGCTCTGGCGCCGCGCGAGGAGCCGTCCGCACGCACGGCGGCCTACATCTCGTCACTCGCGGAGCTCTATCGCAAGGCCGGCGCCCGATCCGAATCGCTCGAATCTCTCGAGGACGGACTGGCGCGCGCGCTCGCGCGCAGGCACGGCACGGTGGAGGCGGGGCTCACCCAGCGCCCGCAGGCCCGGGAGGCGCTTGAGCGCTCGCGCGCTCTGCGGCGCGAGGCCTCACCGGGCAGGGAAGAGTTCATGGCGGCGGCCCGGCTCATACGCCGGGCACGACAGGAGATCGAGGGACGACATGGCTGACACGACAGCGTTCGCACGGCTCGCCGAGGCGGTCCGGGCCCAAGTCGCCAAGGCGGTGGTAGGCCAAGACGAGGCGGTCAGCGGGCTGCTCATCGGGCTCGTCACCGGCGGGCACGTGCTGCTGGAAGGCGTGCCCGGCACGGCGAAGACACTCATGGCGCGAAGTCTCGCCTTCTGCCTCGACGCGTCGTTCAAGCGGATCCAGTTCAGCCCCGATCTCATGCCCGCCGACGTCGTGGGTACGAGCGTCTACGACGCGGAGCGACACACCTTCGAGCTGCGGCGCGGACCGGTATTCGCCAATCTCGTGCTGGCGGACGAGGTCAACCGCACGCCACCCAAGACGCAGTCCGCCCTGCTCGAGGCGATGCAGGAGGGCCAGGTCACCATCGACGGCACCGGGCACGCCCTGCCGCAGCCGTTCATGGTCGTGGCGACCCAGAACCCGGTCGAGTACGAGGGCACGTATCCGTTGCCCGAGGCGCAGCTCGACCGGTTCCAGCAGAAGATCACACTGGGCTACCCGGACGCCGCCGAGGAGGCGGAGATCCTGCGCCGGCACGTCTCGGGACTCGAGATGAGCGATCTGGCCGGTTTCGGCATGGCGGCCGTCGCGAGCACGACCGACGTGCTCGCCGCTCGCGCCTCGCTCGCCGACGTGACGGTCGACGAGAGCGTGGGGGGCTACGTCGCGTCCATCGTGCGCGCCACCCGCGAGCATCCGTCGGTGACCCTCGGGGCCAGTCCCCGCGCGGGGGTGAGCCTGCTCGTGGCATCGCGCGCCCACGCGCTGCTCGCCGGTCGCGGATTCGTCACGCCCGACGATGTGAAATCGATGACGGCCCAGTGTCTCCGCCATCGCGTGCTCCTGCGTGCCGAGGTCGAGATCGAAGGCGTCGGCGCCGACTCCGTCCTGCGTGACGTGCTCGACTCGGTGTCCGTCCCGCGATGAGGCTGCCCGCTCCGATAGCGCGCGCGATCGCGTTCCAGGTCACGCCGAGGGCGGCGCTGCTGCTGCTCGCACCGGTCCCGTTCGTCGTGCTGCTGCGCGGCTGGGCCGCTACCGGCGCCGGTGTCGGGTGGCTCCTGGCGTGCGGCGCCGCACTGGCGTACGACGCCACTCGAGCCGCGCGGCCCGCGGACCTGGAGTGGTCGCGCGAGCTGCCCGTGAAGCTCTCGATCGGTGTCCCGAACACCGTGACGCTCACGGTGCACAATCGCTCCGCACGCACGGCCCGCATCGTGTGCCGGGACACGCCGCCGCCGGGCTTCGAGGGCTCCCGCGTCTTCGGACCGCTCACCGTGGGTCCGCGTGGCGAAGACGAGGTCACGCTGCGCTACACGCCGCCCTCGCGCGGCCGATACCTGTTCGGCGGGGTCGGCGTCCGCAGTCTCGGGCCCTGGGGGCTCGCGGGCTGGCAGGCCGTCGCGCCCATCGAGCAGGAGGCGAAGGTCTACCCCGACATCCAGGCCGTGCGCAGCTACGCGCTGCTCGCGCGCAAGGGGGCGTTGGCCGAGATGGGCGTCAAGCGGATGCGCTACGCCGGTCAAGGTACCGAGTTCGAGTCCCTTCGCGAGTACGAGGCCGGTGACGACTACCGTGACATCGACTGGAAGGCCACGGCGCGCCGTGGACGGCCGATCGTGCGCTCCTTCGAGGCCGAGCGCAGCCAGACGATCGTGCTCGCCATCGACGCCGGGCGGCTCATGACCGCGCGCGTGTCGGGACTGAGCAAGCTCGACCGGGCCGTGAACGCCGCGCTCCTGCTCGCATACCTCGGCACGGAACGCGACGACCTGGTGGGTCTGCTCGTCTTCGGCCGCGACGTGGTGCGCTATCTTCCGCCGAAGAAGGGTCACCGTCAGTTCCTGGCCATACTCGAGGCGCTCTACTCCGTGGAGAGCCGTGTGGAGGAGCCCGACTACGGACGCGCCATGCGCTACCTTGCGAGCAAGCTGTCGAAGCGCTCGCTCGTCGTGCTCTTCACGGACCTCGTGGGTAGTGAGCCTTCGCGCAGGCTTCTCGCCTCACTTACGGGCCTCATGCCGCGTCACCTGCCGCTCCTGGTGACCCAGCGCAACCGCGATGTCGAGGCGCGCTCGCGCGCCGAGGCCGCCACCGAATCAGACGTGTTCGCGGCGTCGGTGGCCGAGACGCTGCTGGCAGACAAGTCGTCCGCACTGCGGATGCTCGCGGCGCGCGGCGCCCTCGTGCTCGATGTGCACCCGGAGGAACTCTCCGTGGCGACGGTGAACCGCTATCTCGAGGTCAAGGCGCGCGGGCGGCTGTAGTGCGCCGGGGGTCTAGCGCTGCGCCGGCTCCCGTCCCGCGAGTCCCCAATACGCCGCGAGGCACGCCGCCAGTACGCCGCCGACGGCGAGCTTGAGCAGCGGGTCGAAGGCGGCCGGCGTGAAGAACCCCTCCACGGCGGCGGCGATCACGAACATCGGGATGGTCCCGAGCATGAGCCGCACCGCCTGCGGGGCCGCGACTCGAAGCGCGGTCATCCGCGGCGCGTCGCCGGGGAACACGAGCGCACCGGCGAGGCGCAGGCCCGCTCCGCCTGCGATCACGATGGCCGGCAGCTCGAGTGAGCCGTGCGGCACGATGAGCGCCCAGAAGTCGAGCCCGAGGGCCGCTTGGGTGAAGACGCCCGCGAGCACGCCGATCATCGCGCCGTTGCTCACCATCGAGTAGACCGTGAGCACGCCGGCCGTCATACCGCCGGCGAAGGCGACCACCGCGACCCATACGTTGTTCACGCCTATGAACGCGGACAGGACCGGCGAGAGTCGACCGATGGACGCGTTCGCCTGCTTCGTCTGGCGGAAGTTGTCGCTGATGCCCTCCCGCAACTGCTCGGGCAGGAAGATGCGGGCAAGCGGGTAGTCGGTGTACGAGACGATGTAGCCGAGAAGCCCCGTGCCACACAGCAGCGCAGCGGCCAGAGCGATCGGGCGCCATGAAGCCCGCAGGAGGCGCGGGTAGTCGACGGCGATGAAGCGCCAGATGGCCGCCGCTCTGCGAGGCGCCGAACCGTAGAGCTCGCCGTGCGCCTGGCCGACGAGGCGGTTGAGGTAGGTCGCGGAGTCTCCCCCGGGGAAGTGCGTCTGGGCGTACGCGAGGTCCGCGGCCGCGCTGCGGTAGTCCTCGTGCATCTGCCGCAGGCGGATCGCGCCGAGTCGCGTCACGCCGGTCGATCGGGACTCGGTGACCGACGCCGCGAGGCGCTCCCAGGCCGGGCGCGAACCCGCGACGAATTCGCGCTCCTCCACCTCCTGCATCCCGCCTTCCCGCGTCCGCTGACGAGCCTCATGCTAGCACGCGGCCTTCGCCTCCCCCTATGATGCCAGCGGGGGCGCCGCACGGTCTGCGGCCCCGGGTTCCGGCCTAGAAGACGGAGTGGAAGCGTGCCCGAACGTTCCGCAGCGACCGAGCTCTTCTCGGTGGAGACGCCCGAGTCGGTGACGTTCGCCTACGAGCTCGCCGGGCTCGGCTCGCGAGGGGTGGCGTTCGCACTCGACATGCTCCTGATCGGGCTCGTGTGGCTCGGCGAGGCGGCGCTCGGTGGCCTCGTCTGGGTCGTCATCAGTGCCGTCGCACCCGCCGCCGCGCCCGACGCGGCGTTCTGGATCCTCGGCATCACGACCGTCGTGGCGTTCGTGACACTGTGGGCGTACTTCGTGGTGTGCGAGGTCGCGCGGGGTGGTCGTACGTGGGGCAAGTCGCGCATGGGCCTGCGGGTCGTGCGCGACGACGGCAGCCGCGTGGGCGTGCTCGACTCGGTGATCCGCAACCTGTTGCGCGTGGCGGACATGCTGCCCGGCAACTACGCGGTGGGGATGCTGTGCATCCTGCTCAACGCCAAGCACAAGCGCCTCGGCGACATGGCCGCGGGCACCGTGGTCGTACGCGACGGCCACGAGCTCTCCCTCACGTTCGACGGCGGCGGCGACGCCAAGAACGTCACGCTGGCGAGGGACTTCCTGAAACGGCGCGCCGGCCTCACGCCCGCCGCCCGGATGCAGGTGGGCGCGGCGATCCTGCGCGCGTTCGGCGAGGAGCCCGACCCTGCTTGGGACGAGCCTGCGATCGCGGCGCGGCTCGCGGATCTGAGCGGTTGACGCTCGGGCCTCGTGTCGCCTACTGTAAACCACCGCACGCCAACGGTTTACAGCCTGTGATCGACCCTGGAGTGTCCCCCTCATGTCAGATGCCCGCGCGGCCGTACGCCCCGCTCCGCGGATCGCCGCGCGGACCATCACGACCGCCGCGCTGCTCGCCGCCCTGCTCGCGGCCTCGTCACTGTTCGCGCTGCGGCTCGGCCCCGTGCCGCTCACACTGCAGGTCCTCGTCGTCGTGCTGGCGGCGCTACTGCTGACCCCGGCGCAGGCCGCACTGGCGGTGGGCGTCTACCTTATCGAGGGTGCGATCGGCCTGCCGGTCTTCGCGGGGATGCTCGGCGGGCTCGGAGTGCTCGCCGGTCCCACCGGCGGCTACCTGTGGGGCTTTCTCGCCGGCGCTGGCGCGGGTGCTGCGCTGCGCACGCGGCTCGAGTGCGCGGGAGCGGACCAGCGGGTCGCGGACGTCGCTGCAGCCGCATCCGTCATCGTGTGCGTGTATGTGCTCGGGGCTGTCCAGTTGGGCCTGGTCGCGCACCTGGACGTATCGGGAGCCCTCGCCGCGGGGGTGGTCCCCTTCGTGGGACCGGACCTGCTCAAGGCCGCCGCCGCCGTCGCGCTCGCGAGCGCGCTGCGCAGGACGCTCGCGCGGGTCTGAGACGCTAGCGTCCGCCCGCCTCGTCCTTGAGCGCCGGCAGCCGTACGGTCAGCACCGCACCGCCAGACACGCGGTTCGCCGCCTCGATCGTGCCGCCGTGTCCCGTGACGATCGCTCGCACGATGGCCAACCCGAGCCCTGCGCCGCCGGACGTGCGCGCACGAGACAGCTCCGAGCGGTAGAAGCGGTCGAACAGTCGAGGCAGGTCGCCTTCCGGGATGCCGGCCCCGGTGTCCGCGATCTCGATGACAGCGTGATCGTCGTCGCGCGACAGCGTCACGGTGACCAGCCCGCCCTTCGGAGTGAAGCGGGTCGCGTTGTCGACGAGGTTCGCCACGACTTGCTGGATCCGGTCGCGATCGCCGAGTACGGCCGGCGCCTCGCCGTGGACCTCGACCGTGACACCACGCTCGCTCGCGACGGGCTCGAGCGCCTCCACCGCGATGGCCGCGACCTGCCGCAGGTCCACGCGGCTCAGCGGCAGTTCGCCCGTGGCACCCTCGATGCGCTGAAGCGTGAGCAGGTCGCTCGCGAGTCGCGCGAGCCGGTCGGATTCGCTCACGATCGTGGAGAGGAACCGCGCGCGGTCATCGATTGAGACGTCGTCGGCCATCAAGGTCTCGGCCGCGCCGCGGATCGCGGTGAGTGGCGTGCGCAGCTCATGGCTCACGTCGGAGACGAAGCGCGACTTGCGCCGTTCCTCCTCGTGCAGTTCGATCGAGGAGTTCTCGATGTCGTCGGCCAACCGGTTGAACGCCTCGGCGAGTGCGCGGACCTCACGAGGGCCCTCGGGCGTCACGCGGACGGAGTGGTCGGCGGCCAGCGCCGACGCCCCGACCTCGAGCTCCCGCAGCGGACGGGTGAGCCAGCGGCCCAGCATCTCGGCGAGCACGAACGTGGCGAGAGCGAAGACGAGCACGGCCAGTCCGAGCTGCCGGCGGTAGTCGGAGAGCAAGGTCAGGATCGAGAACGTGGTGGACGAGGCGTACGTGGCGCCGACGATGGTGCCTCCGGTGCGGATCGGCGCGGCGACGTAGAGCGCCACGCGGCCAAGCTCCGTCCGGCGAGTGTCCGCTCCGTACGCACCGGTGAGCGCCTTGGCGATCTCGGGGCGGGCCGCATACGACGAGCCGAGAGAGTCGGCCCCGCCCGAGTCCGCGAGCACGACGCCCTTGGCATCGAGCACCCGCAGGCGGCTCGATGTCTCGGACGACACGTCAGCCAGGGCGGATGAGATCTCCTTCGCCGGTATGACGATCTCGCCGCCCGCCGAGCTCGACTTCTCGTACATCGCGCCGAGGAGCGCCGCGGACACGCGCGCTTCGGTGTAGAGACGGGTCTCGAGGTTGCGCAGGCCGTACGCCTCGATCTGCGTGAGGAAGTAGTACGACAGTCCCGCCGCCGACAGGACCGCCACCATGAGGAAGGCGGCCAACAGGCGCGTGCGGATGGAGCCGCGCATGTTCGCGCTATCCGTTCAGGCGATAGCCGTAGCCGCGCACCGTCTCGACCACGTCCGGGTCGACGTCGGCGGCCGCGAGCTTGTCGCGGAGACGCTTGATGTGGGTGTCGACCGTCTTGGTCTCCACGACGATCTCCCAACCCCATGCCTGGCGAAGGAGCTGGTCGCGGGAGAGGACCTTGCCGCGGTGGCGCATCAGGCAGGCGAGGAGCTCGAACTCGCGCGGCGTGAGATCGATGGACGTACCTTCGTGAACGACTTCGTGCGAGCTCTCGTCGAGCGATATGCCCGCCGCCTCGAAGCGCTCTCCTTGTGCACCCGTCGCCGTGCCGGGCTTGGATCCGATGGCGGAGCGGCGCAGCAGTGCTTTGACGCGCGCCTGCAGCTCGCGGATGCCGAACGGCTTAGCGAGGTAGTCGTCACCGCCGAGTTCGAATCCGACGACCTTGTCGAGTTCGGTGTCGCGTGCCGACAGGAACAGCACGGGAAGATCGGACTTCGCCCGCAGGCGGCGACAGACCTCGAAGCCGTCGGTGCCGGGCAGCATGATGTCGAGGATGACGAGATCGAAGTGCGAGGCGTCCGCGAGCGCGAGCGCCGAGTCGCCGTCCCTGGCCGTCACGACGTCGTAGCCCTCCTTGCGCAGGTTGTACGACACGAACTCCAAGATGGCGTCCTCGTCGTCGACGACGAGCAGGCGCGAAGTGGTCGGCACGGGTCTCCCCCTTGCTCGGCTGCGGTACCGAGGCCGATGATAGCACCGGGCACGCGCCCTCCAGGCCACCATGGTGCGACGCTACGGTGTCGGCCCGATGACGGACCCCGACAGGTCCCGCACAGCTCCGAAGGAGTCCTCGACATGATCTTGGCCATCGACGTGGGCAACACGCAGACCGTGCTCGGGCTGTTCGAGGGCGAGACCCTCGGCGGCCACTGGCGCATCGCCACCGACGAGGCGCTGACCTCGGACGAACTGCGGATCAAGATCGGCGGACTGCTCGCGACCGAGAACCTCGCGTGGGGCGACGTCACCCGGGTCGTGGTGTCGTCGGTCGTTCCGAGACTGACCGAGGCGTACGACGAGGTGGCGGTGCGGGCCACCGGGATCGCACCCATGACGGTGGGACCGGGGCTCAAGACAGGCATGGCCATCCGCTACGACAACCCGCACGAGGTCGGCGCGGACCGGATCGTGAACTCGGTCGCCGCCATCGACGCGTACGGCGTGCCGCTCATCGTGGTCGACTTCGGGACCGCCACCACGCTCGACGTGGTCGACGCCGAGGGCGCGTACCTCGGCGGCGCCATCGCACCGGGCGTCGAGACCTCGGCCGAAGCACTCTTCTCCAAGGCGGCCCGCCTCTCGAAAGTCGACCTCGAGGATCCCGGCACGGTCATCGGCCGCAACACGCGCCATAGTGTCCAGGCGGGGCTGCTGCTGGGCGAGGCCGCGATGGTCGACGGGCTCGTCCGCCGGATATGGACGGAGCTCGGTGCCGAGACGCGGGTGGTGGCCACGGGCGGCCTGGCAGAGCGCATGGCGCCGTTGTGCGACACCATCACCGACGTCGACGTCGACCTCACGCTCAAGGGCCTGATGCTCGTCTACCGCCGCAACGCCTAGGGGCGCCCCGGCCGCTCGACTGCCCGTCGCCTTGGCCTATACTGCGTGTGCACAGGTGTGTACACACGGCGACGAAGGGCGAGGCGACCCATGCGCTTCTTCCGCATAGGCGACAAGATCGTCTCCCGCGAGAAGCTCGTCGAGCAGATCACCGGCATCCTGCGCGACCGTGAGCGCGGCGCGACGCAGGCCGACACCGCGAAGTCCCACGGCGTCGAGCGCTCCTTCGTCTCGTGGCTCGAGACGCTCGGCGAGGTGCGCCGCGGCCGCCGGGTAGGGCTCATCGCGTTCCCGGTGGCCAACGGCGACGAGGTGCGCGCGCTCGCGGAGGCGCACGGCGTCGAGTTCCTCCTCGTGATGTCGCAGTCCGAGCGCGAGTCGCTCGAAGGCTCGCCCGGCGACCAGGTCTTCAACCGCGTGCTGGACACGCTCGCCACGCTCAAGGACTTCGACGTGCTCGTACTCCTCGCCTCGGACTGGCGTGTGGGCACCATCGAGAAGATCCTCGGCCGCGAGGTGGTGGCCCTCACGCTCGGCCCCTCACCGCTGAGGCACGACGTCGTCGTCGACCTCGCGCAGCTCGACGACATCCTCGACGGAGTCACCGCTCCGGACATCGACACTGCCACGACGAAGGCGCGCTCCTCGGCCCGGGCGAAAGCCGGCGAGCTGCTGCGCACAACCGGGAGGTGGACGCGATCAAAGAAGTAGTGAGCGTCTCGATAGGCTCGTCCAAGCGCGACCACGAGGTGGAGGTCGACCTCTTCGGCGAGACGTTCAGGATCCGTCGCGAAGGCACCGACGGTGACATGGCCAAGGCGGTCGAGCGCTTCCGCGAGCTCGACGGCAAGGTCGCGGCGTTCGGACTGGGCGGCATCGACCTCTTCCTGTCGGCCGTGGGCCGCGACTACTACCTGCGCGACGCGAAGCGGTTCCGCGACGCTGCCAAGATCACGCCGATCCTCGACGGTACGGGGCTCAAGGGTGCTGTCGAGGCCGACGTCGTGCGCTTCATGCGCGAGGACCTGGGGCTCGACCTCGCCGGCAAGCGCGTGCTGTCGACCTCGGCGCTGGACCGCGCCGGCATGACCGAGGCCTTCTACGACGCAGGCTGCAAGGTGACGGCCGGGGACCTGCTCTACGCGCTCGGGATCGACATCATGATCCACGACCGGGCGACTCTGCACCGCGTCATCCGCACCATCGCGCCGATCGCCGTCCAGCTGCCGATCACCTGGCTCTACGACGCCGAGGCGGACCACACCACCGAGGTCAAGGGCGCGACCAAGCACGCACACCTCTACCACGACAACGACATCATCGCGGGCGACTACAAGTGGGTCCGCAAGTGGATGCCCGAGGACATGAGCGGCAAGTGGGTCATCAGCAACACGACCACGGCCGAGGACGTCGAGTTCCTGCGCTCGCGCGGCGTCGAACTGCTCATCACGTCGACGCCGCGGCTCGAGGGCCGCTCGTTCGGCACCAACGTCATCGAGGCGACGATGGTCGCGCTCGATGGAGCATCCGGGCGACTCTCCGGCGAACGCTATCTGGAGCTGATGCGCAGCGTCGGCTTCAAGCCCGACGTGCAGTGGCTCCAGCGCGGCGCGTGACGCCCCGCACCTGACTGTGCGGCTTGTGGCGACTAGGCACGGCGGATGCTACACTCACCAGCGTTCAGGCAAGCGGGCAGGAGCGGTGCGTCTCACCCCACCTCCCGTACTCGCAGTCGCCCGCGCACGCGCGCGTCCGCAAGAGTGCCATACGTCGATACGCGAAGGAGTCGTGGCTCACACGATGAACAACCGCGCACGCAACAGGCTCATCGGCGTCACCGTCATCATCCTCGGCATCGCGGCCGCCGTGTTCTTCGGCTCCGGCGCCGGGACCGGTGCCTACACCAAGACCGTCGACGAGGCCGCCAACGACGCCTCGCTCGTGGGCAAGCGCATCAAGGTGTCGGGCAGCGTCATCGCGGGCTCATGGGACAAGAAGACCAACCCCATGAAGTTCCGCATCCGCACCGAAGGCAAGACCTCCGGTCCCGAGATCGCGATCGTCTACACCGGTGCGGCGCCGAACACGTTCGGCAACGACACCGTCGCCATCGTCACGGGCACGCTCGAGTCCGGTGGCACCATGAAGGCCGACGACATGATCACGAAGTGCCCCTCGAAGTACTCCTCGGGCACCGGCGCGATCACGGTCACCGAGCTGCTCAAGGCCCAGGCCAAGGCGCAGCCCATCCAAGTCGTCGGCTATCTCAAGGCGAAGTCCCTCAACCTCGAGGGTCAGGGCACCGAGCGCTTCGTCCTGACATCGACGCCGACCGGGGGCGACGAGATCAGCGTCCAGTTCGCCGGGTCCATGCCTGCCGGCACCGTGGACGGCGTACAGCTCGTCGTGGGCGGGGAGTATGATTCGACGGGGGTCGTCGCGGCAAGCAGCGTGGCCCGCCTCGCAAGCAAGTAGGCCAACCTCGGAGGCGGCCTGACGCAAAGGCCGCCTTCGCAGTCATCTCCACCGAATAGGGAGCGGCTATGACCACGCTCGGCAACCTTTTGCTCTCGCTGTCCGCCGTCGGCGCGATCTTCTCGATCGCGGCGTTCGTGATCGGGCACCGCATGGGCGAGAAGCACGGCGAGTCCGCGACGAACGCCGGCTACATCGCCACGTTCATCATCGCGGGTACCACCACGCTGGCGAACCTCATCCTGGTCTTCGCCTTCTTCCGGCAGGACTGGACGTTCATGTACGTGGTGCAGAACCACTCCACGGACGTCTCGAACCTGGCGTGGCTCTTCAAGCTCTCGGGCTGGTGGGCCGGGCGCGAGGGGTCACTGCTGTTCTGGGCGTGGGTGCTCACCGTGTTCACGGCCTACATCGCGTGGAAGCGCATGGGGATCACCGACAAGCTCTCCAACATCGGGCTGGCCGTCACCAACTTCGTCCAGCTCTTCTTCCTGGCAGCGCTCTTCATCCCGATGAACAACCCGTTCCAGGTCACACCTGCGGGCATGGTCGACGCGACCGGCAAGCTGCTGACGAACGCGGCCATGAACCCGCTGCTCCAGCACTGGGCGATGATCCTGCACCCGCCGACGCTGTTCATCGGCTACGCGGGGCTCACGATCCCGTTCGCCTTCGCGCTGGCCGCCGTCTTCATCGGCGACGGAAGTAAGCGCTGGGTCGAGCTCGTGGACCGCATCACCGTCTTCTCGTGGCTGATGCTGGGTATCGGGATCGGCCTGGGCGCCATCTGGGCCTATGTCGTGCTCGGCTGGGGCGGCTACTGGGCCTGGGACCCGGTCGAGAACGCCAGCCTCCTGCCGTGGCTGACCGGCGTCGCCATGCTCCACAGCTTCACCGTCTACCGTCGCCGTGAGGGCTTCAAGCGCTGGGCCGTCATGATGGCGAGCACCTCGTTCGTGCTCGTGCTCCTCGGCACGTGGATCACCCGCTCCGGCGTCCTGGGCGAAGGTGCGTCCGTGCATACGTTCGCCGCAGACCCGTGGTCGCTGTGGCTCTTCCTTTCGATGATGGTCGCCTCCATCGCGGTCCCGGCCATCGGCCTCTACATCCGCAAGGAGCAGTTCGCGGGTAACGACGACTTCGAGTCGCTCACGAGCAAGGAGTCCTCGTACTACTTCAACAACGTGATCATGCTGTTCGCGGCACTCGTCGTGGCGGCCATGACGATGGCCCCCGCGCTGTTCAAGGGGCTCTCGTTCGGTCCGCCGTCCTACGACTTGCTCGCCCGCCCGTTCGGCATCCTCTACGTGGCGATCATGGCGGTCTGCCCGATCCTGTCGTGGCGCAAGACCGACGGCGCCGCGTTCTGGAGCCGCGCCAAGTGGCCCTTCGCCATAGCGGGCGTCATCTCGGCCGGACTCCTCACCCTGTGGGCGACCGTGATCCTGCCGAACTACTCGCCCGACCCGAAGCGCCTCGCCGCGCTCAAGGGCCTCGCGGGCGCCATGCCGATCATCGACCACACGCAGGCCGTCATCGGCCTGATCGTGGCGTCTCTGGCCATCGCGCTGCCGCTCTACCTCTTCTTCGACGGGGCACGTAAGCGCGCCGCGTCCAAGGGCGAGTCGTTCGGCGCAGCACTCCTGCGCATCCTCACGAAGTCCCGCACGCAGTCGGGCGGCTACCTCACGCACCTCGGCATCGGTATCATCCTCGTCGGCCTGATCGGCTCGGCGATGTATGTGAAGGACCTCCAGCTCTCAACGGGCGCGACGCCGGGTTCGAAGTTCTCCGCGGGCGGCTACGAGTTCGTGCTCAAGGGCATCGAAGAGTCCACGCTCAAGAACGGCGACGTGCAGACGGTCGTCAACCTGGACATCATGCGCAACGGCACGAAGATCGGTACGTCCAAGCCCGGCTCGCTGCAGTACGCCGTGCAGCAGCAGACGCGGCTCAACGCCGACGTGCACAGCGAGCTCTTCCGCGACATCTTCGTGGCGTTCCAGGGTCAGCAAGGCGAGCAGCTCTCCTTCAACGTGAAGATCAACCCGATGATCTGGTGGACGTGGATCGGCTTCCTCATGACGTGCATCGGGGCAGGCCTGGCCTCATGGCCGAAGCACCGCCCCGAGCCCGTCGCCGTGGTCGCAGCACCTCAGAAGCGCAAGAAGTAGCGGGAGCGGGCCCATGCCGGAGGGCGGGAGTTCGACATACGCGGTCGAGATCGAGGGTCTCGTCCGCGCATTCGGCGCCCGCAAGGCGCTCGACGGCGTGTCGCTGACGCTGCCGGCCGGCGCGTTCCTGTCGATCTTCGGCCCGAACGGGGCGGGGAAGACCACGCTCCTGCGCGTGCTGACCACGCTCACGAACCCGAGCAAGGGCACGGCCCGGATCGCCGGTCTTGACGTCGTCAAGGACGCCGTCGAGCTGCGCGACCGGATCGGGCTCATCAGCCACAATCCACTGCTCTACCCCGACCTTTCAGCACAGGAGAACCTGGAGTTCTTCGCCGAGATGTACGGCGTGGAGGATCCCGCGGCGCGCGTGCACGATCTGCTCACGGCGGTCGAGCTCGACCATCGCAGGCTCGATCTCGTGCGGACGTTCTCGCGCGGGATGCTGCAGCGGCTCTCCATCGCACGCGCCCTCCTGCACCGGCCCGAGGTGCTCTTCCTCGACGAGCCGTACTCGGGTCTCGACCCGCACGCGGCGGACATCCTGGACTCGCTCATCGCCTCCGTTCGCGCGGAGCACACGTTCGTCATGGTGAGCCACGACCTCGCGAAGGGCCTCGAGCTGTGCACGCACGCGCTCATCCTCGCGAAGGGACGTGTCGTGCTCTTCGAGCCGCGCGAGAACATCGACCCGGACGCGTTCGCGGCGACGTACCGCTCCACCGTCGGGATGGGGGTGGCGTGAGAGTGGCTGAGACCGCGACCGCCGCGCCCAAGCGCTCCTCGTCATGGCGCCAGTTCAAGGCGATCCTGCGCAAAGACATCGTCATGGAGTTGCGCACGAAAGAGATGCTCAGCTCCATGACGCTCTACACCCTGCTCACGCTGGTGATCTACCAGATCGCGCTGTCGCAGAGCGGGTCGGGCTTCGACATCCGCCTGATCGCCGCCGGCCTCGTCTGGCTTGCCTTCGTCTTCACCTCGATGCTGGGACTGAACCGCTCGCTCGTGCACGAGAAGGACCAAGGCTGCCTCGAGGCGCTGCTGCTGGCACCGGTCGACCGCCCCGTCATCTTCTTCGCCAAGGCGGTGGGCAACCTCATCTTCCTGCTCATCGTGGAAGTGGTGACCGTGCCGATCTTCGCGGTGGCGTTCATGTCGGGACGCCCCATCGCCGGGCCGTTCTGGATGCTCGTGCTCTCCGCGTTCGTGGGCTCGCTCGGCATCGCGGGCGTGGGCACGTTCCTCGCCACGATGGCGGTCAACGCCCGCGGTGGCTCGTTCATCCTCTCGGTGCTGTTCATCCCGCTCATGTATCCGGCCCTGCTCGCCGCCGTCGCGGGCTCCTCAGCGGTGGTCCTCGGTGGCGAAGGCTACGCCGCCACGTTCTGGCAGGCGGTGGGGATGGGAGCGGGCATCGATGCCATAATGCTGCTCGCGGTCTTTGCACTCTACGAGTTCGTCGTCGGCGCCTGAAGGCGCTTCTTGACGCAAGAGCGCTACTCGAAAGGGAGTGACGCATGGCAATGGACAGGAACCGCCTCACGTTCGCGGCTGTCGTCGTGGGCGGTCTGCTCACCACGGTCGCATTCGTGCTGGCGTTCTTCGTAGCGGCGCCCGTGCTGGCGAACAACACGCTGACGGCCGGCGGTGGCGCGCTGATCGGCGGCAAGCTCATCACGAACCCGGTGCTGTTCAGCCAGAAGATATTCTTCTTCCACGTTCCGGTGGCCATCACCAGCTTCGTCATCTTCTTCTTCACGGCCTTCTACGGCGTGCGGTTCCTCATGACGAAGGACAAGCGGTTCGACACGAAGGCGCGGATCGCCACGGAGATCACGCTCGTGTTCGTGGCGCTGACCATGATCACCGGCGACATCTGGACCCGCTACGAGTGGGGGACCTGGTGGGTGTGGGAGCCGCGGCTCACCACCTACTTCATCATGATGATGCTCGTGATCGTCTACTTCGTGCTGCGCGCCAGTATCGAGGACGAGGAGCGCCGAGCGGTCTACGCGTCCGCCTTCGGCATCCTCGCGTTCCTTGATGCGCCGCTGTCCTTCGCCATCACGCGCATCGTGCCCAGCGGCGCCCATCCGGTCGTCCTTCGGGCCGGCGGCGGGCTGGACGCGGTGCAGCTGGGCGGCTTCCTCATCGGACTCGCCGGCATGCTGTGCTTCGGCTACGCGATCTACCAGCTGCGGATCCGCGAAGAGACCGCCAAGGAACGTCTCGAGGTCCTGAAGGCCTCGCTCGAAGGCTGATACGCCGACTAGAGGAAGGTGGTGTCCAGACATGGACCCTGTGCTGAAGGAGATCTACTCGCTGGTCCTGCCGGCCGCTCCGTACGTGCTGGCCGCGTACGGCATCCTGTGGATCGGGTTGTTCGGCTACGTCACCGTGGTGCTGCGCAGGCTGGGCAAGATCGAGGCCGAGCTGCGCATCGTGGAAGAGGCGCTCGCCCGTCGCGCCTAGAGCGGCGACGCGTCCGAGGTTGAACTAGTATTGATGCGCGACGTTCGTCCGTCGCGCCGACGTCTGAGGAGAGGGCTCGCATGCTCGTGAGGCTCCAGGGCATCTCGATGTGGCTGTCGATGGCTGCACTCACCGGTGCCACGGTCCTGTACGCCTACTTCTTCCTGTCGAAGAAGACGCTGCACTCGCGCTATGCGACGGCGCTCACCGGCGCCGGCTTCGTCTTGCTCACGGCGTCCATCGGCATGTACTCGAGCGCCGCTCAGGGCACCCGGCTCGTCGGCCCGTACACCCTCGTGCTCGCGGCGTGGGCGCTCGTCTTCGTCTACTTCGTCGTCGAACACCTCGTGAAGCTCAAGGTGTACGGCACGGTGCTCGTGCCGGTCGCGCTCGCCCTGCTCGTGCTGGCGCAGATCCTCCTGCCGGCGGCCGCGGGGCTGAAGCCGACCGTCGAGGAAGTGCGCCTGCTCGACAGCTGGCGTGTCATCGTGCACGTCGTGCTCATCGTGTTCGCCAACGCCGGCTTCGCCATCGGGGCCGCCGCGTCCGGAACATACCTGGCGCTCGAGGCCCAGCTCAAGAGGCACCGCACCACGACCCTGTTCAAGCGGTTGCCTTCACTCGCGCAGACCGACCTTGTCGCTCGCCGCGCCGTGGGCTGGGCGTATCCCGCCTACTCGGCCGGACTGCTGCTCGGCGTCCTGCGCGCGGTCGAGACCGACGTGACGGGCTGGTGGCAGGACCCGCGGGTCATGCTCGCCGGCCTGGTCTGGGCGATCTTCGGGGCGTACCTCTACCTCCACTACGGTCGTGAGGCGTCCGGCCGGACGAGCGCGTACGTGGCGCTGGCGGGACTCGTCTTCGTCGTCGCGTTGGCGATCGTCGCGCGTACCGTTCCCGCCGGATTCCACATCTTCGGGATCGCCGGGTAGATGGCCGAGGACTACTCGAAGGCGTACTACCCCGTCTACCTGGACCTCAACGGACGGCTCGTGGTTATCGTCGGGGGCGGGAAGGTCGCCCAGCGCAAGGCGAAGACACTCGCGGGCTACGGGGCGGACGTGGTGCTCATCGCCCCCCAGGTCACCGAGGAGCTCCTGCAGCTCGAGGCCGACGGTCTCGCGACCGTGGAGCAGCGCGGCTACGTGCGCGGCGACCTGGACGGCGCGTTCCTCGCGGTGTGTGCGACGGACTCCGAGGAGATCAACCGTGCGGTCTACGCCGAGGCGGAGGAGCGGGGCTGCCTCGTCAACGTCGTCGACGTTCCCGACCTGTGCAGCTTCATCGTGCCGTCGATCGTACGGCGCGGGTCGCTGCAGATCGCCATCTCGACCGGAGGAGCGGCGCCTACCGTCGCTAAGCGGCTGCGCAAGCGCTTCCAAGACGAGTTCGGCGATGAGTGGGCCGACTACGTGGCGTTGATGGGCGCGGTGCGCCTGCTCGTCATGGAGCGCGTGCCCGGCGGCGAGGCGGACCGCAAGCCGATCTTCGAGAGGATCGCCGACTCCGACGTGCTGGATCGGCTGCGCGCCGGCGAGACCCCGAGTGCCGAGGACGTGTTCGCCGAGTTCGCCGGCGAGCCGAAGGAAGAGGCTGAAGACAGAAGTGGCTGACTGGCGCGGGAAGCACGTGATGGTCGTCGGCGGATCGAGCGGCATCGGCCTAGCGAGTGCGGAAGCGTTCGCGGCGCGCGGGGCGGACGTCACCATCGTCGCGCGCTCCCGCGACCGACTCGAGGCCGCCTGCGAGGCGGTCAAGCTGCGCCGGGCCGACACGTCCCAGCGCGTCCGGTGGGTCTCGGCCGATGCCTCGACCCCCGACGGGGCCGCGGAGGCCGTTGTGAAGGCCACCGAGGCGGGGACGTGGCCTGTCGACGTGCTCGTGAGCTGCGCGGGCGTCATCATCCCGGGCTACTTCGAGTCGATGCGGGTGGAGGACTTCGAGGAGTGCATGGACTCGTGGCGCGCGTGCGTGCACGGCGCGCGCGCGGTCGCACCGTCGATGATGGAGCGCCGGACCGGTCACATCGTGAACGTCTCGAGCATGGCCGGCCTCATGGGCCTCTTCGGCTATACGGCCTACTCCTCGGCGAAGTACGCGATCGTGGGGCTGTCCGAGGCGCTGCGCAGCGAGATGAAGCCGTACGGCGTGCGCGTCTCGGTGGTGTGCCCACCGGACACGGACACGCCGGGACTCGCCTTCGAGAAAGGCCTGCGCCCCCCGGAGACCGACAAGGTCGCCGGCGCCGTTGCGCCGATCCTGCCCTCGGTGGTCGCCGACGCGTTGGTCCGTGGCGTCGAGAAAGGCCGCTTCCTCATCGTCCCGGGCGCGCTGTCCAAGTTCTACCGCGTGCTCAAGGCCAACGCGCTGTGGCTCTTCTTCGCCATCACGGACTCCGACGTCGCATCGGCGCGCAAGGCTCGCGGGGTCTAGACGCCCGCACACGGCGGCGCGCGTTGGCGGTTTGGAGCGCGCGATGCTAGGATTGCTCTCGTTCAGGCGGATAAGCAGGGAAGTGCGTCCATAGTGTGTTTCACATCGCCCTCGCCGGGCCTGCTTGCCTGAACAACATGCACTGCTCCGGCGAGGGCGTACCTATGCCCAAGAGACGTGGCCGATCCGGCCGCGGATGCGCTTCCCAGCGAGGAGCCTGACGGCGAGCACATGCACCTGACCCTGGTCGGACTCAGCCACAAGACAGCCCCGATCGAGATCCGCGAGAAGCTCACCTTCCCCGCGCATCGACAGGCCGACGCGCTGTCCGACCTCATCTGTGGGGTCCAGGTATCCGAAGCGGTCATCCTCTCGACGTGCAATCGCACGGAGATCTACGCGGTCACCACGGGAGCGCAGGACGGCGTCGATGCCGTCATCGACTTCGCCTGCGGCCACCATGGACTCGACCGGGCCCAGCTCGAGCCCTACCTCTACGTCTCGCAGGGCGACGCCGTCGTCCGCAACCTGTTCCGCGTCGTGGCGTCGCTCGACTCGAAGGTCGTGGGCGAGGCCCAGATCCTCGGCCAGGTCAAAGAGGCCTACGACCACTCGTTCGCGAACGGCGCCGCCGGTCGCGTCTTCAACAAGCTGTTCCGCCAGAGCTTCGAGGTGGGTAAGCGGGTGCGCTCCGAGACCGCGATCGGGGAGGCGGCCGTCTCGATCAGCTACGCCGCGGTCGAGCTGGCGCGCAAGGTCTTCGACACGCTGGCCGGACGCACCATCCTCGTGCTGGGTGCCGGCAAGATGAGCGAGCTCACCGCGAAGCACCTGGTATCGCAAGGCGTGCACAGCGTGCTCGTGGCGAACCGCACGTATGAGCGCGCGGTCGAACTCGCCGAGAGATTCGAGGGCGAGGCGATCCGCTACGACGACCTCTTCACCCGCATGCGTGATGCCGACATCGTCATCTCCTCGACCGGCGCGACGCACTACGTCGTTCATCGCGCGGACGTGGCCGGGGTCATGCGAAAGCGCTCCGGGCGGCCGCTCTTCCTCATCGACATCGCCGTGCCTCGCGACATCGAGCCTGCGGTCAACGAACTCCGTGACGTCTTCCTCTACGACATCGATGACCTGAGCGGGGTCGTCGAATCCAACCTCGAGGACCGTCAGCGCGAGGCGCGCCAGGCGCAGGTCATCATCGACGAGGAGTTCCGCGCGTTCGAGGCGTGGCTCGAGTCGATGGAGGTCGTCCCGACGATCGCCGCCATCCGCGCGAAGGCCGAGTCGCTGCGTACCGAGGAGCTGGACCGGGCGCTGAAGCGGCTGGACGGACTGTCCGAGAAGGACAGGGCCACGGTCGAAGCGCTCTCGCAAGCGATCGTGAGCAAGATGCTGCACGGTCCGACGGCGCGGCTCAAGAGCGCTGCGGCCGAGAAGGACGGGTACCAGTACGTGGACACCGCCCGCCGCCTCTGGGGGCTCGACGCGGACGGGGAGCGGGCGAAGCGCGCGCATGGTCTGCGCGGGCTGCTGCGCCTTCCCGAGAAGCCGCGCAAGGACGAGACGGGAGAGGGACTTGGCAGCTGAGCGCGCTTCACTCGTCATCGGCACGCGGGGCAGCAAGCTGGCTCTGTGGCAGAGCGAGTACATCAAGACGAAGTTGGAGGCCCTCACGGGTCTTCCGGTCTGGCTCACGATCATCAAGACGACGGGCGACAAGATCCTCGACGTGCCGCTGGCGAAGGTGGGCGGCAAGGGGCTGTTCACCAAGGAGCTCGAGGTCGAACTCGAGGCGGGCACCGTCGACCTGTGCGTCCATTCGATGAAGGACGTGCCGACGGAGCTGCCCCAAGGTCTCATGATCGGCGCGATGCCCGAGCGGGTCGATCCGCGCGACGCGATCGTCTCCGGCGCGGGCTTCGACCTGAAGAGCCTGCCCGCCGGCGGGCGCGTCGGAACGTCGTCGCTGCGCCGCCGGGCGCAGTTGCTGGCGCTTCGGCCCGACCTTGAGATCGTGGATATCCGCGGCAACCTCGACACCCGCATGCGCAAGGCCGAGAACGGCGAGGTCGACGCGGTCATCCTCGCCTCGGCCGGCATCACCCGCATGGGCTGGGCCGACCGCATCACGACCTACATCGACACCGACTCGATGTGCCCGGCCGTCGGCCAGGGCGCCATCGGCATCGAGATACGCAGCGACGACGACTACATGCTCGGCGTATGCGAGCGACTCACGGACCTCGAGACCATGGCGTGCGTGAGCGCAGAGCGCGTCGTGATGCGCACGCTCGAAGGTGGCTGCCAGGTGCCCATCGGAGCCTACTGCCGCTTCGAGGACGACATGCTCGTCATGGACGGCGTCGTGGCCAGCGTCGACGGTACTCGCGTCGTGCGCTACCGCCTCGAGGGAAGCCCTGCCGAGCCCGAGATCCTCGGCGCGGCCATGGTGGAGCGCCTGCTGGAGCTCGGCGCCGGCGAGATCCTCGCCGAGGTGCGCGCTGCCTCCGGCGAGTCGGTCAGCACCCTGCTGGAGGAGTAGAAGGATGGAGCGAGACTTGAGCGACGCGATCGTCTATCTCATCGGCGCCGGTCCGGGCGACCCCGGCCTGATCACCGTGAAGGGCGTCGAGTGCCTGGAGAAGGCGGACGCGGTCATCTACGACTACCTCGCCAACCCGCGCTTCCTCGGCTACGCGCGCCCCGACGCCGAGGTCGTCTACGTCGGCAAGAAGGGCTTCACCGAGCACGTCACCCAAGAGCAGATCAACGCCATCATCATCGAGAAGGCGCTGGCCGGCGGCGGCCAGATAGTCGCGCGCCTCAAGGGTGGCGACCCGTTCATCTTCGGACGCGGCGGCGAAGAGGCGCTCGCGCTCGTGGAAGCGGGCGTGCGTTTCGAGGTCGTGCCGGGCATCTCGAGCGGCTACGCCGCCCCCGCCTACGCCGGCATCCCGGTCACGCACCGCGGTATCACCACCGAGATGGCCTTCGTCACCGGACATGAGGACCCCACCAAGGAGACCTCGGACATCGAGTGGGAGCACCTTGCCAAGGGCGTCGGCACAGTGTGCTTCTACATGGGGATCAAGAACCTCCCGAGCATCGTGGAGAACCTCGTCAAGTACGGCCGCCCCGCCACAACGCCGGTGGCGCTCGTCCGCTGGGGCACCACGCCTCGCCAGCAGGTACTCGTCGGCACGCTGGCCGACATCGCGGACAAGGCCGTCGCGGCGAAGTTCAAGGCGCCCGCGATCACGGTCGTCGGCGAGGTCGTGAAGCTTCGCGAGAAGCTGAAGTGGTTCGAGGATCGGCCGCTGTTCGGTCGTACGGTGGTCGTGACCCGCAGCCGCGAGCAGGCCTCCGCGCTCACCGACCGGCTGACCGATCTGGGCGCCGAGGTCCTCGAGTTCCCGACGATCCGCGTGATCGAGCCTGAGAGCTGGGAGCAAGTCGACGAGGCGATCCGCCACATCGGCGACTACGGCTGGATCGTGTTCACGTCCGTGAACGGCGTGGACGCGTTCTTCGATCGACTCGAGAACGCCGACCTCGATGCGCGCGCGCTCAGCCGCGCGCTCGTGGCCGCGATCGGGCCCGCCACCGCGGCCAAGTGCATCGAGCGCGGCGTGCGTCCGGACTACGTCCCCGAGGAGTACCGCGCCGAGGGTGTGCTCGAGGGCTTCCTCGAGCGCGGCGTTGGCGAAGGCACGCGTGTACTCATCCCGCGCGCGCTCGAGGCGCGCGAGGTCCTGCCCGAGACCCTGCGGGAGCGCGGCGCCATGGTCGATGTGGTGCCTGTCTATCGAACCGTGCTCGGCGCCGGTGAGGGCAGCGTGCTGGAGCGGCTCGCCGACCACGCCGTGGACGTCATCACATTCACATCGTCATCCACGGTGCGCAACTTCGTGGATCTTGCGAGCGGCATCGACCTTGCTGACGCGACGCGTGACCTTCTCGTAGCGTCGATCGGTCCGATCACCTCGGACACAGCACGCGAGCTGGGCCTGACCGTCGGCGTCGAGGCGGCCGAGTACACCATCCCCGGCCTCGTGCAGGCCGTTGCCAGGCACTTCTGCGTCGACATCGACGAGGACGACTAGCGCCCGCATGGGCGACCAACGGAAAGGACCAGCACAGACATGATCGGTATCTCGAAGCTCTATTGCGGCGCCGTTGAGCCGGGCGACGTCTTGCGCTACGACCGCGACAGCTCCAAGCTGCCCAGCGAGCTGCTCCAGTTCTCGCGCGACAAGAAGCCCGTCGTCGTGTGGAACTGCACGCAGAAGTGCAACCTCAAGTGCGTGCACTGCTACGCGCAGTCGGAGGACCGCGACTACGCCGGCGAGATGTCCACCGACGAGGCCAAGACGATGATCGACGACCTTGCCGCATGGGGCGCGCCGGTCCTGCTGTTCTCCGGCGGAGAGCCGACGCTTCGCAAGGACCTGCTCGAGCTCATGCGGTATGCCAAGGGCAAGGGCATGCGCGTCGTCATCTCCACCAACGGCACCCAGATCACGCCCGAGAAGGCGGCCCAGTACGCCGAGGTCGGCCTGAGCTACGTGGGAGTGTCGCTCGACGGTGCTCGCGAGACGCATGACGCATTCCGCGGGATCCCGGGCAGCTTCGACAAGGCTATCGAAGGCATCCGCAACTCGATGGCCGCCGGCATCAAGGTCGGTCTTCGCATGACCATCAACAAGCGCAACTGGCAAGACATCAACGCCCTGTTCGACGTGATGGAGGCGGAAGGTATCCCGCGCGCCTGCTTCTACCACCTCGTCTACGCCGGCCGCGGCAGTGAGCTGATGAAGGAGGACCTGGACCACGAGGAGACGCGCAAGGCGGTGCGCCTCATCATGGACAGGACCAAGGCCATGTTCGACAAGGGTCTCGAGCCCGAGGTCCTGACCGTGGACAACCACGCCGACGGCCCGTTCCTCTACATGGAGATGCTGAAAGAGGATCCCGAGCGAGCGGCGGACGTGCTGCAGCTGCTTCAGTGGAACCAGGGCAACTCGACGGGCAACGGGATCGGCTGCGTCAGCTGGAACGGCGAGGTCTACGCCGACCAGTTCTGGCGCCACTTCTCCTTCGGCAACGTGCGGCAGCGTCCGTTCTCCGAGATATGGACGGATGTGTCCGGGGATACGGAGCAGAGCGAGCTCATGAAGCGCCTCAAGGACAAGCGCCCGTACGTGAAGGGCCGCTGCGCGGAGTGCACATGGCTGCAGGTCTGCGGCGGCAACTTCCGTGTGCGCGCCGAGGCTGCCACCGGCGACCTGTGGAACCCGGATCCCGCGTGCTACCTGACCGACGAGGAGATCGGGCTCGCTGGGGCCACCGACTAGCACCGCTACCTGCGGCGACGTACGCTACGGACCCCCGGTCGCGGGGGCCCGCGAGATTGACAAAGAGCGCCTCGCTCGGCATTCTAGTCAAGCCTTCGCCACGGTCGGCGGGGTTTGAAAGTACGGGGACGTGGCTCAGTTGGGAGAGCGCTGCCTTCGCACGGCAGAGGTCGGCGGTTCGAATCCGCTCGTCTCCACCAGGATGTGACGTCGGGGCGCAGCCGGATCGAACCGGTTGCGCCCCGACTTGTTCCACGGCATCGGACCGGAGTCTCTAGCGGGCACGGTCGAAGCATCGACGAAAAGGAGCAGGCATGGAGACCGTCGCAACCGAGAGCACCGCGTTCCTCGACTGGTTCGCCACGTATGGCCAGGTCGGCTACATCGCACTGCAGATCGTGTACTGGGCCGTCGTCGGTTGGGCCGCGGTCTACGCTGCTGCTCAGGCGAAGCGGTTCGTCGACTTCAAGCTCGGTGTCGTGAGCAAGGCGAGCGCCAAGGCCGAACTTGCGGTAGAGGAGTTCGTGGACTGATGGACTTCCCGACGGTCCGTATGAGGCGGCTGCGCCGCAACGAGACGATCCGCTCGATGGTGCGGGAGACCACGCTGGACGCGGCCGACCTCATCTACCCTCTGTTCGTGAAGTGGGGGACGGGTGTCCGCGATGAGGTCGCCTCGATGCCGGGCGTGTTCAACATCTCCGTCGATCAGCTCGAGGCTGAAGGACGTGAGCTGCTCGAGCTCGGCATCCCGGCCGTCATCCTCTTCGGATTGCCCGAGCACAAGGACGAGGCCGGCAGCGGCGCGTTCGATCCGGACGGCATCGTGCAGCAGGCCATCCGCGAGCTCAAGGCGAAGGTGCCGGAGCTCTACGTCATCACCGACGTGTGCATGTGCGAATACACCTCGCACGGGCACTGCGGCGCGCTCGACGAGGGCGGCTGTGTGATCAACGACGTGACGCTGGAGATGCTGGCGTCGGTCGCGGTCAGCCACGCGGAGGCCGGCGCCGACATGGTCGCGCCGTCCGACATGATGGACGGCCGCGTGGCCGCCATCCGCGCCGCGCTTGACGCCGAGGGTTTCACCGACATCCCGATCATGGCCTACTCGGCGAAGTACGCGAGCGCCTACTACGGCCCGTTCCGCGACGCGGCGGACAGTGCTCCCGCGTTCGGCGACCGCAAGCAGTATCAGATGGACGCGGCCAACGCCGAGGAGGCGATCCGGGAGACCGGACTCGACATCGCAGAGGGTGCCGACATCGTCATGGTCAAGCCCGCACTCGCCTACATGGACATCATCCGGCGGGTCAAGGACGCCTTCGCGATGCCGACCGCGGCCTACAACGTCTCCGGCGAGTACGCGATGGTGAAGGCCGCCGCGCGCAACGGATGGATAGACGAGCAGCGTGTGGTGCTCGAGACGCTCACCGGCTTCAAGCGAGCGGGCGCGGACCTCATCCTGACGTATCACGCGAAGGACGCGGCGAGGTGGCTGCGTGGCTGAGAACGTCGGCAACGCGGACGCACGTCCCGACATCGACCTGGAGCAGGACCTGGCCGAGGCAGAGGCCGGCTGCGGGCAGACCGCAGTAGGGATACCCCTGGGTGGTGCCCGACCGGAGGACCTTCGTTCGACGTCCTCGGCCGAAGACCACGGCCTGCGGGGGTCGAACTCGGGTCCCCCGGTAGGGCACCCGGGCGGGCACCCGGGCGGCAGCCCCACGGGCGGGCAGCGGCACGGCGGGGCGCGGTCGATGGGGTTCCGGCCGGGCGGGGGCGAGGCTGCGGCGGCGTACGAGGCGCGGACGGGTGTGAAGGCGCCGCGCATCATCGCGTGGGAGATCACGCGCAGCTGCAACCTGAGCTGCGCGCACTGTCGCGCGGCCGCGGAGTTCGGGGCGTACGAGGGCGAACTGACGCTGGACCAGATCAAGAGCACCATCGACGACATCGCCACCATCACGAACCCGATCATCATCCTCACCGGCGGCGAGCCGCTGATGCGACCCGACATCTGGGAGATCGTCGACTATGCGCAGAGCAAGGGCGCGATGCCGGTCATCGGCACGAACGCGACGCTGATCACCGAGGAGATCGCGGCGAAGATGGCCGCGCACAAGATCCCGCGCATCTCCGTATCCGTCGACTTCCCGACCGCCGAAGAGCACGATGCGTTCCGCGGTCAGGTCGGCTGCTTCGACAAGACCATCGAGGGCATCAAGATCGCCAAGCGTCATGGGGTCGGCGTCCAGATCAACATGACGGTGACCACGCTCAACGCCGACAAGGTCGAGGCCGTCCACGACCTCGCCGAATCGCTCGGGATCGACGCGTTCCACATCTTCATGCTGGTCCCGACCGGCCGAGGAAGCGACCTGCTCGACAAGGAGCTGCCGCCCGAGGAGTACGAGCGCGTGCTCGCATGGGCGTACGAGCGCCAGAAGACCTCGCCGCTGCACTTCAAGCCGACCGACGCGCCGCACTACTACCGCATCATCCGCCAGCTCGCGAAGGCGGAGGGCAAGAAGGTCACGCGTGAGGAGTATGGGCTCGACGCGATGACGCGCGGATGTCTCGGCGGCATCACCTTC
>JAUSBS010000118.1 GCA_030651905.1 Coriobacteriia bacterium
TTAGCCGGAGCTTCTTCTGCAGGTACTGTCAATTTCCTCCCTGCTGAAAGCGGTTTACAACCCGAAGGCCTTCATCCCGCACGCGGCGTTGCTGCGTCAGGCTTTCGCCCATTGCGCAAGATTCCCCACTGCTGCCTCCCGTAGGAGTCTGGGCCGTGTCTCAGTCCCAGTGTGGCCGATCAGCCTCTCAGCTCGGCTACCCATCGTTGCCTTGGTGAGCCGTTACCTCACCAACAAGCTAATGGGCCGCGGGCTCATCCTTCTCCGCCGGAGCTTTCTCGAGTCGACCATGCGATCATCTCGAAGTATCCGGTATTAGCTCCCGTTTCCGGGGGTTATCCCAGAGAGAAGGGCAGATTGCCCACGTGTTACTCACCCGTTCGCCACTCGGTCTTCACCCGAAGGTTGGACCTCGTTCGACTTGCATGTGTTAAGCACGCCGCCAGCGTTCATCCTGAGCCAGGATCAAACTCTCCGTTGAATAGTTCACAGACCGAAGTCTGCGTTCTACGAATGAGTCGGATCTGGTGATCCGGGGTCGGTCCGCCTTCCGACGCTTTCGCACCGGTGGTTCGGGCCGTCCTCAAGGTGTCGGTCGGTTTGGTCTGTAAGGACCCTCTCGACCAGACAGGGTAAATTGTGTGGCCCCCACGTGGGGGACCTTACTGGCTTGTCACAGTATCCAGTTTTCAAGGTTCAGGCACAGCGGGGGGTTACGTTACGGACTTCCCTCTCCACTGTCAACGTCCACTTTCGAACCGCTTCGAACCGATTCCGCGTGCTTGGCACAAGAAAACGCCCCCGCCTTGACGGAGGCGCCGCTGGAGACGTCGTGCGTCACCTATGTGACACAGACCACCTCTACACGGTTACCTCCGCGAGAACGCTCAGTATCAAGACTGCGCTCCAACTCGGTTCACGTTCACGGCCCCTCAAGGGGCGCGAATCAGGATAGCACCCGCCACTGGGGTGCGCAACAGCGTTTTCGGGGCAATCTCAGACGATCGACACAGGGCGCGCGTACCGGCGCTTTCCCACCTGGACGACGGCGCCCTCGACCACCCCGCGCGACACCTCGTACGTGCCCGGCGATACGGGTGCTCCGTCGATCCGCACGGCGTCCTGATCGATCTGACGCCGCCCCTCGTTGGCCGATGCGACCAACCCGAGGTCCTTCAGCAGTCCCGGCAGGTACACCGGCTCAGTCAGGACCAGGCAGACCTCCGGGATGTCGGCGGGCGCCTCTCCCCGCTTGAAGACCCGATCGAAGGCCTCCTCAGCCTCGATCGCGGCCTCCGAGCCTCTGTAGAGCGCGACGATCTCGCGAGCCAGCCGGCGCTTGACGGCGTTGGGATGCTCGGCCCCCTCGGCAAGAGCACGCTCGAGACGATCGATCTCGTCGACGGCGACGGGGGTCGCCAGTCTGTAGTACTTCACCATCAGGACGTCGGGGATCGACATGACCTTCCCGAACATGTCGTCCGGCGCGTCCGTGAGCCCTATGTAGTTCCCGTAGCTCTTCGACATCTTCTGGACACCGTCCGTGCCCTCGAGGAGCGGCAGCGTGAGCGCGACCTGGGGCTCCATGTCGAGCCTGCCCATGAGGTCCCGTCCCGCGAGAAGGTTGAACAGCTGGTCGGTCCCGCCTATCTCGACGTCGGCGCGCACCACCACAGAGTCGTAGGACTGCGCGACGGGGTAGAGGAGCTCGTGGAGAGAGATCGGCTGCTGCTTCGTGTAGCGGTTCGAGAAGTCGTCGCGCTCGAGGATCCGCGCCACGGTGAACTCGCTCGTGAGTTGCAGCAGCTTCGCGAAGTCGAGAGGTGCCAGCCACTCCGAGTTGCGGCGGAGTTCGGTCGCGTCCGGGTCGAGGATGTGGAACGCCTGCTCTATATAGGTCTCAGCGTTCGCGTCGATCTGCTCGATGGTCAGCGCAGGCCGCGTGCTGTTGCGGCCGGAGGGGTCGCCGATGAGCGCGGTGTAGTCCCCGATGATGAGGACCACCTCGTGCCCGAGGTCCTGGAACTGGCGCAGCTTGCGCAGCGGCACGGCGTGTCCGAGGTGGAGGTCGGGAGCCGTGGGGTCGACACCGAGCTTGATCCGTAGGCGACGGCCGCCACGAAGCTTCTCGGTCAGCGACTCGACGGTGTGGATGGCCGCGGTCCCACTGCTGATGACGTGGAGCTGCTCGTCGACGGGAAGCATCGGGCCTCTTTCGCTCCTCCTGAAGTGGCCGCGTGGTTGTCGGTGTGGTTACGCAACAGCCTCGCGGAGTGGTCGGCACGCCGTTCGCAGGCCATACTAGCATGTGCGCGACAGCACCCATCCGGCCGGACCTGCGGCCGTTCCAGCTCAGGTCCGGTCCCCCGCATGCGCACCCGCGTCCGCTCGCATGCACGACAGAATGAGTGCCATCCCATGAGCCGATCCGACGACATCCGCTACCGGCCACGAACGTCCTCTCACGGGAGCGCGGGACGCGCGCCGGTCCAGCGTCCCACGGGGACGGCGGCCGCCGGGCGGGGACCCTCCAAGCGCCCCGCACCGCGTGGAGGCCGCCCGACACCCACGCCGCGCCGCCGTGGCCTGCGTGCGTTCGTCCGCATCTCGCTGCTTCTCTTGGTACTCGGAGCGGTCGTCGGCGGAGTGACCGGGTGCGTCATGTACAACCAGATCGCGGACACCCTGCCTGACCCCTCGAAGCCGCTGCGCGGCTTCGACCAGACGACACAGATCCTCGCACGCGACGGGCGGCTCATCGCCGACTTGTACGCCGAACAGAACCGCACCAACGTGAAGCTCAAGGACCTGCCGCCGACCGTCAGCCAGGCGGTCATCGCCACCGAGGACGAGCGCTACTACGAGCACGCCGGCCTCGACTTCATCGGCATGCTCCGCGCGCTCATCACCGACATCAGGGCCGGCGATGCCGTCGCGGGCGGATCGACCATCACGCAGCAGTACATCAAGACGACGTTCCTGACTCCCGAGCGCAGCCTCAAGCGCAAGATGAGCGAGGCGATCCTCGCCTATCGGCTGGAGGACCGGTACACCAAGGACCAGATCCTCGAGATGTACCTCAACACCATCTACTTCGGCCATGGCGCGTATGGGATCCAGACCGCCGCGGAGGTCTACTTCGGCAAGAACGCCACGGAGCTCACGATCCCCGAGACCGCGCTTATCGCCGGCGTCATCAAGTCACCACGCCGCTTCTCCCCGTACTACGACGCCGACGCGGCCAAGAAGCGACGGGACACGGTACTGACGCAGATGCTCAAACAGGGCTACATCGACGATGCCGCCTGCACCGCGGCCATCGGATCGCCGATCCAGACCATCGGCCTCAAAAAGGGCTCGAAGGTAGCGCCGTACTTCGTCGAGTACATGAAGGACCTCCTCGTCACGGAGTACGGCGAGCAGATGGTCTACCGTTCCGGCCTCCGCGTCACCACGACGCTCGACCTGCGCATGCAGTCGGCCGCCGAGAGCGCCGTCGCCAAGGCGCTCGACAAGCCGACCGACCCCTCCGCCGCGCTGGTGGCGCTCGATCCGAAGACCGGCGAGATCCTCGCGATGGTCGGAGGGCGCGACTTCCAGACACAGCAGTACAACGTCGTCGTCCAGGGCCATCGCCAATCGGGCTCGGCGTTCAAGCCGTTCGTCATCGTCGCGGCCCTCAAGGCGGGCGTCTCCCCGGAGCAGACGTACTCCTCCGCTCCCATCAAGATCCCCCTTCCCAACGGCCAGACATGGAGCGTCACCGGCGCGAGCGGCAAGGGCCTGATGCGCCTGCGGGTAGCCACGGCACAGTCGGTCAACTCCGTGTTCGCCCAGCTCATCATGCAAGTCGGCGCCGAGAACGTGGTCAAGACGGCTGCAGCGATGGGCATCACGACCAAGATCACGCCGGTGCCGGCGGTCGCGCTCGGCGGTATGCGCGAGGGCGTGTCGCCGCTCGAGATGGCCTCGGCCTTCGGGACACTGGCCAACGCGGGCACGCATCTGAAGCCATACGGGATCGTCGAGGTGAAGGACGTGGGCGGGAAGGTGCTCTACACCGGAGCACCGGCACCCACCAAGGCCATCGACCCGGCGATCGCGTATCTCACGACCGACATGCTGCGCGGAGTCATCTCCGGCGGCACCGGTAAGAAGGCCGCCATCGGCCGGCCGGCCGCGGGCAAGACCGGCACCACGCAGGAGAACAGCGATGCGTGGTTCGTGGGCTACACGCCGAACCTCGTCACCGCGGTCTGGGTCGGCTACCCGACCGAGATGAAGCCGATGAACAACGTACACGGCATCAAGGTCACCGGCGGCACGTTCCCGGCGCAGATCTGGGCCGCGTTCATGAAAGCCGCACTGGCACCGCTTCCCAAGGAGGACTTCAAGAAGCCCGCAGGCCTCGCCACCGCGCAGATCTGCCTGGACTCCGGCGGACTCGCGACGGCGTTCTGCCCCAAGAAGGGCTCGGGGCTCTTCCTCGCCAAGCAGCTTCCGAAAGAGTGTCCGCTGCACGGCACCCCGACCTCGATCACGGTCCCGAACGTCATCGGGATGCCGAAGCAGGATGCTATCGCCGCACTCGAGGCCTTGATGCTCAAGTATGCGATCCAGGAGAAGGACTCGACCACCGCGCCGGGCACCGTCTTCGACCAGGACCCGAAGGTCGGCAGCCAGGGCACGACGCAGACCGTCGTCACGCTCGTCGTATCGAGCGGCAGCGCTGCGGACAAGGCGCCCGTGCCGCTGTTCGACTACAGCCCGAAGCCGCCGCTGTCGACAGGCGCGGTCAAGTTCGATGCGAGCGCGTCGACCGACGACGGGACGATCGTGAAGTACGTCTGGGAGTTCGGCGACGGCGTGAAGGACACGACCTCGGGCAAGATCGCCTCGCACAAGTACGCCGCGCCGGGCAAGTACTCCGTGATCCTGTGGGTGACGGACAACGCGAGCCACGTGAGCAAGAAGGAAGAGAAGATCACCGTCAACTAGTCGCCTCGACTCGTGCCTCAGGTGAGGCCTCTGAAGAAGTGGCCCGACGTCGACGGATCCTCCAGCGGATCGGACGCCGCACGCCCGGCGGCGGCGTCTGCGAGCAGTCTTCGGTAGGCGCTGACGATGCGGGTCGCCGACGCGGGAGTCTCCGTGTGCAGCTCGATCCGAACGGCGGACACGCCGGCGTCGAGCACCTCGAGCAGTGCCCTGGACAGGTCGAGTGGCACCGAGTTGTAGATGTGGGCGAATCCGCGGGCGTCGGTCGTCACGGGGAAGCCGTATCCTTTGCGGTCGCGCAGCGTGTTGGCCCGCGTGCGACGTAGGCAGCGTGCGCAGTCGTGTGAGCATGCGCCGCTCGCCTGCAACACGCAGTGCTCGGCGATCATCAGCTCCACTCGACCCTGGACCGTCGCCCCTATCGCGACCGGCGACTCGCGCACGAGACGGGCGAGCTGACGCCCGGACAGTTCGGGCGATGCCCAGATCAGCGATGCCCCGAGCGTCGCGAGCGCCTCGGCCGTCCAGCCATTGACTGCGCCCAGTCCCCAGTCGGCCGACAGCCCCGCCTCCCGTGAGACCTGGTCCGCCCCGAGCGCTGCGAGCAGACCGAGGTTGCCCGAGGTGGCGGCGCGCCCCTCCGCGAGCCGCAGAAGGGGCTCGACATCGAGCGGATGCGCGATGCGCGGCAGGAGCGGCTCGACCCCGGCGCGCAGCGTCCCGGTCGTGTCGAGCGAGGTCACCGCGAGCAGGGCGCGGTTCGCACCCGCCCGCAGTGCCGCGACCGCTACGTCAACGTCGGATGCCGCGACAACGAGCTCAGGTATCACCGAGGTCGCTCTCCCGGGCACCGACGGCGGGTCTGCGTGAAGCCCACGCGGAGCCTGCCTACCCTCCCATGGTGCGAGACGCTGTGCGTCGAGACCGGCGAGTGCCTCCCGACGCAAGGCGTGCAGGACGGAGAATCCGATACCGACGTCCGATCCGAGCTCCAGCCGCCACTCGCTGGCCGCATACCCCGAGCCGCCGAGCCGGCCCACGTGCTCGACCACCTCTTCGGCCGACACGGCGCGCGTTCGGGCAGCCTCCACGACAGGACCCTCGGCCGTCGCGGTCAGGCCGGCTGCCTCCACCGTGACCGACGCGGGCTCACCATGCAGCAGCCGGACCGCGAACACGGCCGGGGTGGCCGCGCGGTCCTCTCCCGTGAACGTCCTGCGTGCAGCCTCGAGGAGCGCTGCGTTGGCCACCCGGAACACACGGTCTCCCGCACGCGTGGCGCCTTCGACGATCAGTTCGACCCGGACGCCGACCGGAGCTGCGCTGAGTGAGGTCCCGTCGAGACGCAGAGGACCCGCAGCTTGTGTGAAACGGCCGGCCGCGGTCCAGAACTCGAGCCTGTCCGCGCTCTCCACAGCACGGTCCAAGGCCACGGTCGCAACGCCCGAACCGGTCGAGACGACGCGCCCGACAGGCACACCGCGGTTGTTCGGTCGCTGGTAGCTCATCATCGAGTCGTCCCGCACGTCCGACAGGTACGCCTCCGAGAATCCTCGGCTGAACGCCTCCGACAGCAGGTCCCACTCGGCGGCGCTCACCTGGTAACCGCCCGGATCCGCGGCCGCACGGTCAAGGGCGGCCCGGTAGACGCGAACGACGGTGGCGACGTACTCGGGACTCTTCATGCGGCCCTCGATCTTGAGTGCCGCGACCCCCGACCGGACCAGAGCGGGCAGGAGCGTCACGCCCGCGAGGTCCTTCGGCGAGAGGATGTACTTGCCCGGCACGTCGTACGCGCTCCCGTCAGCGCCGAGCAGATCGTAGGGCAGGCGGCACGGCTGAGCACACGTGCCGCGATTGGCCGAGCGGCCGCCGATCATCGAGGAGAACTGACACTGACCTGAGTGGCAGTAGCACAGGCTTCCGTGCACGAACGACTCCAGCTCCACGCCGCTCGTGCGCACCAGACCCGCGATCTCATCGACACTCAGCTCGCGAGCGAGCGTCACACGACTGACACCGAGTGACTGGAGCGCCACGATGCCCGCGGCATTGTGCGTATCGACCTGCGTCGACGCGTGGATGCGAACGTCGGGCAACTCCGCTCGCAGCAGACTGATGAGCCCGAGATCCTGCACGATGACCGCGTCGATGCCCGCTTCCCAGGCACGCGCGACCATGTCGAGTGCGGGACCGGCCTCGTCTGGCAACACGAGGACGTTCGCGGTCAGGTAGACGCGGACTCCATGGAGATGGGCATGGCGCACCGCCGGCGCGAGGGTCTCCAGCGTGAAGTTGACCGCCCCGCGACGCGCGTTGAGCTCCGGCAGCCCAAGGTAGACGGCATCGGCGCCGTTCGCCACCGCGGCGCGCAGCGCTTCGGGCCCCCCGGCGGGGGCGAGCAGCTCCGGTATGGGCGATACGGTGGGGTCGACCATCACGTGCCTTCCTCGTACGACGCGCATCGGTGTCGAGGGCGCGGACCCGACCCGAGCGGTGACGATGGCGGTCCCGCGCGCGGGTCGGTAACATGTCGTGTCGGCAACGCGCATCCGCGCCGATCCGATCCATGGCGTACCATCGATCGTCAAGCCTGTGAGCGAAGGGTCCCGCATGTCAAGCCGGCTTCGTAGATTGCGCAAGGAACGCGGGGGCGTGAAGCGTACCTGGCTTCGCGTCGCGCTCGCGCTCGTCGCCGGCACTGTCGGGATCGCCGTCCTCGCTGCCGCCGGAGTTCTCGCCTTCGTGGCTCAGTCGCTCCAAGGACTGCCCGACCCGAGCAAGCCCGGGGCGTTCCGTGTCGCACAACCGACCAAGATCTACTCGGCGGACGGCAAACTCCTGGCGAACTTCTTCCTTGAGAACCGCGAGGTCGTGAAGCTGTCGCAGATCTCATCCGATCTCGCCGACGCGGTCGTAGCGGTCGAGGATGAGCGGTTCTACGATCACACCGGCATCGACACGGTCGGCATCGTGCGCGCCGCGATCATCAACCTCACGACCGGCACGACGAAAGAGGGCGCCTCGACCATCACCCAGCAGTACGTCCGCAACAGCATCCTCGCGGACGAACGCTACCAGAACACCCTTCGCCGCAAGATCCGGGAAGCTTCACTGGCCATGGATCTCGAGAAGCGGCACAGCAAGGCGGACATACTCGAGCTCTACCTCAACGCGGTCTACTTCGGCGACGGCGCCTACGGTGCCGAGGCCGCCTCCCGCACCTACTACGGCAAGTCCGCGGCGGATCTCACCCTCGCCGAGGCGAGCCTGCTCGCAGGTCTGCCGCAGTCCCCCAACGCACTCAACCCCTACTACAACCTGGCCGGCGCCAAGGCGCGACAGGCGATCGTTCTCGAGCGCATGGTGGCGAACAACTACATCACCCGGCAGCAGGCCGACGACGCGCAGAGCGCGCCTATCGTGCTGACCAAGACCGTCGATCCGAACCAGGGCATCTACGACTGCCACTTCTTCGTGTCATACGTGCGCAAGCAGCTGCTGACCCAGTATCCGGACTCGCTGGTGTTCAAGGGTGGGCTGAAGGTCTACACGACCATCGACACGCGGCTGCAGCGCTACGCGGAGGCCGCCGTGCGTGGCACGCTCGGACGCCCGAACGACCCTGACGTCGGGCTCGCATCCGTCGATCCCCGCAACGGCTACATCGTCGCGATGTACGGGGGCAAGAGCTACGACAAGAACGCGTACAACACCGCTACTCAGGGCCGCCGTCAGCCGGGATCGGCCTTCAAGACGTTCGTGCTCGTCACGGCGCTCGAGAAGGGCATCCCGCCCCGCAGGCCGTTCAACGCCTCCTCGCCTGCAGTGATCCCGACGCGACCGCCGTGGAAGGTCAACAACTCCGAGGGAAGCGGCAAAGGTGCGATGACACTCGCGGCCGCTACGGCGGGATCCGTCAACGTCGTCTTCGCCCGACTCATCTGGGAGATCGGCGCACGTAACGTGGCGACCACGGCCAAGCGCATGGGGATCACATCCGACGTGCCTGCCTATCCCGCCATCGCACTCGGCGGCCTGCCCCGGGGCGTCTCCCCGCTCGAGATGGCCTCCGCGTATGGCACGCTCGCGACCGGCGGTGTGCTCAACAAGCCGACGCCCATCATCAAGATCGTCGGCCCCGACGGCGAGTCGATCTACGAGCACAAGGTCGTCGGCACGCAGGTGCTGACGAAGGAGATCTCCTGGGCGACCACGCAACTGCTGATGGGCGTCGTGCGCAGCGGCACGGCCCGCCGCGCCGCACTCCCCGGCCGTGAGGTCGCAGGCAAGACCGGCACCGCGCAGACCTATCAGGACGCCTGGTTCTGCGGGTACACCCCGCAACTCTCGACGGCAGTGTGGATGGGCTACATCAAGGGATCCATCCCGATGCGCAACGTGCACGGGCAGCGCGCCTTCGGCGGGACCTTCTGTGCGCCCATGTGGCGCAGCTTCATGGTCGCCGCCCTCAAGGGCCAGCCCTCGCTGAAGTTCGCGCGTGCGAAGCCGCCGCACTACATCTGGAAGGCCGAGTGGTCCAACGTCGGAACCGGCACCGCCAAACCGGCGAAGCCGCCGGGTGGAGGCGGTGGGGGCGGTGGCTCCACGACACCGACGACCACTCCCAGCGACCCGCCGACCTCCGGGCCCTAGCACTACGCCACGCAGCGCACGGCTAGAGGCGGGGCACGCGGACTATCCCCGAGGTGCAGTACACCTTCACGCCCTTGGATTCGATCCGGTCGAGCACCAGGTTCATGCCGAGCGTGTCCGAGGAGATGTGACCGGCCAGCACGAGGTTGAGATGCAGCTCCTCGGCGCGCTTCTTGTGCTCCTCCGAGTAGTGCATCCCCACGAGCGTCCCGACGCCGGCGGCGCTCAAGCGGTCGAGGGCTTCGGTCGGACCCTCTGTCCCACCGGTCATGTCCACGACGATGCGACCCGGACGGTGCGACCCTGTCCCGGACACGATCTCGGGGCCGTAGCCCTTCTTCGCCGCGTGCTCGTACTCCGGGATCGTACGCAGCGCCTTCACGATCGCGCTCAGAGTGGCGGGCTTCTCGGTATCGAGGAAACGCTGGACGAACGTCTGGACGTTGTTGTCGGCGGGAGTGTGGCACGACAGCGTCGCGAAACCGAGCATCTCGGCCGCCTGGATCGCACGGTAGTGGTTGTACGGCGAGAGCTTCCTGCGGATCTCCGAGGCGCGAGTCGCGATCAGGCTGTCGCCGACACCGAGGCCCACACCCTGCGCGTGCCACAGGTCCGCCTGCATGTACATGACCTGATCGAGATTGGCGAAGCCGGGACCTTCGGGGTGGTGCGCGAAGATCAGATCGATCGGCTCGCCCTTCTCGCGCAGGCGGTCCGCAAGCAAGACCTCCGCCGTCTCCATGTCCACGCCGGTCAGCAGGCCCCGGACCTCGAGGTCGGGGTCGCCGTTGGCTATGCGGGTGTCGGCGTACGGGTTCGTGAGGCGCTCGGTGTCGTAGAACGGCTTGTCGTCGTCGTCGAGCTTGTCGAATGCCACGCGAGCGTCCGTCAGGACGCGCTCGAGCTCCTCGGCCGGGCGTGGATCGGCCTGCATCCCCACCTCGATACAGGTCCTGTATATCTCGCTGAGCTTCACGCGTGCCCCTTTCCCGTGCGAGCGCTCGGCGGTTTCGGACCGGTGCGCCCCTTCGACACGTACTGGTTCCCCTCAAGGAAGAACCGCAGTTCGAGTTCATGGCCTCCGGTCAGCCCTACTCTACCCGAGGACACGACGCTCGCCTCCGGAGGCGGCGCGTCGCATATCGAGAGTGTAGCGCTCCCAAGGGCCGTCCCGTTGAGAGACAGGTCCACGCCGAGCGCGGCCGTGAGCTTGCCCGGGCCGCTCGCCAGGTCGGCTGGACCGAGATGCGGTCCGGACCTACCCGAGTCACGTCGCCGCGCCATCTCAGCGGCGCCGAGTCGCGGTTCTATCGCCCGCACGAGCACCGCGCCGGCGACGCCTTCCGCCTCCGTGACGACGTTGAGCATGTGGTGGTTGCCGTAGGTGAAGTACACATACGCCGTTCCCGGGGGACCGTACATGACGCTGTTGCGCTTCGTGATCCCCTTCGTCGCGGCGTGTGAGCCCATGTCGTGAGAGCCGAGGTACGCCTCCACCTCCACGATGGGACCGCCCGTGACCACGCCGTCGACACTACTCACCAGCACCTTGCCGAGCAGTTCGCGTGCGACCGTCACCGTGTCGCGGGCGAAGAACGCCGCCGGAAGCGGATGCAGCTCGATGCCGTTCGTATGCATGGACCGGATTGTAGCCGAGTGCGGATGCCGTCAGCGCGCGGCGATCGACCACTCCGCGTCCTGGTGGAGCACGGTCTTCGCAGCCACGAGCTGCGTCCGCACGGCATCATGCCCCGTGCCGCCCAGACTCACGCGACGCGCAACGATCCTGTCGATGTCGACGGCCTCGAGCGCGTCGGCCGCGAACGCCGGCGATGCGGAGCGCAACTCCTCCAGAGTCAGGTCCTGCAGGGTCCGCCCCTCGTGCTCGCAGCGCAGAACGAGTCGACCCACGACCTCGTGCGCCTCGCGGAACGGGACGCCACGCGCGGCCAGATGGTCCGCCAGGTCGGTGGCGGCCATGAACCCGCCGCGAGCACCGGCACGCATCCGGTCGCTGTTCACCGTCATCGTCGAGAGCATGCCCTCGACGGCTCGCAGACAGCTCGACAGCGTGTCGATGGCGTCGAACGCAGGCTCCTTGTCCTCCTGCATGTCCTTGTTGTAGGCCAAGGGCAGGCCCTTGAGCATCACGAGCAGTGAGGTGAGATCCCCGATCACACGACCGGTCTTGCCGCGCGTGAGCTCGGCGAAGTCGGGGTTCTTCTTCTGAGGCATGATCGAGCTGCCCGTGGAGTACGAGTCGTCCATCTGCACGAAGCCGAACTCGTCCGTCGACCACAGGATGAGCTCCTCGCACAGCCGCGAGAGATGCACCATGGCGACCGTACACGCATACGTGAGGTCGAGCAGGAAGTCGCGATCGGAGACCGCATCGAGTGAGTTGGCGCTGATCAACGAGAAGCCCAACTCATCGGCGACGGCCTGCCGGTCGATCGGGAAGGTCGTGCCGGCCAACGCCGCGCTCCCGAGAGGCATCACATCCGCCGCCTCGTGCGCGTGCCGAAGCCGCGAGACGTCCCGCGTGAGCATCCAGAAGTACGCGAGCAGATGGTGGCTCAGCAGGATCGGCTGTGCCTTCTGAAGGTGCGTGTAGCCCGGCATGACGACGCCGAGGTGGTCGTCCGCCAGCCTGAGCAGCGTCGCCCGTAGCGCGTCCACGGCACCGATCAGTCCGAGCGAAGCCTCCTTCGCGTGCATGCGTGCGTCGAGCGCGACCTGGTCGTTGCGCGAGCGCGCGGTGTGCAACCGCTTTCCGGCCTCACCGATGCGCAGCGTGAGCGCCCGCTCGATCGCCATGTGGATGTCCTCGTCAGCAGCCTCGAAGACGAACTCCCCCGCTTCGATCTCCTCACGTATCGCGGACAGGCCCGCGACGATGGCGACCGCGTCCGGCTCAGAGATGACGCCGCACGCCGAGAGCATGCGCGCGTGCGCGACGGAGCCGCGGATGTCGGCGTCCCACATGCGCTGATCGACAGGGAGCGATGCGCCGAACTCGACCACGAACTCGTCGAGGGGACCGGCGAACCGGCCGCCCCACGGCGCCTTGCCTGCGGTGTCATCCACCGGTTCAGACCTCCCCGTCCTTGCCGACCTTGCGCCGTTGGCGCGCCCAGACCTTGGTGGGCAGACCCCACAGTTGGACGAAGCCCTTAGCGGCGGTGTGATCGAACGTGTCGGTCGCATCGTAGGTCGCGAGATCGTAGTCGTAGAGCGAGTACGGGCTGCGGCGACCGACGACGACGCAGGAGCCCTTGAAGAAGCGCAGCCGGACATCACCCGTGACGAGCTTCTGCGTAGTCTCGACGAAGCCGTCGAGCGCCTCCTTGAGCGGCGAGAACCACAGCCCGTTGTAGACGAGATCCGCCCATGTCTGCTCGATACCGAGCTTGTAGTGCAGGACGGCGCGCTCGAGGCACAGGTCCTCGAGCGCCTTGTGGGCAGAGATGAGCGTGAGCGCGCCCGGCACCTCGTAGATCTCGCGCGACTTGAGCCCGACGAGGCGGTTCTCGATCATGTCGATGCGACCGAACCCGTGCCGCCCGGCGAACGTGTTGAGCTCGGTGATGATGTCGTGGAACGACTTCGTCTCGCCGTTGAGCGCGATCGGCAGTCCCTGCTCGAAGCTCAGCTCGACGTACTCGGGCACATCGCACGCCGCGAAGTGCGCGTCGTTCGTCATCGTGTAGATGTCCGCGGGCGGCTCGACCCACGGGTCCTCGAGGATGCCGCACTCGATCGCGCGTCCCCACAAGTTGTCGTCGATCGAGTACGGATTCGCCTTGGTGGTCGGCACCGGGATGCCGCGAGCGGTCGCGTACTCCATCTCCTGCTCGCGGGTCTTGAGGTCCCATTCCCGGACCGGCGCGATGACCTCGATGTCCGGATCGAGCGCCGCTATCCCGACTTCGAAGCGCACCTGGTCGTTCCCCTTGCCCGTGCAGCCGTGCGCGATGTAGCGCGCTCCGACGCGATGCGCCTCCTGAACGAGGTGCTTGACGATGATCGGACGCGACATCGCGGAGACCAGCGGATACTTGTTCTCGTAGAGCGCGTTGGCCTTCAGCGCCTTGGCGAGGAACTCCTCGACGAACTCCTCGCGGACATCCTTGACCACGGACTCGACGGCGCCGATGGTGAGCGCCTTGGCCCGCACGAGCTCGAGGTCCTGGCGCTCCTGGCCGACGTCGATCGCCAGCGCGACCACGTCGACGTTCTTGTGCTCCATGAGCCACTGGATCGCCACGGATGTGTCGAGCCCGCCCGAGTATGCGAGTACGCAGATGTCCTTCGCCACGTTCTGTTTCTCTCCTTCGCCGCCGCGGGACCCTACGAGACGCCGCGGTACTTGTCTATGCTGTCGACCAGCGCGGCCGCATCCGCGTCGCTGCGAGCGATGACGAGCACGGTGTCGTCGCCCGCTATGGAGCCGAGCACCTCTTCGAGCCCTGCCGCGTCCAGCGCCGCCGCGACGCCGGGTGCAGTGCCGGGTGATGCCTTCACGAGCACGAGCTTCTCGGACTGGACGGCGCCGAGCACGAGCTCGCTCATCATCCTCTGGAGATGCAGGTCCTCCGCGAGGACGTAGATGCCCTCGGGAAGCTTGCGCAGCCCCATCTCCGTGATGTCGCGGGAGACCGTCGCTTGTGTGCACACGAACCCGAACGCCTTCAGCCGCTCGACAAGGTCGCGCTGGGTCCTGATCCGTTCGCGGCGCACGACGCGCCGGATGACGTCCTGTCGCTCCAGGCGTTTTCTCATCGTCTCATCCCATGATCAGAGACAGCAGGGCCTTCTGCGCGCGCATCCGGTTGCCAGCCTCGTCGTAGACGACGGACTGCGCCGAGTCGATCACCTGGTCGGTGACCTCCTCACCGCGGTGCGCGGGCAGACAGTGCATGAAGATGGCCTCGGGCTTCGCGAACAACATGAGGCCCGTATCGACCTGGTAGCCACGGAACTGGGCGAGGCGCTTGTCGTGCTCGCCCTCCTGGCCCATCGACGTGAACGTGTCGGTCACCACGACGTCCGCGCCGTCGACCGCCTCCCGCGGGTCGCGCACGACCGAGAGGACAGCCCCGGTAGCCGAGGCGATCTCCTGCGCCCGGGTCACGGCCGCCTTGAGCGGCTCGAAGCCCGGAGGGCACGCGACCACGGCGTTCATACCGGTCAGGGCGGCGCCGATGAGCAACGTGTTCGCCATGTTGTTGCCGTCCCCGACATAGGCGAGCTTGAGCCCTGCGAGGCGACCGAAGTGTTCGTCAATCGTGAGCAGGTCTGCGAGGACCTGGCACGGGTGGTAGTCGTCCGTCAGGGCGTTGATGACGGGCACGGAGGCGTGCTGTGCGACCTCATCGAGGTGCGACTGGTCGTACGTGCGCAGAACGATACAGTCGCAGTAGCGCTCGAGCACCTTGACGGTGTCCTTGACCGACTCGCCCCGGGAGAAGACGCTCCCCTCGCCGATGAGCATGATCGGTGCGCCGCCGAGGTGGCGCACGGCGACCTCGAAGCTGATGCGCGTGCGCATCGACGGCTTGAGCATGATGATCGCCACGGCACGGTCCGCGAGCGGGCGCGGACGGTTCGACGACTGCGCCCACATCCGCTTCTGGATCTTCGCCCGCTCGAGCACGAGTGCGACCTCGTCGGGCGAAAGATCACCGAGCGTGAGCAGGTCCCGTCCCTCAAGTCCCATCCCTTACGCACCTCCCTGCATGCAGTGGCCCATCGATACATAAAGTGCATCGCAGAGTGTATCAATCTCCGGCTTCCCGCACACAAGGGGCGGCAGCATACGCAATATACGGGTACCGATGCTGTTGATGACGAAGCCGCCCGAAAGTAGCTCGGCCGCCACCTCGGCGGCGATATCGGACTTCAGCTCCATCGCGTTCATCAGGCCCATCCCCCGGACCTCGGCGATCGCCCCGGTCCGTACCGCGAGCTCGCCCAGTCGTTCGCGCAGGTAGGCGCCCATAGCGACCGAGTTCTCGCCGAGCCGCTCGTCAGCCAGAGCGCGGACGCATGCGCGACCCGCGGCGCAGACCAGTGGACCACCGCCGAACGTGGAGCCGTGGTCTCCGGGCTGGAAGGCATCGGCGACCTCCCCTCCAGCGAGGACCACCCCGATGGGAAGCCCGTTGGCGAGGGACTTCGCGAGACACATGACGTCCGGCACGACGCCGTACGCCTGGTGGGCGAAGGCGGGACCCGTACGGTAGAAGCCGGTCTGGATCTCATCGAGTATGAGAAGGACGCCGCGCTCGTCGCACAAGGCGCGCACAGCCGCGAGGTATGCGGGATCGCACGCGTAGACACCGCCTTCGCCCTGGACCGGCTCGAGCATCACGGCACAGGTGTCAGGCGTGACTGCCGCGTCCAACGCCGCGATGTCGTTGAGGGGCACATGCGTGAAGCCCGGCGTCAGCGGCTCGAACGCCTCTTGCTTGCTCGCCTGCCCGGTCGCGGCGAGCGCCGCCAGCGTGCGTCCGTGGAACGAGCGCTGCGCCGTGACGATCCGGTAGCACTCCTCGCCCCTGCGGGCCTTGCCCCACAGGCGCGCGAGCTTGATGGCGCCTTCGACGGCCTCCGCTCCTGAGTTGGAGAAGAAGACCTTCGCGGGGTGCCCGAACAGCGCCACGAGGTCGCGTGCGAGCTCGTCACGATGCTCCACATGGAAGAGGTTGCTCACGTGCGTCAGTCTCGAGGCCTGAGCGCACACCGCCGCGGTGACCGCGGGGTGGCTGTGCCCGAGGTTGACGGCCCCGATGCCGGCGACGAAGTCCAGGTACTCCCGTCCGTCGTCGTCGTAGAGCCGCATACCCTCGCCGCGCACGAACATGACCGGCTTGCGGGCGTACGTGGGCATCACAAAAGCCGCGTCGAGAGCCGCGGTCCGCTCGAAGGAGGCGCCCATCACGCCTCCCCCGGCGCGGCGCACCGGGCGCCCGCGAGCGCCGCCGGGCCCGTGCCGTCGGCCGTGATCATCGTGCCGACTCCCTCGTCGGTGTAGACCTCGAGGAGCAGCGCATGCGGCACCGTGCCGTTGAGGATGTGCGCCCGCCGCACTCCGCCCTGGAGCGCCCGCGCACACGCGCCGACCTTCGGGATCATCCCGGAACTCAGCCGGTCCTGTGCGATGAGCTCCTCCGCCTGGGCCAACGACAGCGCACTGATAAGCGAGGACTTGTCCTCGAAATCCGCGTACAGACCATCGACGTCGGTGAGGAAGATGACCTTGTCCGCACCGAGGGCCGCGGCGAGTTCGCCTGCGACGAGGTCGGCATTGATGTTGTAGCTTCCGCCGTCATCGCCGTATCCGACGGTGGCGATCACCGGGATGAAGCCGTCGTCGATGAGGTTGGTCACGACCGTCGCATCGATCGCCTCGACCTCACCCGCACGACCGAGCCGCTCCGAGACGGGGCGCGCCTTGATGAGGTTGCCGTCGTCCCCGGCGATACCGACGGCGAGCCGCCCGTGGCTGTTGATGGCGGAGACGAGTTCCTTGTTGACCTTGCCGACCAGGACCATCTTGACGACCTCCATGGCCGCGTCGTCGGTCACACGCATGCCGTCGAGGAACTCCACCTTCATGCCGAGCCGCTCCATGAACGACGAGATCTCGGGGCCGCCGCCGTGCACGATGACAGGGTTGATGCCGACGAGTTTCATCAACACGATGTCGGATGCCACGTGCTCGCGCAGCACGGGATCGGTCATCGCCGCGCCGCCGTACTTCACGACGACGACGGTGCCCCACGTGGACTTGATCCACGGGAGCGCCTCGGTCAGTATCTCGGCCTTCGCGAACAGGTCTTCCATGGTAGGCAGCCCTTCCGTGGTGACCGCCGGAGCCTAGCTCCGGTAGTCGCCGTTGATGCGTACGTAGTCGTAGGTCAGGTCGCAGGTCCACACGGTCGAGGTGCCCGCGCCCAGGTGCAGGTCGACGAGCACGACGATGTCGCGCTGCGCGAGCGCCGCCGCCGCCGCCTGCTCGTCGAAGAGGAGGGCGGTGCCGTTGACACAGGTCGGGATACCCGCGAAGACGATCTCGAGCCGATCGGGATCGACTCGTGCACCGGACTTGCCGACAGCCATGGCGACCCGGCCCCAGTTCGCGTCTCCTCCGAAGACGGCGGTCTTGAACAGCGGCGAGTTCGCGATAGCGAACGCAGCGCGCGTGGCGTCGGCCTCGCTTTCCGCGCCGCGCACGACCACCTCGATGAACTTCGATGCTCCCTCGCCGTCCCGCACGATCAGGCGCGCGAGCTCTCCGCACACGTGGTGCACGGCTGCGGCGATGGCCTCGAAGGCGGGTCCCGACGCGCCTATCGGCTCCCCGCCCGCGGCGCCGCTGGCCATGAGCAGGCACATGTCGTTCGTGGACGTGTCCGAGTCGATGCTGATGCGATTGAACGTGCGATCCACCGCGGCGCGGAGCACCGCATCGCACGCTTCCGGGGTCAGCGGCGCGTCGGTGGTGACGAACGCGAGCATGGTCGCCATGTTCGGCTGGATCATGCCGGAGCCCTTGGCCATGCCGCCGACGGTGTACGTGCGGCCCCCGAGTTCCAGGGTCACTGCTATCTCCTTGGCGAACGTGTCGGTCGTCATGATCGCCTCGGCCGCCGACGAGCCGCCGTCGGCGGAGAGCGCCGTCGCCGCGGCCTCGATGCCGGACGTGACGAGCGCCACGGGCAGCGGGACGCCTATCACGCCGGTGGAGGAGACGATGACTTCGCCGGGCGCACAACCGAGCGCTCGTGCGGTGGCACTCGCCATCGCCCTCGCGTCGACGAGACCCTGCGCCCCGGTGCACGCGTTAGCGTTGCCGGCGTTGACGGCCACAGCGCGACAGCGTCCCGCAGCGATGTGCTCACGGCTGACGACCACCGGTGCCGCGGCGACCAGGTTCGTGGTGAACACCGCGGCCGCCGGCACCGCGGTCTCAGCGGCGAGGACGGCCACGTCGGCGCGACCGCCCTTCTTGAGGCCAGCCGCGACGGCGCCGGCCCTGAACCCCCGCGGCGCGGTGACTCCGCCATCGACGGGTCTGAAGAGGATCTCGAGCAGCGGATCCATGCCTATATCACCGGTCCCGCATGCGCGAGCCCGGCGGTCTCGTCCATGCCGAGCGCGATGTTCGCGCACTGGATCGCCTGTCCACCCGAGCCCTTGACGAGGTTGTCGATCGCGCACGCCACGACGAGCGTCCCGGACGGTGCGTCCACCGCGACGCCCAGATGGGCACGGTTCGTGCCTGAGACCTCGCGCGTCGACGGCATCCTGCCCGCATGATGCACCGTGACGAAGGGCTCCTCGGCGTAGCGGGTCCGGTAGGCTTCGACGGCGTCGGCCGTGGTGAGGCCGCTCGTCGCTTCCAGGTACACGGTCGACAGCAGCCCCCGCGTCATCGGCACGAGGTGCGGCGTGAAGGACACCTTCACCGGCGAGTCGGCGATCTCGGAGAGCGCGGCCACGATCTCGGGTGTGTGCCGATGTGATGCGACCTTGTAGGGAGCGATCGAGTCGTTGACCGAGCAGTAGTGGGTGGACGCCGTCGCCGACCGCCCGGCACCGGAGACGCCGCTCTTGGCATCGACGACGACCTTGGACCCGGGGATCGCCAGACCCGACTCGAGCGCGGGCGCCGCAGCGATGATCGTAGCGGTCGGGTAGCAGCCGGGGCATGCGACGAGCGAGGCGCCGAGGAGTCCCTCACGTCCGATCTCCGGCAGGCCGTAGACCGCTGAAGGCAGCAGACCCGGCGCCGTGTGTTCCGTGTCGTACCACGCCTCGTAGACCCTCGGGTCCTTGAGGCGGAAGTCGGCGGAGAGGTCCAGTACCTTGAGCCCCGCATCGAGAAACCCAGGAGCCAGCGCCAGGGCCGCGGTGTGCGGCACTGCAAGGAAGACGACATCGGCCACGCGCGCGAGCGCGGTGACATCGGGCTCGACGAAGGAGAGTCCACAACCGGCCAGCGCCGGATAGAGCTCCTCTACAGCGCGACCGGAGTCGGTCGCCGAGGTGACGGCTGCGATCTCGAACCCGGGATGCCCCAACAGCAGGCGCACGAGCTCGATCCCCGTGTATCCCGCTCCACCGACGACCGCGACCCTGATCATGACGCTCCTTGGGTACGCAGCGACCCGCCGATGTGAGCGGGCCGCCGAGTTGCCTTCGTATACCGTACGTTGATTCTAACGTTTCATAGTATATCGGTCAAGTTGTATGCGATATTTGCGCATTTGTGGCTCACTTGATGCGCTTCGCGCCGCGCAGCCGGACACAGCGGCGTGCGCGGTTCATCGCGCTGCCTGAGGGGTCGCGTCGTGATCTCTGCTGCGACCGCAGTAGATGCACTCCTGACGGTGGACACAGATCACGCCGCCACATCCGGCGCACGCCCACCGCTGCCTCTCGAGCGCGACGAAGCGATCGAGCCCGACCTCCTGGATGCTCAGCAGGTTCTCTACCATGCTCATTCCGTACCTCGTGCGGTAGCGCTTGTCGAGTCGACGCAAGCGCGGGCACGGGAACCGCGCGCACTCGAAGCAGAAGCCCGACTCGCTCGCCTGCAACGTCTCACAGTTCTTGATCAGGCACTGGACGCACGAAGCTGGCTTGCCGGCGTCGTCGCCGCTGCAGCCTTCACATACGCGCTTCGCCCGAAGGTGCCCGCTGCACAGACCACAGTCCATCCCGCAGGGCGCGATCAACGCCGCGCAGAGCGCTTCCGGGTACGCCGTTTCCCCGAACTCCACTGATGATCACGCCCCTACGCGCGCAACTCCCCACCCAGCGCCGCCGTCGCCTTGCGCACGACCTTCTCATGCGCCGCCGACACCTCATCGTCTGTGAGTGTGCGCTCCGGGTCCCTGTATGTCAGCGAGAACGCGAGGCTCTTCTTCCCGGCCCCGACGCCAGTGCCGCGATAGACGTCGAAGAGGCGTACTTCAGCGAGCAGCTTGCCGCCGGCCGACCGGATCGACTGATCCGCACGCTCCACCGTCACGTCCTCGGGCACGACGATGGCAAGGTCGATCTTGACCGCCGGGAAGCGCGGGATGTCGATGAACTCGCGAACCTCGCGCGCAGCCTTGAGCAGCGGCTTCATCTGCAACTCGAACACGGTGACCGGCCCGGCGCACTCGTAGGCGCCAAGTACGCTCGGGTGCACTTCTCCCAGCCATCCGACCACGTCGCCACCTACGAGCACCTCGGCGCTGCGGCCGGGCTGCAGCCATGGCAGGTCCGCCGCCCTCACGCGCCAGCGTGCGATACCGAGCTCCTCGGCCACGGTCTGGATGGCGCCTTTGCCGTCGAAGAAGTCGAGAGCCCGTGACGTGTCGCTCCAGCCCGGGTGGTCCCAAGCACCAGCGAGCACTCCAGCGAGCACGGCCCGCTCCTTCGGCTGCTTGCGGCCCGGAGAGGTCCACCACACCGCGCCCATCTCGTAGAGGTGGACGTCGGCGACGCCCTTGCGCTGGTTGTTCGATACCGCGCGCAGAAGACCCGGCAGGGTGGAGAACCGCAGGACGGACTGATCGACACTCATCGGGTTGAGCAGACGCACAGGCTGCTCGTCGGGACCGAACACCCAGCCGATGCGCTCGGCGTCCGTCGGATCCGAGAACGCCCACGTGAGCGCCTCGTTGAGACCCGCCGCGCGCAGCGCCTCTCCGACCCTCTCACGACGGCGCTGGTCGACCGTGAGCCCGCCGACGCGACCGCGGCCCGCGGGCAGAGTGGACGGCACGTTGCCCATGCCGTGGACGCGCACGACCTCCTCGATCAGGTCCGCCTCGCGCACGAGATCGGGCCGAACCGTCGGGACGGTCACGCGCAGGATGCCGCCGTCGGTCTTCACATCCAGGCTCAGCCGCTCGAGGATCCCCGTGACGGCTTCGGCCGTAAGATCGGTGCCCAGCAGCGAGTTCACGCGAGCCAGACGCAGGTCGAGCGTGAGCGGTTCGATGGTCCGGGGGTACGCGTCGACGACGCCCGGAGCGACGGTACCACCGGCGAGCTCCGCCATGAGCTGGGCAGCCCGGTCGACGGCCGCGACGCAGCCGTTCGGGTCCACGCCACGCTCGAAGCGCTGGCTCGCCTCCGAGATGAGCCCCAGGCGGCGGCTCGTCCGGCCGACCGACGCGGGCTTGAAGCACGCCGACTCCAGAAGGATGTCGACGGTGGCGTCCGAGACCTCGGTCGTCTCGCCGCCCATGACGCCGGCCAGCGCGATCACGCCGCTCGGATCGGTGATCATGAGCGTGTCGGCCGCAAGTTCGCGCTTCACACCGTCGAGCGTGGTGAGCGTCTCGCCGGCGCGCGCCACGCGCACACCGATGGCGATCGTGCCGTCCGCGACGCCGAGCGTGGCCGCGTCGAACGCATGGAGCGGCTGGCCCATCTCGAACATGACGTAGTTCGTGATATCGACGATGTTGCTGATCGGACGGGCACCGGCGGCCGTCACACGCTCGACGAGCCAGTCGGGCGACGGTCCGATCTTCACGCCCGTGATGAGACGCGCTGTGTAGCGGGGACACAGGTCGGCGTCCTCGATGGTGATCGACACGCGCTGTGCGATCGGGCTGCCGGACTCCTCGGGCTTCCCGCCGGGCAGCCGCACCGGCTTGCCGGTGACCGCCCCCACCTCTCGCGCCACGCCCGCCATCGACAGGCAGTCGGGACGATTCGGCGTGACCTCGAGTTCCAGTACCGTGTCGGCCATGCCGTGGTACTCCGCGAACGGCATCCCCACAGGCGCGTCGGCCGCCAGGATGAGCAGTCCCGAGGCGTCGGCGCCGATGCCGAGTTCGGTTCCCGAGCAGTTCATGCCCTCGCTCACGACTCCGCGCAGCTTCGCTCGCTTGATGGTCATGCCGTTGGGGAGGGTGGCTCCCAAGACCGCGACCGGGACCTTGTCTCCGGCCTCGAAGTTCTGGGCGCCACACACGATCTGCAGCGTCTCGGGCCCCCCGACGTCCACCGTGGTCACCCACAACGTCTCGGCGTCGGGATGACGCTCCTTGGTGAGGATACGGCCGACGAAGACGCCTTCGATTGCAGCGCCGAGCGTGTGCACGGCCTCGACCTTCGTGCCGGTCATGTCGAGCAGGTCGGTCAGTGCAGCCGTGGGTAGATCCACGTCCACGAGTTCTCTCAGCCAGCTGATCGAAACGCGCATGTCGGTGGTCGTCCTCTCGGTGCGTCGCTATCAGAACTGTCGCAGGAAGCGCATGTCGCTCTCCACGAAGTGGCGCAGGTCAGGTACGCCGTACTTGAGCGCGGCGATGCGCTCCGCGCCCATGCCGAAGGCGAAGCCGGAGTAGAGCTCCGGGTCGATGCCCACGTATCCGAAGACGTTCGGGTCGACCATCCCGCACCCGAGCACCTCGAGCCAGCCCGACTGCTTGCACATGCGGCACCCGGCGCCATCGCACACGTGGCAACTGACATCGACCTCCGCCGACGGCTCCGTGAAGGGGAAGAAGTGCGGGCGGAGGCGCACTTTACGCGAGGGACCGAACATCTCGTGCGCGAAGTGCTCGAGCGTGCCCTTGAGGTCACCGAACGTGATGCCCTCGTCCACCACGAGGCCCTCGATCTGCGTGAACTGGGGAAGATGGCTCGGGTCCGCGACGTCGCGGCGATACACCTTGCCCGGCGAAAGTATGTAGATCGGCGGAGTGGTCTTCTCCATGACGCGGACCTGCACCGGCGAGGTCTGCGTGCGCAGCATCACGTCCGACTCCCCCGCCACCGCGGCGACGTCGCCCGACAGGTCCTCGACGTAGAAGGTGTCGCTGGCGTTTCGGGCGGGATGGTCCTGGGGCGTGTTGAGCGCCGTGAAGTTGTAGTAGTCCAGCTCGCATTCGGGGCCCTCGGCGACGCGATAGCCGATGCCGGCGAAGATCTCCACGATCTCGCGGGTGACGCGCTCGATCAGATGCTGGTGCCCGGGCGCGCGGCGGCGACCCGGGAGAGTGACGTCGACGGCCTCCGCGATGAGGCGGCTCGCGAGCGCGGTCGCCGACAGCGCGGCCCGACGCTTCTCGATCGCCGCCTCCAGCGCGTCCCGGACCTCGTTGGAGGCCTTGCCGACGGCGGGACGCTCATCCGCCGACAGACCGGCCAGACCGCGCAGCACGCCCGTGAGAGAGCCCTTCTTGCCCAGGTATGCAACGCGCACGGCATCCAGCGCGGTGAGCTCACTCGCGGCGCTGATCGCCCCGAGGCCCTCCGCGCGCAGTGCGTGCAGTTCTTCCAGGATCGACATCGCTCTCCTCAAAGGTCGGCCACGCTACGTACTGTAGATGAAAACGGCCGAAGCTGGCTCCCGTCCTTCGAACGCTCCCGTCGGGTCGCTCGGGGACGGTGAGTCGGCTTCGGCCGTGCCGCGGTAGTCCGCCGGTACACCCGGACGATGCCCGTCTACCGTCGTAGGTTGGCGATCGGCACGCGTCCGTAGCACCAGCGCGCGCCCGCGAGCGCGGCATGGATCGCACGCCCGCTCGGAACGACGGCGACCGTGATCCCTGCGACATCCGCCGGCGAGGCAGGCTCCGCATCGGCTGCGTCGTTGGCGTCTCCCTGGGTGCGCAACCGGCCGTCGAGCCGGACCGTCGCCACACGGTGCAGGAACGGCGCCTCGCCGGGCCGGGCCACGAGGACGACGTCGCCCTCCGTGGCTTCAGCGGCGCGCCTGTACACGACAAGGTCCCCGGGGATCAGCGCGGGCGACATCGACCACCCTCCCACGAAGACGATGCCGAACCGCGGGACGGCCCACGCCGCGAGCGCCAGGACGGCTGCCGCGACGGCTACCCGCCGCAGCAGCCGGACCTGGACGCTCATCAGCGCACCTGCTCCGCGTCGACGTAGAGAGTCAGCTTCGCGTAGTCACCGGCCAGCTCGTTGCCAGCCGTGGCCGGCAGGCTGACGGCGAAATCGAGCTGCTTGCGCGCGCCGGATGCCACGGTGAGTGGCGTCGTGCGAAGCGCAAGCATCGACCCGTCGTAGAGCAGCGTCCCCTCGCTCGTGACGCGAACGAGGAGCGCATCGTAGAACTCGGTGATGCCCGCCTTCTTGGCGGCCGTCACGACGAACTGTGCCGGCAGGACGCCGTCGTTGAGCACCACGACCGGCTTCGTGACGGACATGCCGGGGGCCAGGGCGTCTATCGACAGCGCTGCCGATGTCGGCTCCGTCGATATGGCGAACGTCCCGGCGCGGATCACGTTCTCGGGCACCTGGGCCTGCGCGGTGAAGTACGCGCCGGCCGCGCCCACCGTGAGTGCCGCGATGAGCGCGGCGACGACGAACAAGGTCTTCCTCATAGCTCCCACCCCTTCGATCGATGAAGTGCCACCGAGGGTGGGCGGCGCTGACGGTGTCACGGCGATCGCGCCGCGACAGAGGACAGCGTCGCACGCGGTCCTTAACGGGACCCGACCGTTTCCTGAACCGCCTCGGGCCGGAGATGCGGCCTACAGGTCACGCCGCATGAAGTGTATGGCGCGATAACCGGCGCCCGCAGTCAACGCTCCGCTGCGGACGGTCCTCGTCGCCCGGAATCCGGCGCGCTCGTAGAGCTCCTTCGCCCGACCGTTCGTGTCGACGACCTCGAGGATCAGCCGCTTGGCGCCTTCCTGGCGCGCGCCGTCGGCAGCAGCATCGAGCAGCGCGGATCCGACACCGCGGCCCCTTGAACCGGCCGCGACGGCGAGTACCTCGACGCGGCGAGTACCGGGTCGCCGGGGCGCGGCGGCGACCTCCAGCAGCGAGTATGCCCAGCGAGTCAGCGCTCCGGGCAGACCGAACTCCCGCCGCAGGACTGCGAACGGTATGTGGAAGAACGGCCGACCCGGTGCCGCGACGCCCGCGACGCCGATCAACGAGCCGTCCCGCGCCGCTGCGACCAGTGCATGCTCGCGCGAGATGCCTGACGTGACGAGCCGCACCAGCTGCTCCTCCGACCTCGGCCGCAGTTCATGCGCGATCTTCTCGGCGAAGGCCTCGATGAGGATCGCCACCGCTGCCGGAACATCGCCGGTCGCCATGCCTTGCGATATGCGCACACCGTCCACGGCGACTCCCCGCATCCGCGCGGCCCGCTCCGGGGGCGACTACGCCACCGGGTGGTGATGCTTGTGCCGCATCAGCTTGTAGATCTCGAACCACAGAACGCTCGCGATACCGGCGACAAGGCAGATGACGATATCCCCGGGATGGATCACCGCGAACTGGAAGAGCTCACGTGTGGCCGGGAACGCGAGGAGCAGCGCGAGCATACCGATGGTCGCGCCGGTCACCCACCACAGTGCGTTGTTCTTCGCCAGGAGCCCACCGATGATCGTGTGGCTCCACGAACGGTTCACGAAGATGAGCGCGAGGTTGCCGAACACGAGGGTCGCGAAGGCGAGCGTTCGCACGTCATCCGCCACGTGCCCGCTGAACACTGCCCACAAGTAGACGCCGAGCACGGCCGCCAGCACGAACGCGCCCTGCACCACGCTCACGCCGATCATGCGGCGCGAGAACATCGGGTCGTCGATGCCGCGGGGAGGCCGGTCCATGATGTCCTTCTCCTCGGCCTCACCTTCGAAGACGACCGAACATGCGGGGTCGATGATCAGCTCGAGGAACGCGATATGGACCGGCATCAGCACGAGTGGCATCTCCACGCCGAAGAGCTTGGGCACGAGCACGGGGATCAGCGACATGCCCGCGATGGGCACGTGCACGGCGAGGATGTACGCCATCGCCTTCTTGAGGTTGTCGTAGATGCGACGGCCCACCCGCACCGCGCTCACGATCGAGGAGAACGCGTCGTCGGTCAGCACGAGCGCGGACGCCTCACGGGCGACGTCGGTGCCGCGCTGGCCCATCGCGATCCCGATGTCGGCGGCCTTGAGCGCGGGCGCGTCGATGACGCCATCGCCCGTCATCGCCACGACCTCGCCCCGGGACTTGAGCGCCTGCACGATGCGCAGCTTCTGCTCCGGCACCACGCGGGCGAACACGTCGATGTCATCGATGCGAGCAGCCAAGGCGGCATCGTCCAGGCCGTCGAGCTCGGGGCCGGTCATGATGTGCGTCTCGGCGTCGAGCCCGGCCTCGCGAGCGATGCTGCGCGCGGTGCCCGGATAGTCGCCGGTGATCATGACGACGCGCATCCCCGCCGTCCGCGCCTGTGCGACCGCCTCGGGGACGTCTTCGCGGATCGGGTCCTGAAGCCCCACGAGCCCTATGAACCCGAAATCGAAGTCATGCTGGACCTCGGGCAGGTCACTCGACGCCTTGAACTCGGAGCGTGCCACGCCGAGGACGCGGAGTCCCTCGTCGGCCATGCGCGAGACCTCGGCCACGACGGCGTCCGTCTCCGCCTTGGTCAGGTGGCACAGATCCGCGATCGCCTCGGGGGCACCCTTGGCCGCGATCACGTAGTCCCCGCCGTCCGGGGAGCGCCAGACATGGCTGAGCGCCAACAGCTTCTCCGACAGCGGGTACTCCTTCACGAGCGTCCAGTCCACGTGCAGGTGCTCGGTATCAGCAAGGAACCGGTCGCCCAGCACCTTGAAGGCCGTGTCCATCGGATCGAACGGAGAGATCGGTGACGCCAGTACGGCGTACTCCACCACCTCGTGGAACACCTCGGTGAGCGGCTCCCCGTTCACGTGGAAGCTCCCCGCGGTCGTGCTCAGTTCCTTCACCGTCATACGGTTCTGCGTGATCGTCCCGGTCTTGTCGGAACACAGCACGGTGGCCGCACCGAGGGTCTCGATGGCAGGCATGCGGCGAGTCAGTACCTGGCTCTTCGAGACACGCCAGGCGCCGAGCGCCAGGAAGACGGTGAGAACGACCGGGAACTCCTCGGGAAGCATCGCCATCGCGAGCGTGATGCCCGCAAGCGTCGCCTCCAGCCAGTCGCCGCGGGTCAGCCCGGAGACCACGATGACGATCGCCGCGGCCGAGAGTCCCATGATGGCCAGGTTGCGCACGAGCTTGTCGACATCGCGCTGCAGCAGGGTCCTCTCGGGCTGCAGGACCTGCAGGGCAGCGCCGATCTTGCCGAGCTCGGTCGCAGGTCCGGTGGCGAGTACCTCGGCGAGGCCCTGCCCTTTGACGATCAGCGTGCCCGAGTAGACCCACGCGGTCCCGTCCCCGCCCGGGAGTCCGAGTTCGCGCGGCGCATCCGGGCTGCAGTTCGCCTTGCGCACCGGCACCGATTCGCCGGTCAGAAGTGATTCATCGACGCTGATGTTCGAGCATTCGAGCATGATCGCGTCGGCCGGGACTCGGTCGCCCTCCACGAGCACGATGAGGTCTCCGCGAGCGACCTCACGACCTGGGATGCGCCGCTGTACCCCATCGCGGACCACGAGCGCGCGTGGGCTCGAGAGGTCGCGCAGGGCCTCGAGTGCCCGCTCTGTCTTGCGCTCCTGGTACAACGTGATGCCGATGACCACGAAGACGAACACGAACAGCAGGAGCGCCTCCTTGATGCGTGCGGGCTCCTGCAGGCTGATGAGCACGTTGACCGTGCCTGCGGCGACGAGCAGGAGCAGCATCGGCTCCTTCACGACCTCCCACGCGACGCGCAGCAGACTGCGTCGCTTGGCCGAGGCGATCTCGTTCGGGCCCTCTTCGGCAAGGCGGCGAGCCGCCTCGACCTCGGTCAGTCCGGTGAGCGTGCGCAGGTCGTTCACGTTGGTGACGGTCTCGACTGACATGGTCTCCTCATCGATGACGGCTTGCGTCTCGGTGCCGTCGTCCCCGGGCGGCTCCCGAACGGGCCGTCCACATAGCGGAACATCGTCGGGCCACGACCCTGCGTTAGTCCAGAGCACGGCATCTCGTTAGCACGTCCTAACCCCCCTTGGGCCGTGCCTGAATGCAGACGACCCCCGCTCCGGTGAGGAGGGGGGCCGTCGAGGCGTGCTTGTGAGGAGAGGGCTACGCGCTGTGCGCGGCCTTCGCCTTCTCGACCAGCAGCGCGAACCCGGCCGGGTCATGGATCGCCATGTCCGAGAGGACCTTGCGATCGAGTTCGATCGCGGCCTTCTTCAGACCGTTCATGAACACCGAATACGACACACCGCTCAGACGCGCGGCGGCGTTGATGCGGGCGATCCACAGCTTGCGGATCTCGCGCTTCTTGGCCTTGCGGTCACGGTAGGCGTACTGGAGGGAGTGCTGGACCTGCTCTTTTGCCGACCGGTACGTGCGGCTCTTCGCGCCGACATACCCCTTGGCACGAGCAAGGACGGTGCGGCGCTTCTTCTTCGCGGTCACCCCGCGCTTGACCCTAGGCATCTCGTATCAACTCCTTGCGATGGTCGACGGTGCTACACGCCGAGATTCTTGCGGATGACAGCGATATCGGCCTTGTCGACCAGTGACGGCGCGGCGAATCCGCGCTTCCGCTTCGGGCTCTTCTTCTCGAGGATGTGGCTCTTGAACGCGTTGGCGCGCTTGATCTTGCCGGTTCCGGTCAACTTGAAACGCTTGGCCGTCCCCTTGTGGGTCTTCATCTTGGGCATGGTCGTGTGCTCCTTCGTGTCGTGCTGACCAGCGTGTGGTGCTACTCCGCGGCGGCTTCCGGCTCGACGGCTGCGACTTCCGCGACCGCGACCGCTTCGGCGACCTCGGCTGCCGCCGGAGCGACTTCCGGCTCGGCCGCGGGAGCCTTCTCGGCGCCTGTCGCGGTCTCGCCCTTCACCGGCTTCGGCAACTCCTTCTTCGTCGGCGCGATCAGCATGAACATGTTCCGGCCCTCGAGCTTCGGCTCGTTCTCGATCAGCGCTATCTCGCGGAGATCCTCTGCGAGGCGCTCCAGGATCACGAGGCCACGCTCGGCGTGAACCATCTCGCGACCGCGGAACATGATCGTGACCTTGACCTTGGCTCCGGCGTCGATGAAGCGGATGACATGCTTCTTCTTCGTCTCGTAGTCGTGCTTGTCGATCTTGGGGCGGAACTTGATCTCTTTGACCTGCACCGTCGTCTGGTGCTTGCGGGCCTTCTTCGCCTTGATGGCCTCTTCGTACTTGAACTTGCCATAGTCCATGATCCTGGCGACCGGGGGATCGCCGTTCGGGGCGACCTCCACGAGGTCCAGGTTCATGTCGTCAGTCATCTGCTGAGCGTCGGTAGTGGCGAATATGCCGAGCTGCTCCCCGTCAACGCCGATGAGCCGTACCCTCGGCGCGCGGATGCGCTCGTTCACGCGAGGCTCCACCGTGCTTATGGGCCATTCACCTCCATGCTCGTCCCGGTCTCGATCCGACCAGGTCTGTCCAACAAAACACGAACGTCCGGCGGGCCTGATAGCCTGCCGGACGATGAACGACGAGGCCGCCCGCGCGTGCGGGTCTTCGCCTCATGCGCCTCGACCAGGCAGCTACCGTTTCAGGCGCCGCAAGGTGGGGACCACGCCGACCCCTGAAGGGAGAGGGGTCCCACTTGTGAGCGGTATTCGATTAGCCGTGCGAGTATACGGGGCGAGGTGGCGGGTGTCCAGCGGACATACTAGTCGACCATCTGTGAGCTAGCTCGCGACCAATCTGAATCCGACACCGGGCTCGGTCAGCACGTATCGCGGCACACCCCCCTCGGGTTCGATCTTGTGTCGCAGGTGGCTGATGTGGACCCGCAGGGTCTGTGTGTCGTCGACATACTCGGGACCCCAGACGCGCTCCAGCAACATCCGCGACGTCACGACCCGATCCACGCTGTGAGCGAGCAACGCCAGGATATCGAACTCGGTGCGAGTGAGTCGGACCTCGCACCCGTCGACAACGACCATGCGTCGGGCGAAATCGACGGTGAGGCCGCCGGTCGTCACCTCGCGCGGCGACGCATCACCGGCAGCGACGCGACGAAGCAGCGCCCTTATCCGCGCCAGCAGCTCCCCGGCCGAGAACGGCTTGGTGAGGTAGTCGTCGGCACCGAGATCGAGCGCCGCGATCTTGTCGTCGTCGCTGTCGCGGACCGATAGCACGAGAATGGGGACCGCGAGCCATGAACGAAGCTCCCGGCAGACCTCGAGGCCGCTCTTCCCTGGCAGCGTCAGGTCGAGCACGATCAGGTCCGGCCTGTGTTCAGCGGCGGCACCGATACCTGCTTCGCCGGTCTCGGCGGTCTCGACGTCGTATCGCCGCGCGGTCAGGATCGAGCGCAGCGCGCGCAGTATCTGGACCTCGTCATCGATAACGAGGATGCGGGCGGCCTTCTCCGTCGAAGAGCCGTTCACCTAGCGCTCCCTTCCGCCGGCGAGCACGGAGACCGCGAAGCGTGCGCCGGTCGGAACCACGTCCTCGACCCAGATGCGCCCGCCGTTGCTGCGAACGATCTCGCGCGCGATCGCCAGCCCGAGCCCGGTCCCTGACGGGGCGCTCCCTGACGCCGCGCCTCGATAGAACTTCTCGAAGACGCGCTGCTTCTCCTCGTCGAGCACGCCCGGCCCTTCGTCCTCGACGCACATCACGACCGAGTCGGCGATGAGCTTCGCCGTCACGCGAACGGGAGCGTCACCCGATGAGTATGCCAGCGCGTTCTCGACCAGATTGTGCAGGACGCGAGCCCACTGCGCGAAGTCCACGCGGATCTGGGGGAGATCGCGCGGCATGTCGAACACGACACGACCGTGCTGCGCCGACGGCAGTCGCGACATGACGGTGCCGAGGATCTCCGAGAGATCGTAGTCATCGGGCCTGGGCCGCCATGCGTCGCTCTCCAGTCGCGACAGGTCCAGAAGGTCGCCGATCGACGCATTCAGTCGACCGAGATCGGCCTCGACCTCGAGGAGTTCCGTGCGGACGCGAGTGGGGTCGGCCGACACTCCCTCTTCGAGCAGGCCCGTGACCCGCGCCGTGACAGCGGCAAGTGGCGTCTTGAGTTCATGAGAGACCGACGAGATGAGCGTCGACTTGAGGCGATCCGACTCGTGGAGTGCGATGGTCTGGGAGGCCGCCTGCTCGAGACGCTGGCGCTCGAGGAACGCGGCGGCGAGGTTGGCGACGGCCACGAGAAGGCGCAGCTCGTCGACACCGAACCCGACGCTGCCCGCGAGAGGGCGCGCGCACAGTGCGCCCTCGACATCCTCGGCGGCCTGTAGCGGCAGATAGACCGCATCCGCCGTCACGCCATCGACCGCCTCCGCGGCACCGACGCTCACCGGCCGCTCGTCGGTTGGCAGATCCGGCACCTCAGGCAGACCGACGGCCCGGTTGTTGCGCACGACCCAGTCCGCGAGCGCCGACTCCGTGACGGCGTCGCCCTTCGCTCCAGCATCCGCAAGTAGCACGGAGCGCCCACGCTCGAGTGTGTAGACGGCACAGCGGCTCGCACCCAGCACCGCGACGATCTCGGCCGCCATGAACGCCGCCATGCTGGCGGTCGACTCCTCCGAGACGAGGCGAGAACTCAGGCGGTTCAGCAGCGCAAGGTCCCGCTGGCGGGCCACCGCGAGTTTCTCCCTTTGCCGCATACGACCGGTCTGCTGGCCGGACACGAGCGCCACGAACAGGAACACGACGAGCGTCAGCCAATCCCGGAGGGACGAGACCGCGAACACATGGATCGGTGGGACGAAGAAGAAGATGAGCGCTGCGAAGGCCGCCAGCGCGCTCAGAACCGACGGAAGAACGCCGCCCAACCTCGCGACGACCGCCACGACCGGGATGTAGAAGAGCACCGTCTGATCGGGTGTCAGCAGAGCCCGGAACGGCATGAGCGCGAGCGTGACCAGAGCCACCGCCGCGAGAGCGAACGGGTGACCCGATCCGTAGGTGACGAGGCGCGACCACTTCATGGCGCGGCGCCTCCCTAGGCCGGACGGCCCGCCCGGACCAGTTCGACGAGCTCCTCCAGCGTGCGCTGCCCGATGTCGCCCTGCGTGCGCTCGCGCACCGCGACGAGGTGGCCCTCGGCCTCCTTGTCGCCCACGACGAGCATGAACGGCACCTTCTGCTGCTGCGCCTTGGCGATCTTGATGCGCATCGGTTCGTTCTCCCGGTAGACCTCGACTCGGACGCCGTCGGCCGCGAGCTCGCCGCACACCGTCTCCGCATACTCGAGATGGCGGTCCGAGATCGGGATGATGACGGCCTGCACCGGGGCGAGCCACGTCGGGAACGCACCGGCGTAGTGCTCGATGAGGATGCCGAAAAAGCGCTCCATCGAGCCGACGATGGTCCGGTGCAGCATGTAGGGCTGCGCCTCGGAGTTGTCGGCGGTGCGATAGGTCAGACCGAAGCGCTGCGGCATGTTGTAGTCGACCTGGATCGTCGAGGTCTGCCACGTGCGGCCGATCGCGTCACGCAGCTTGATGTCGATCTTCGGCCCGTAGAACGCGCCGTCGCCCTCGTTGATCTCGTAAGCGACGCCCTTCTCGTCCAGCGCCTTGAACAGCGACTGCGTGGCGTTCTCCCAGAACTCGTCGCCGCCGATCGACTTCTCCGGCCGCGTCGAGACCTCCGCGGAGTATTCGAACCCGAAGACGCCGTTCACGTACGCGACCAGGTCGAGCATGCCCATGACCTCGGCGTGCACCTGCTCGGGAGTGCAGAAGATATGCGCGTCGTCCTGCGTGAACGAACGCGCGCGCATGAGCCCGTGCACGACGCCGGACATCTCGTGGCGATAGACAGTGCCGAACTCCGACATGCGGATCGGCAGGTCGCGGTAGGACTTCATGCTGTCGCCGTAGATCATGAGGTGGCCGGGGCAGTTCATCGGCTTGATGCCGTACTCGTTGACGCGGCCGTCGCCCTCGTCGATCTCGAAGAAGTACATGTTGTCGCGGTAGTTCTCGTAGTGACCGGAGATCTTCCACACGTCCGCCTTGTAGATGTGCGGGGTGATGACCTCGACGTAGCCGCGCTCGTACAGAACGCCGCGCAGCCATTCCTGCAGCAGGCGAAGGACGCGGGCGCCCTTCGGGTGGTAGAGCGGCAGGCCCGCGCCGGCCTCCTCGTGGAAGCTGAACAAGTCGAGTTCACGGCCGAGCTTGCGGTGATCGCGCTTCTCGGCCTCCTCGAGTCGCGTGACATACGCGTCGAGGTCCTTCGCGCTGAACCATGCGGTACCGTAGATGCGCTGCAGCATCGGGCGCGTGGAGTCCCCGCGCCAGTAGGCGCCGGCCACCTTCATGAGCTTGAACGCCTTGATGCAGCTCGTGTCGGGGACGTGCGGCCCGCGGCAGAGGTCGGTGAAGTTGCCCTGGGCATAGATCGAGATCGTCTCGCCCTCGGGCAGTTCGGCGATGAGTTCCTGCTTCAGAGGCTGACCGTCGAACGCGTCGGACGCCTCGAGTCGGTCGAGCTCGCCGCGCGAGAAGGTCTTCGCCTCGGCGACGATCTCCCGCATGCGCTCCTCGATGGCGGCGACATCCTCGGGCGAGAAGGGCGTGTCGACGTCGAAGTCGTAGTAGAAGCCGTCCTCGATGGAAGGGCCGATGCCGAACCTCGCCGTGGGGAAGAGGTCCTTCACTGCTTCGGCCATGACGTGCGCGGCGGAGTGGCGAAGGACGTGGAGCGCCTCCGGACTGCGGTCGGTGAGGATCTCCACGCTGACGCCTTCATGGACGGCGCGATCGATGTCCACGAGCACGCCGTCCATCTTGCCGGCGATGGCCGCCGCGGCCAGACGGGGACTGATCGCGAATGCGACATCGCGGACGGAAGAACCCGCGGGTACGGACTTGGCGCTGCCGTCCGGCAACGTGACGGTGATATCAGGCATGACGACCCCTAACGCGTGCTTGACGGACGGGACTTCCGGCGAGGCCTCGGCGCTACCCCTTGGGGGGCACCGGGGCCGCGGGCGTCTCCGTGGCCGTCGCTTGCGGCGGCTGCTGCTTCGTCTTGCAGTACGGGCAGACCGCCCAGCTCATCTTGAGAGCGCGACCACAAGTGGCGCACTCCTTCTTGAGCTTCTTCATGCAGTAGGGGCAGATGAGGTAGTCAGGCTCGACGGACTTGAGACAGCTTGGGCAGGTGGCACCGTCTCGAGCCAGCTCGGCTTCCTTCGAACGGATCTCCAACTCCCGCTCACGCGCATCGTCCGCGTACTCCGGCGGACGCACGACGAGGTAGATCATCCAGCCGAGGACGTTGAAGATGGCGACGACCACGGCCCAGAACCACGGCATCGCGCCGCGGCGGTCGGCATCGCGCCATGTCCAGAAGATGAGCGCGAACGTGAAGACCACGAAGAACACGATGCACAGCTGCGAGCCGAGCTTGAACTCGGCACTACTGAGGATCGGCTTGAGCAGGTCGCCCATCATTCCCCTTCCAAGGACGGCGCCGTCGTCACGCGTGCGTGTGCGCGCGCCACGACTGAAGCGGATTCTAGCAGAAGGGGGCTGCCGAGGCAGGGCTGTCACCAAGCTGACTCGCAGTGGTCACCCGGCGAGAAGCCCGGCGCGTACCCTCCCGACAGTGTAGAGACTGCCTGTGACAACGAGCCCTGCCGGCGGCACCTCAGCGCCGATCCACCCTGGCGTCACCTCGTCGATCGGGACCACCGGGCACGCC
>JAUSBS010000121.1 GCA_030651905.1 Coriobacteriia bacterium
AGAGGTTCTTCACGTCCGCGACGTACCGCGCGGTCGCCTCGGCCACGAAGCCGCTGCGCGTCAGGCCCAGCTCACCGGCGACCTCGTCGATCTCGCTCACCAGGCCCTCGGGCAGGGAGATGTTCACCTTGTACACGGCCATGGGGCTCACCTCGCATCACGGATACACCGAACGGATACACCAACAGTGTATCCAGGCACTCTGACACGCGTCAACAAGGAGGGCTAGATGGTCCGTCCCGACACGTTCCAGGAGGTTCGCGCCAGCCTCGCAGGCTTGAGCGACGAGCAGCTCGAGGCCCGATTCTGGGAGCTCTCCGGCGCGTGCGTCGAGCCGCTCGTGGAGCTGGCGCGCACGCACACATCCCCCTCGATCGAGCGCAGCGTGCTCATGCGCATGGGCCTCGACTCGCGCACGTGCATGGCCGTCGTCTCCGAGACCGAGAAGCGCGGGTGGCTCGGCCACGGCGCCGGGCACCTGGTGTGGCTGTGCATGCAGGCGTGGGACTGCGACGCACCCGCGGCGGCGGCCCGTCTCGCCGCCGGCGAGGGCTGGGACATCGCCGACGCGAAGTGGGGTGGAGCGAAGTGAGCGACGCCTCCCGCCCCCGCCCGGCCGACAAGCCGCTCGACCCGAACGAGAAGCTCGACGTCGCCTCCCTGCTCGACGGGCTCGAGCACTACCGGCCGCGCCGGTCGGGATGGCACTGGCGCGAGCGCCTCGCGCATCAGCACCTCTACGAGTTCGACTACGAGGAGACGTCCGCCGGTCTCAAGAACTCCGTGCCGCTTCCGGCGGCGCACTACTTCGACAACATCGACCCCCAGCCGGACTGCGTGGTCACCACGGAGATCGCGTCGGGGCGTCCCGAGGACGACATCCGGCGCATGCGCATGGCCGCCTGGCACGGCGCCGATCACATGATGGTCATCCGCACTGCGGGCCAGAGCCACATGGACGGATTGCTCGAAGGCACGCCGGAAGGTGTGGGCGGCATCGCCGTCACGCGCAAGCAGTGCCGACTCACGCGCCGGGCGCTCGATCTGATCGAGGACGAGGTGGGCCGCCCCATCAACTTCCACAGCTATGTGAGCGGTGTGGCGGGCCCCGAGATCGCGGTCATGTTCGCCGAAGAGGGCGTCAACGGGGCGCACCAGGACCCGCAGTACAACATCCTCTATCGCAACATCAACATGTATCGCAGCTTCGTGGACGCGGCGGTGGCCAAGCACGTGATGGCGGCCGCCGGCATCGTGCAGATCGACGGCGCGCACAACGCCAACGCCACCGCGGTCAAGGCGTGGAAGGTCATGCCGGAGCTGCTCGTGCAGCACGCCATCAACTGCGCGTTCTCGACCGCCGTGGGCATGCGCAAGGAGCAGATCGCGCTGTCGACCGTGCCGCCGGACGCGCCTCCCGCGCCGTGCATGCGCATGGACCTGCCCTACGCGGTGGCCCTGCGCGACCTCTTCGGCGAGTACAAGATGCGCGCCCAGCAAAACACCCGCTACATGGAGTCCGACAGCCGCGAGGCCACCGTCAGCCACGTCATGAACCTCATGATCTCCCGGCTCACGAGCGCCGACATCCAGTCCACCATCACGCCCGATGAGGGCCGCAACGTGCCGTGGCACTACAACAACGTCGCGGCGGTCAACACGGCGAAGCAGTCGCTGATCGGCATGGACGGCCTTCGCGAGATCGTGAAGATCGACCGCGAGAACCCGGAGTTCAAGGCGCGCGTGCGCGAGCTCAAGGAGCGCGCGGTCCTCTTCCTCGAAGCGATGCTGCGCGACGGCGGCTACTTCGCCGGGGTGGAGCAAGCCTACTTCGTCGACTCGGGCGAGTATCCCGAGACGCATGACGACGGGATCGCGCGCTGCTCGGACGGCGGCGTGGCCGAGGGCACGATCGTGCAGCGCGCAAACGACTACATGGCGCCGGTCTGCCATCACTTCGGCGAGAACCACCTGCCGCAGGGGTTCCGCGGCCGTGATTTCTGCGAGGCCGCGCCGTGCGATCTCATCGGCGGTTGCACGCTGTGCGATGACTCGAAGGTGCCCTTCATCGACGAACTCGACCCCGTTGACAACGTGAACGTGCGTCTGGCCGCGACGGCGGAGATGCGCGAGCGGGGCCTCATCAAGCCGGAGGTCCAGTGGGCGGGCGACGGCTACGTGGCGGTCACGATGTTCCTGCCCGCCGCCGAGCGCGTCGCCGAGGCGGCGGCCCTCGAGTTGGGTCGCGCCATGAACCTGGTCGACGTCGAGGTCATCCACCGACAGGTCATGCACCCGGCCGAGGGCACGCTCGTGGAGATCAAGGGCCGCTTGGATGTGGCGATCGATCCGGCGACGCTGGTGATCCCGGAGAAGCCCGTTCCTCTCACCGACGAGGAGATCCGCGCGTTCGTGGCGACGAAGCACCTGCGCTGCGTGGCGGCCACGGTGGGCGAGGACGAGCACTCCGTGGGCATGCGCGAGATCATCGACATCAAGCACGGTGGGATCGAGAAGTGGGGATTCGCCTGCACATACTTGGGGACTTCGGTGCCGGTGGAGAAGGTGCTGGACGCCGCTATCGAGCACGCCGCTCAGGTGGTGCTCATCTCGACGATCATCACGCACGGCGACATGCATCGGGAGAACATGGAGAAGCTGGCCGACCTTGCCGCCGAGAAGGGGGTGCGCGACAAGCTGCTGCTCATCGCGGGTGGCACGCAGGTGAGCGACAAGCAGGCCCGCGCCTGGGGGATGGACGCCGGCTTCGGACGCAAGACGAAGGGTGTCGACGTCGCCAGCTTCATCGTTGAGACGATGCGCGAGCGGGGGATGTAGGCTTCGTTCTGAGCGATACACATCGATACACACCGATACACACCGGTGCTATGATGGGGCCATGTACAAGCGACTCAACATCACGCTGCCCGCCGACGCGCTCGCCCGCGCCGACGAGTTTGCGAAGCGTGAACGCTACACGCGAAGCGCGCTCATAGCCGCCGCGCTCGAGGCGTTCGTGAGTGGGGACACGCAGGCGGTCGCGGGTGGCGCCGAAGTCGCGCGGGAGGCGCCCGCGGTCTACGCGCCTGAGGCCGTGGGCCTGAATCCTGCGATCCGGCCGCTCGTGCCCTCGATGATCGAGGCCTGTCGCAGGCATGGCGTGACCTACGCGGCGCTGGTGGGGTCCTCGACGCAGCCGGATCCGGCGATAGCGCCGCGGGATCTGGATCTGCTGGTGCGGTTCGAGCCGCAGTCAACAGGACACCTCGGGAACTACATGGGCCTCATCGACGACCTGAAGGATGTTGCCGGCAGGGACGTCGACCTGATCGAGATCGACGCCGTCAAGAACGCGCGGCTCCGACGGGAGTTCGAGCGCACCAAGGTGGTGCTCATTGAGGAGTCATGATCCCCTTGTCGCCCTCCATGACGTCCTGAAGGCGGGACTACTGATCGAGCGGTTCCTCAAGGACCTCTCGTTTGCCGAATACCAGACCGATTCGCTGATCCGATCTGCGGTCGAGCGGCAGTTCGAGGTGGTCGGGGAGGCGCTGAAACGCGCATTGAAGGCGGACCCAGGGCTTGTCGCTTCGCTCCCGGATGCGCCGGCGATCATCGGATTCCGTAACGTGCTTGCGCACGGATACGATGAGGTCGTCGACGGTCTGGTGTTCAAGACAGCGCGCGAGAGCCTGCCCGGTCTGCTCGAGCGGGTGCGCGGGCTTCTGGACGCGGAGCCGCTGCCGTGAGCCCCGTTCATCACATCGACGCGATCGTCGCCGAGATCGGTTCGACGACGACGGTCGTCTCCGCCTTCGACGGGTTCACCTCCGGTGATCCGAGGTTGCTCGGGCAGGGGTTCGCGGCGACGTCGGTGGAGGAAGGCGACGTCGGCATCGGGCTCGCAGCCGCGCGCGCCGCGCTCGAGGCCGGGACCGGTCCACTCCAGCCGAGTGTGACGCTGGCCACCTCGTCGGCCGCGGGCGGGCTTCGCATGACGGTGCACGGCCTCACCACGAAGATGACCGCGATGGCCGCGCGGGAGGCGGCGCTCGGGGCGGGAGCGGTCGTGAAGTACCAGACCTCCGGGCGCTTGCGCGACGCGGACCTCGCCGAGATCGACAGCGTGAGGCCCAACCTCGTACTGCTCGCCGGCGGGGTCGAGGGTGGCGACAGCGAGACCGTGCTGTTCAACGCCGGACGGCTTTCGGAGCTGACCGCGCGGCCGGTCGTCGTCTACGCGGGCAACTCCGCTGTCGCGGGAGAGGCTCGTGCGCTGCTCGAAGCGGCGGGCTTCCGCGTGAAGGTGACCGCGAACGTCTACCCGGGCGTGGACGAACTCGACATCGTGCCGGCGCGCCACGTCATCCACGACGCGTTCGAGGAGCACATCACGCACGCGCCGGGCATGGAGCGCATCGGCGAGTTCGTGAGCGGCCGGATCCTGCCCACCCCGGGGGCCGTGCTCATCGCCGCGGAGGCGTTGGCCCGCGAGATCGGAGACCTTGTGGTCGTCGACGTGGGCGGCGCCACGACCGACGTGCACTCGGTCACCGACGGCAGCCCGGAGATGGCCGCGATGGCTACCGATCCGCAACCGCACGCCAAGCGCACCGTCGAGGGCGATCTGGGCACGTTCGTCAGCGCGGAGGAGGTCGCCGCGCTCATGCCGCTTGCGGAGCGCCCGGAGGCGCTGCCGCCGGCCCTGCCGCGCACCGACGCGGAGATCGCCGCCGCCGTCTCGCTCGCCCGCGTCGCTGCGGTCACCGCGATGCGCCGGCACGCGGGCCATCTCGCGCATCTCTACACGCCCAAGGGGCGCCAGACCGTTGCGAAGGGCCGTGACCTCACGGCGTGCCGCCTCGTCATCGGTACCGGCGGGGCCCTCGTTCGGCTGCCCGCCGGCGCGAGCGCGCTTCGCGCGGCGTGCTCATCCGCCGGCGCGGGCGACCTGCTCCTGCCGCCGGCCGACGCGCACGTGGTGCTCGACGCCGACTACGTCTTCGCATGTTGCGGAGCGCTGCTGTCCCGCTTCGACCCGACGGCCGTCGTCGCGCTCATGCGGCGCAGTCTTGGCGATCTCACCGCATCCGGCGATTAGGGGAGCAACCGTGCTCGCACAGGCCACCGTCACCATCGACCTCGACGCAGTCCGCGACAACACGCGCGCCGTCGTGGAGGCACTCCCGGGCGTGGAGATCGTCGGCGTCACGAAGGTCACGTGCGGCACGCCGGACATCGCCCGAGCGATGCTCGCCGGCGGTGCCGTCGCGCTCGGCGAATCGCGCCTTGAGAACGCCGCGCGCCTGCGCGATGCGGGCATCACGGCGCCCATCTGGCTCATCCGCGCCCCCACGCCGGCGTTGGCCGACGACACGGTGCGCCTGACGGACGTCTCGCTGGTGAGCGAGCCGGCGTGCGTGGACGCGCTCGACCGCGCGTGCGCACGCGCGGGCACGCGGCACTCGATCGTGGTCATGATCGACGTCGGCGACCTTCGCGAGGGTCTGATGCCCGAGGCGCTTCCGGAGTTCCTCGAGCGTGTTGTCGGCTTGGCGCACGTCGACGTCGTGGGGGTGGGCGCGAGCCTGACCTGCTACGGCGCGATCGTGCCCGACGAGCGCAACCTCGGCCTGCTGGCGAACCTGGCCGAGGAGGCCGAGCACAGGCTCGGCCGACGCATGCTCGTCTCGGGCGGCAGTTCCACCTCCATCGCCATGGTGATGGCCGGACGCGCGCCTGCGGCGATCGACAACCTCCGCATCGGGGAGGCGATCCTGCTCGGTGTCGACCCCGCCAC
>JAUSBS010000122.1 GCA_030651905.1 Coriobacteriia bacterium
CGCTCGACCGCGCGTGCGCACGCGCGGGCACGCGGCACTCGATCGTGGTCATGATCGACGTCGGCGACCTTCGCGAGGGCCTGATGCCCGACGCTGCGGGGGCGTTCATCGAGAGAGTGGCCGGTCTCGGCCACATCGACATCGTGGGGCTGGGCGCGAGTCTCACCTGCTACGGCGCGATCGTGCCCGATGAGCACAACCTCGGGCTTCTCGCCAACCTCGCGCAAGAGGCGGGCGACAGGCTCGGTCGCCGGATGCTCGTCTCGGGCGGCAGTTCCACCTCCATCGCCATGGTGATGGCCGGACGCGCGCCTGCGGCGATCGACAACCTCCGCATCGGGGAGGCGATCCTGCTCGGTGTCGACCCCGCCACGCGCGAGCCGATCCCCGGACTATCGCTGCGCACCGACGCGATCATCCTGACCGCACCGGTGATCGAGTGCGCATTCAAGCCGTCGCTGCCGATCGGGACCGCCGCGCAGGATGCGTTCGGCGCCACGCCGGCGTTTCAGGACCTCGGCGTGCGCCGGCGCGCCATCCTGGCGCTGGGCCGACAGGATGTCGCGCCGGAGGACATAGTGCCGCTCGATCCGGGCGTGCGGGTGCTCGGCGCGTCGAGCGACCATCTGGTGCTCGATGTCGAGGATATGGTCGCGGCGCCCGAAGTGGGGGACGCCATCTCGTTCGTGCCCGGCTATGCGGCCACGCTTCGCCTGTTCACGAGTCGATATGTGGCGAAGGTGATTTCGGGTGAGCCCGGCTAGTAGGCGTCCCCGTGATCGGAGCAGCTGAACTGCGCGGTACCCTGGATGCTGCCGGCCGCGGCACTCGTCGTGACGTGGTAGCGCCCACCCTTCGGGCAGTTCACAGCCTTGTTCCAGTCCTTCACGTAGGGTGACAGGTCCGCGATGAGTGAGCCGGCGGACGAGAGCATCGTATCGCTGCACACCGTCCAGCGCGTTGTGACGCTGTAGCTGGGGTTGGCGGCCTTCCACTGCTCGACGATGCCGTCCATCAGGCGCAGGTTCGAGTAGCATGTCTTCGTCTTGGCGGTGTTCGCGACCGTGTTGAACAGCGGGATGGCGATGGCCACGAGGATACCGATGATCAGCACGACGACCATCAGTTCGACCAGCGTGAAGCCGGCATCACCTCTTGTGCGCCTCATCGCGTGCTCCCTCTGCCCATGCGGCGGACAACGCGTCTGCCGCGACATCGGACACAGCATTCTATCGGCGCCGTCCCGTCGGGCTTCAAGCGTCGTGTGACGAGCGTCACGTTGCCGCCAGCGGCGCTACGGCAGGGAGACCGCGGCGACGGTGATCGTCGGCATCGCTGCCGGCGCCGGGACGAGTGCGGCGACGGCCGCCGGAGCGTCCGTGATGCCGCGAAGGCGGAGTGCCATCGCACCTCGGCCGAGACGCCGGACGCGACGGACGGCCCCGGCCTTGCGACCCGATTGCTCGAGAGCCACGTACATCCCGGTCCGCCGGTTCGCCCACCTAGCGAAGATGGCCACGTGCCCCGGGGTCCGGACGGCGTCACCGGGCTGGAGACTGCCTATCGGGATGCGGACCGCGCGCGAGGCGATCGTGCGCGAGGTGTACGAACGCCCGAGTCCCCAGGCCATGGAGACCATCCCGGAGCAGTCGCGCCGGTAGCCGCCGAAGTGCGCGCGGCGGCTGTAGTGGAGGCGGAGGTTCACCCAGTTCGACGCGCGGGCGATGACTTCATCGCGCGTGATGGCGTGGGCGGGCGCCGGGGTCGAGAGGAGGAGCGAGAAGAGGGCTGCGGCGGCGAGTACCGTCGCGATGCGGCCGGAGGCCGCGGTGCTGGAGCGGTTCTGTCCTAACTTCACACGGTGTCCTTCCTGCGGGTGCAGTACGCGCTGCATGGGCCCGCTCGTGAGAGGCCGGACGAGTGTGCTGCGCGTGCCGGTCCGCCCCGTGGTGGCTGACGCTCTCCCGAGCGCCCCGAGAGCGGCGGCCGGGTCAGCAGGGAGCGAACGCGGTGCCACTTTCGGCAACGTCGCAGGTAGATGGGGGTGGCGGGAGCGCGTCTCGGGTTACTGAGGCCGCGAGAGCCCGACGAAGTCGAGCAGGGCCTCGAACAGTACGCTCTCGGCGCGAAAGACGAGGCTCACGTGGTTGTCGTCCGGCAGGATGAGCAGGCGCGCATCACCGAGAGCGGCTGTCGTGCGAACGGCGCTGGCGGGAGGGAACACAGAGTCACCGTCGCCGTGCACCACGAGAACGGGCGCCTCGATCGCACCGACCGTCTCGAGCAGGTCCAGGGTGTCCAGGCGCTCGAGGATCGCGAAGGCCGTCTCGCCCGAGAGCGCGCGGTAGTCCGCGACGAGCCGGGGCCAGTACAGGTCGCTGGTGTCGCGAAACGCGCGGTAGTCAACGTGTCGCGCTGCGTTCGTCTCGGCGGGAAGGAGGCGACGAGCCAGCGAGCGGATCAAGGGGATCGGGGCGCGTCTCAACCAGGCCATGCGCAGGTCGCTCGCGGGTTGCAGGGATGTGCCGACGAGCGCGAGCGTCACCACCCGCGCGGGCACCGCCGCGGCACAGGCGGCTGCGACCATGCCTCCCATGCAATGACCGACCAGGTGCACGCGCTCGATCCCGATCTCGTCGAGAAGCGCCACGACGTCGTCCACGAACCGCTCGATGTGGTACGCGCCGTCCGCCGTCGGCTTGTCCGACAGGCCGTGCCCGCGCAGGTCCGGTGCGATGAAGCGCAGGCCCGCCTCGGACGTGCGGGCGGCAAGATGAGCGGCGGCAGCGCTGCTCCCCGAGAAGCCGTGCAGGAACACGAGCGCCTCGCCCGCTCCACCCGTGTCGGCGTACCAGATCCCGGTGGCGTCGGTGGAGGCGAACGTGGTTCCCGACTCCGGGTCCCCCCACATGCTCGTCACCGACCGCTCGGTCGGCTCGGTATCGCCCACGCGCGTCTCCCTCGTGTCTGTCCCATCAGCGTCCAGTGTAGCGCCACACGCCCTTCACGCCGGGGGGTGGGCGCTCCTATACTTGCGCCACGAGCGAACGCCTTCGAGGGGGGTGCGGTGTGTACTGTCCGAAGTGCGGTGCCCAGGTCGCTGACGGCTCGAGCTTCTGCGCGGCGTGCGGCGCGCCTGTGACGATCGCGGCCGACGTCGTTGAGCCCGTCGCTCCGCCCACCGTGGAGCCCATCGTGGAGCCGGCTGTCGAGCCGGTCGCGGCGCCGGAGCCTGTACCGCCGCTGCCCACCTACGCCCCGCCGCCCACGTCACCCACCTACGCCCCGCCGCCTCCGGGGACGTTCGCGCCGCCAGCATCGACCGTTCCCGCACCGAAGAAGAAGCGCGGCTGCTTGATCGCGCTCGTCGTGCTCGCAGCCCTGCTGCTGTGCTGCGTCGGTAGCGCCGCCGCCGCCTACTTCGGGTTCGTCTCGCTGGGGAAGCCGCGCGACCTCGGCGTCCGCTACACCGAGGCCGACTACCAGAGCGCCACCACGAAGCTCGGGATCGATGTCAGCCAGTCGGGGCCGGAGTCGCCGACCGCGACCGACGTCGGTACCAGCGGCACGACCGACGGGACGACCGGAGGCACGACCGACGGCACCACTGACGGAACGACGGGCGGCGCAACGGGCGGAACGACCGGCGGGACGACGGGCACCACCACCAAGCCCACGATCACGACCAAGCGGGCATCGAAGCCTGTGACCGAGGGTCCCGCGAAGGGCACGAAGGTCGTCTACGAAGGCAGCAAGCCCATCGATATCACGCTGACCTCCGCGGAGTTCTCGGCACTGATGTCCATGCACCACTACAGCCCGAACTGGCTCGTCCAGGACTTCCAGGTGAAGTTCGGCGAGAACGGTCAGCTCGAGATGTCCGGCTACGTGGTCTGGGACGGTCGCATGTACGGCGGCTACGCTCAGGCGGACGCCGCGCTGACCGGACCGCAGAGCGTCGGGGGCGCCATCACGACGCTCGAGGCCATCGGCGTCGAGATCCCGGCCGAGTACAACGGGCCGGCGGGGGACTACATCGCCGGCGTCATGAACGACTGGCTCGCGCAGATGGAAGGGCTGAACCTGCAGTCCGCCACGATCGAGGGTGGACAGCTCCATCTGGTCGGGAGTGTGCCTGCGAAGGTCATCCGGGTGCCGGCGGGCCAGTAGCGCTCTCGGAAGAAGGACGCTTCTCAGCGGACGCGGCCGCATCCGGTCGCGTCCGCTTCACGTCGCCGAAAATGTCGGACGGCGGTGGTAGGCTTGGATCGCTGTTCATGTTGAGGGGCCGTGAGCTTCGCGCCGCGCCCCCTCGGAGGAGGTCCGACTTGAGGGAACGCGTCACGTTCGTGCACGCTGCCGACCTGCACCTCGACGCCCCGTTCGTCGGCATCGCGACGGACGACGAGAGGGTCGGAAACGCACTCGCGGAGGCGACCTATGCCGCATTCGAGGCCATCGTCGACCTCGCTGTGGATCGGGCCGTTGACTTCGTGGTGATCGCCGGCGACGCCTACAACTCGGCGGACAAGTCCGTCCGCGCGCAGCGACGCTTCCGCGAACAGGTGCGGCGACTGGATGCTGCCGGCATATCGACGTTCGTCGTCCACGGCAACCACGATCCGCTCAGCGGCTTCTCAGCCGGCATGGACCTACCCGCATCCGTGCATGTCTTCCCGGCCGGGAGCGTGGGGCGCGTCGAGGCCGTCCGCGACGGGGAGTTCGTGTGCGCTGTGTACGGCCGCTCGTTCGGGAAGGCCGCCGAGACCGAGGACTTCGCCGCCGGATATCGGCGGGAGGCCGACGACGCGGTGGCGGTGGGCGTCCTGCACGCCAACGTCGGCGGGAACCCGGACTACGACGCATACGCTCCGTGCTCCCTTGACGACCTCCGCGCAGGCGGGATGGACTACTGGGCGCTCGGCCACGTGCACAAGCACGAGGTCCTGTCGAAGGACCCCTGGGTGGTGTACGCGGGCAGTCCGCAGGGGCTCAACCCGAAGGAGACCGGGACGCACGGCTGCTGTCTGGTCGAGGTGCAGCGCGGAGGCGCGGTGTCTCTCGAGCACATCGACCTCGCCCCGGTCTCGTGGGCGGTATCGACACTGGACGCGAGCGCGGCGGAGGACGTCGACGATGTCGAGCAGCTGGTCGGGCGCGGCTGCGAGGAGGTCAGGGGATCCGAGGCGCGCCCCACGGTGGTCCGGCTCGCCCTCGTCGGCAGGAGCGACGCACACCCGATGCTCGCGCGTCCGGGCGCCGTCACCGATCTGCACGAGGCGGTCCGGCGTGAGCAGGCCGCGAGAGAACCATGGCTGTGGATCGACCGGCTCGACGATCGCACGGCCGCACCCCTCGATCTGGACACGCTGCGCGCCGGCGAGGACTTCGCGGCGGAGGTCGTGGCGGTCGCCGACGATCTGGCCGCCGGCACCGCGGGCGAACTGGACGCGATGGTGGCCGACATCGGCGCCCCGGTGGCCGACAAGCTCAGAGGCTTCGAACCGACGCTGCCCGCGGACGAGTTGCTCGCCTTGGCCCGGGACCGCTGCCTCGATGCGCTTCTGTCCGGGGGCGACGCGCGATGAGGCTCAAACGTATCGACGCCATCCGTTTCGGCGCGCTGGAATCGACGAGCCTGCCCGATCTCGGAGACGGCCTGACGGTGGTCTTCGGCCCCAACGAGTGCGGCAAGTCCACATACACGGCGCTTGTTCGCCACGTGCTCTTCGGCTTCCCGATGGGCAAGGGCAAGGCGGGGGAGCGCTTCTACAAGCCGGTCGCCGGCGACCGGGCGGCGCGTCTCGTCTTCGCCGACGAGACCGGCGAGTGGGCCGTCGAACGAGTCGAGGGCAAGCACGGCGGGCCCGTGACGGTGACGGCTCGCCACGGGGCCGAGCGGCCCCGGCTGCTCGATGAACTCGTAGGGGATCTGACCGAACAGGCGTACCGGGTCGTGTTCGGCTTCGGTCTCGATGAGATGGACTCGATCGAGAACGGCGACGACCGGTACCTCGGCGCGCGCCTGTACGCGGCCGGTACGGGCCTCGAGACCAACCCGCTGGACGTGCGCGAAGCGCTGCAGAAGAGCGCGGAGGCGCTGTTCGCTCCCAGGGCGCGCGTGTCCGCGGCGGTCAACGTCGCCGTGGGAGAGATGGCCACTCTCCGAGACCGGATCCGGGTCCTGGAGGCCGAGGCCTCCAGCTACGCCGACGACCAGGCGCGAGCACACGGGCTCGCCGACGAGCTGGAGCCCCTGCGACGGTCGCGCGACGAGGCCGACGCGCGGGTACGCGCGCTCGACCGCGGGGCGCAACGCGCGCGCGACCTCGCCCTCGCGGCAGCCGAACTCGCCGCCGGATGCGACGAAGCGCAGCGTCGGCTCGCATCACTTCAGGCGGCGGTCGAGTCCGCGGCGCCGGACGATCGCGTGCTGGCGGTGGCGCCCGAGCTCGAGGCGTTGCTCGAGGAGCAGTCGGGGTTCCGGCAGCGGCTGGAGGCGCTGCGAGGTCTCGAGTCCTCGGCGGGCAGCGCTCGCTCGCGACTCGCGACTCTTGCGTCGTTGCCCGATGCGGCCGTCGACTCGGTGGAGCATCGTACGTACGTGGATTCGTGGGCCTTGCGGCGCGGTGCCCTCGAAGGCGAGCTGCAGGCCGCACAGCGTCAGGCCGAACATCTCGAGGCCCGAGCTCGGGAGTACTCTGCGCCGGCGGCTGCCCCGATCCGGTCCATCGGTCCCGTGCCGCTCGTGTCGCTCGGCGCCCTGTTCGTCGGGACCGGATTCGTGCTCGGGGGTCTGTACTCGAGCTACTGGCCCGCCGTTGCGCTCGGCGCCCTCGTGCTGCTGGGGGCGGTCGCGTACCGGTTCATGCGAGGCGGGGCCGTCGGGGACCTGAGCGGCGACGCGAGGCGCGTCTCCGCGGACGCGCGTGCGGCCAGGGCGGTCGCGGAGTCGGCACGAGCGGCCCTTGCCGCGCAGCAGGAGGCGTGGCGGGAGTGGCTGGCCGACCGATCGCTCGACGCCCACGGTGACGACCCGGTCGCGGTCAGGGCCCTGCTCGACGAGTTGCGCGATCGGCTTCTCGCAACGAACGATGTCTCCCGTCTCGAGGCTGAGATCCGGCGCGAACGGGATCTGGCGTCGGGGTGGGCGGATCGGCTCGTCGGCGCTTCCCGTGGGTTCCTGACCCTGCCCGACACGGTGGATCTCGACGACGTCGTGACCGTGGCGGTCCGCGCCCGTGAGGCGCTCGAGAACGCAAGGGCGGCCTCGGCGAAGCGCACGCGAGCCGTCGAGGAGTGCGAGACGACGGCCGGCGATCTGGAGGCCCTGCGCGGTCGGCTGGAATCGCAGCTGGCGGCTCTCGAGGCCCTCGCCGCATCGCACGATGTCCCGGTCGACGACGTGGTGCCGTGCCTCGAGGCCCTTGCGGCGACCGAGGCGGCGAGGCTGGAGTCCCTGCGCGCGGAGGTCGATGCACGCTCCGAAGAGCTGAGCACGCTGCGGGGTCGTCTCGACACGGAGGGGCGGGATGCGGCGATGGCGCTCGCACGCCAGCAGATGGAGGGTCTCCAGTCGCGCGTGCGACAGGCGGCCGACCGGTACGTCGTCGAGGCCCTGGCGGTCCGCCTGCTCGACCGGGCGCGAGAGCGGTTCGAGCGCGAGCGTCAGCCCGAGGTCACGCGCGTGGCCGCCAGCGTGTTCGCGTCGATGACGAACGGCCGCTACACGGACGTCCGGGTGCCCTTGAGCGGCGAGGGCATCCAGGTCGTGACGCACGCCGGCGGACTCAAGCCCAGCGGCGAGCTGTCGCGTGGGACCGCCGAGCAGCTCTACCTGGCGTTGCGGGTCGGCTTCCTCGCATCACTGAAGACCGGTGCGTCGTTGCCCGTGTTGATGGACGACGTCGTGGTCAACTTCGACGCCGAGCGGCGTGAGGGGGCTGCGGCGGCGATCGCCGAGCTCGCGCGCGAGCGGCAGGTGATCTTCTTCACCTGTCACGAGGAGACCGCTGCTGTGCTTGCGAAGGCGGTGCCCGGGCACACGGCTGTCTCGCTCGACCGCTGCGAGATCAAAGGCTAGCGCTCGAGCGGCGCTCTACCGCGTGATGCGCGTCCCGGCCTGTCCTGCCAGCGCGGCCTCGAGGTCCTCCGTGCGGCAGATGAGCGCGTCGCGACCCGTGGCGCGCGCGAAGCTCGCGCTTGCCGCGACCTTGGGTCCGATGCTTCCGACCTCGCACTGGCCGGAAGCGACCATCGCTTCGGCCTCCTCGGCGGTCATGGTGTCGATGCCGCGCTGCTCCGGCGTTCCCCAGCCGGTGTAGACCCGGTCGGACTCCATCAGGATGATGAGCAGGTCCGCGTCGACCTGCTGGGCGAGAAGCGCGCTCGCCCAGTCCTTGTCGATGACCGCGTCGATGCCGGTGAGGTGTCGGGCCGGGCCTTCGACCACGGGCACGCCGCCGCCTCCCGCGGCGATCACGATGTCGCCGGCCTCCATGAGGTGCCGGATCGGCTCCGCCTCGACGATGCGTTTCGGCCTCGGCGAGGGCACCACGCGCCGCCAGCCGCTGCCGGACACCTCGACGAACTCCCACGTCGGCTCGTTGGCGCGCAGGGTCTTGAGTTCATCGGCATCGTAGTAGGGGCCGATGGGCTTCGTCGGCTTCGTGAACGCGGGATCGTCGCGATCCACAACCACCTGCGTGATCACGGCGAGGACCTGCCGGTCCACCGGCACGTCGTCCACGGCGTTGCCCAGGCTCATCTGGAGCATGAGACCCAGGCCGCCCTCGGAGTCGGCGCCCGCGATATAGAGCGGCATCGGCGGGAGGATGGCGCGGGCCGCCTCGTAGCGCAGGACGATGTTGCCCACCACCGGCCCGTTGCCGTGCGTGACGCACATGAGGTGCCCCGCGCCGGCGAGTTTGGCCACGTGGAACATGGCGGCATCGGCGCGTCGGTACTGCGTCCCGATCGTGCCGTCGTCGCCGCGGCGCAGCATCGCGTTGCCACCGAGGGCGATCACCAGCCGCAGCGGCGGGGTGTCTGCGTCGACCATCATCATGGTGGGTACCTACCCGCCTTCTTGACTCTCGTCCGCTACGCGCGCGGGATGCGCTTGAGGAAGTCGGTGACGATGCCGGTCAGCGTGGGCTCGCCGCGGTCTTCGATGCCGTAGGTCACCCTCACGCTGGTCTGCCCGATCTTGATCAGGCGCGACAGGTCGATCGGCGTCGCGACGAGTACGACGTCGCACGGCACGGCGGCCACGGACGCCTCCAGGTCGGCGAGCTGCTCGGGCGAGTAGCCCATGGCGGGCAGGATCTCGGTCAGGTGCGGCCATGCGGCGAACGTGCCGGCGAGTGAACCGACCGCATAGGGCCGCGGGTCCACCAGGATCGCGCCCGCGCGCTTCGCGGCTATCGCGCCGGCCCCGTAGGGCATCCCGCCGTGCGTCACGGTCGGGCCGTCCTCGATACACAGGACCCGCTTGCCTGCGAGCGCCGCGTCGCCGCCGGCCACGTGGATGATCGAGGAGGCCTCGACCACGGTCGCGCGTGGGTTGTACGTCGCGGCGGCATCGCGCAGTCCGGCCACGGCCGCCGGGTCGGCGGTGTCGACCTTGGCGATGACGAGCACGTCGCCGCGCAGGAAGTTCGTCTCGCCGGGGTGATAGAGACGCTCATGCCCGGCGCGATGCGGGTCGAGCGCGACGATCTCGAGATCCGGCTTGATGAACGGCATGTCGTTGTTGCCGCCGTCCCAGATGATCACGTCGGCCTCAGCTTCGGCGGCCGCGAGGATGTCCGCGTAGTCGACGCCGGCCATGACCACCGCGCCGACCTCGATGAGGTGCTCGTACTCCTCGCGTTCCTCGATGGTGGCGCCCAGCGCGTCGAGGTCCTCGAGTGACGCGTAGCGCTCCATGCGCATGGCGGTGAGATCGCGATACGGCATCGGGTGGCGGATGTCGACGCCCTTGAGCCCGTGCTCGGCGAGGATCTCCCACACGCGTCGCGAGATGCCGGACTTGCCCACGCCCGTGCGAACCGCGCAGATCGAGATGACCGGCTTGTTCGACTTGAGCATGGTGCGATCCGGCCCGAGCATCACGAAGTCGGCGCCGGCGGCCAGTACCGTGGACGCCTTGTGCATCACGTCCACGTGAGCGACATCGGAGTACGCGAAGACGACCTGCGTGACCGACTCGTCCTTGATGAGCCGGGTCAGGTCCGATTCCGGCACGATGCGGATCCCGTCCGGGTAGAGCGGACCGGCGAGCGCGGCCGGGTACGTGCGGCTGTCGATCCCCGGGATCTGGGTGGCGGTGAACGCGACGACCTCGACGGCGGGGTCTTCGCGGAAGACGACCTGGAAGTTGTGGAAGTCGCGCCCTGCGGCGCCCATGATCACGGTACGCACACGGTCCATGACAGCTCCTCGGTTTCGCATACACTGACACCTCTATCGTATACTCCCGCGCTCAATAGCGCGAGAAGAATGGTTACGGGCGGTCTCGGCGGCGTCGGCACCCCCGTTGCGATACCATAGCCCGGGCTGCCGGTCCACTTGTGCATCTACCCTGATCCGGGAGGTCGTCGCCATGTCCGTCCGCGTCGTCACCGACTCCACGAGCTGCCTCCCGCAAGGACTCCTCGAGGAGTTCGACATCCGGCTGGTCTCCCTCTACGTGACCTTCGGTGGCGTGACCGAGCGGGAGCTCGACATCGACGTCGACACGTTCTACCAGCGCATGCGCGCCGGCGGCGAGTTCCCGACGTCGTCACAGCCCAGCGTCGCCGAGCTGATCGAAGCGTTCGAGGTCCCGGTCTCGCAGGGCGACGAAGTGGTCGGCGTCTTCATCTCGTCGGACATGAGCGGTACGTTCGCCACGGCATCCATGGCGCGCGAGCAGGTCCTGGAGCGCCACCCCGACGCCGTCATCGAGCTTGTCGACTCCCGGTCGAACTCGATGGAGCTCGGTTTCGCGGCGCTCGCCGCGGCCGGGGTCGCGCGTGCGGGCGGCAGCGCCGGCGAGGCGGTCGAGGCGGCGAAGCGCATGATCGCTCGCAGCCGGTGGTACTTCGTCCCCAACACGCTCGACTACCTGCGGATGGGCGGTCGCATCGGCGCAGCGTCCGCGCTGCTCGGCTCGCTTCTCGAGCTGCGCCCGATCCTCACGGTCGCGAACGGCCGGGTCGACAGCGTCCGCAAGGTGCGCACCCGTGCGCGGGCGATCGCCGAGATCGCCGAGCTGTTCGCGGTCGATGTGGCCGCCAAGGGGCTCGGCGACGTGATCGTCCACCACATCAACGATGAGGCCGCAGCCGCCGATCTCGCGGCCCGCGTCGAGGCGGTCATCGGGCGACCGCCGCGGATCGTCCCGCTCGGCCCCGTCATCGGGGTCCACGTGGGACCCGGATCGCTCGGCGTCGTCTACCACACGCTCGAAGAGCAGCACAAGAACACGGAAGCGTCGTGACGGGCCGTCCGGCCCGTCTCTCGCATCGAACGTGCGACTCGCGCTACTCGAGACCCAAGGGGCTCTAGATGCCGACTACCGTACCGCTTCTCATCACCGACTCATGCTGCGATCTCAGCACGGACCTGTTGGCTGGCCGGGGCATCACCGTGCTGGACTACCCCGTCATCCTCGACGGGGTCGAGCAGGTCGACGCGGCGGGGCGGCCGGTCTCGCACGCCCTCTTCTACGAGCGGGTCCGGGCAGGCGCGGCGCCATCGACGGCCGCCATCCCCATCCCGACCTACACAGAGGCGTTCCGCGCGGGTGCGTCGGTGGGGCGTCCGGTCATACTGCTCGGGCTGTCCTCGGCGCTGTCCGGAACGTTCGAGCGCGCGCTCATGGCGCGCGACATCGTGCTCGCCGAGTACCCGGGCGCGGACATCCGTGTGATCGAGAGCCTCAACGCCTCGGTCGCGCTGGGCCTTCTCGTTCTCGAGGCCGCCGACCGCATCGAAGCCGGAGCGAGCGTCGATGAGCTTGCAGCGTGGCTGGATCCGGCACGAGTCACCGTCAACGCCTACTTCACGCTCGAGACGCTCGAACACCTCCGGCGCGGTGGTCGGATCTCAGACATGGCCGCGGTCGCCGGAACCATGCTCGACATCAAGCCGGTCCTGCGCATCGACGAGACCGGCGCACTCGTTATCTCCGAGAAGCTGCGTGGCCGTCGCAAGTCGATGGCGATGCTCGCAGACATCCTCGCGCGGCGCGTCGATGGCGGCCGGCGCATCCTTGTGGGGCACGGGGACTCGCCTGAAGACGCTGAGCGGCTCGCCGGGATGGTGCGCGAGCGGGCCGGAGACGCGGACGTGATCGTGACCGAGGTCGGGCCGGTCATCGGCTCGCATGTCGGTCCGGGGATGCTCGCGGTGGCGTTCCTCGGGGCGGAGCGCTGAGATCCGCCGAGCGCCGGCGGTCCCGCTCGCTCGCCCGTCACACCGTCGCGGTGACCGGCTCTTCTTCGCGCAGCACGAGCCGCAGCGCCTCGTAGTCGCAGCCGGATCGGCACACGCCGCAGCCATAGCACTTCTCGACGTCGACGACCGCGCGCTTGCTCTTGGGCCCGATCGTGATGGCCTCGAACGGGCAGCGTTCGATGCACTCGGCACACCCGACGCACTTCTCCACGTCGGCTTCCGCGATGGAGTGGCCCTTGAACATGTTGGGCGCGTCGTGAGCGACGGTCAGCGTCATGGCCATGCAGCCGGACTCGAGGCTGCAGTTGCAGATGGCGCCGATGTACGGCGTCAGGAACGTCCACACCGAGTGCATGAGCCCCTCGTCCTCGGCGCGGCGCAGCAGCGCGAGCGTCTCCGCTTTGGTGAGGCGCTGGAACTTGGCGGTGTCCGGGCCCATGTCGTAGTTCGCGAAGGCTTCGTCGAGGAGGAGGTCGATCGGCTTGGTCGTGATCGCCAGGCAGTAGCCCTCGTCCTTCGAGCCGGCGGCGTGACGGCACGGGCACGGCACGCGGACCACGCTCGTGCAGATGTCGAGTATCGCCTCGCATTCCTCGATCGGCACCGGCTGTCCGAAGTGGGACTCCTGGAGTTTGCGAGACGCCATCGCCTTGCCGAGTCGCTGCACGCGGGCCGGCAGCTTCTCGATCCGCTCCAGGTTCTCGAGCGCCCAAGCCCGGTCCTTGGGGAAGTCACGGACGAAGTCCAGGAAGAACTCGCGGCGCTTCAGGTCGGATTCGAGGTCGTAGGCGTAGGTCGACGCTTCCAGATACCACGCCTTGCCGTCACCGTGCTGCACGCAGAACTGACACATGCGGTGAGTCTCCTTCGCAGTCCCTCTAGGGTCCGTCGGGCGTCCCGGCAGCTGGCGGAACGACCTCGCGGCGGAGTTGCTCTCCGTACTCTACCCCGACCTCGGGGAAGGAGGAGCGTCCACCGAGTCCGCCTACGTGCCGGTCGATGCCCAGAGCGGAGCTCAGACGGTTGATCCAGCCGAACGGCCCGGCTTCGTGGTAGCCCCACACCGCGGTGAGCGCGTCTTGCTTCGCGGTCGCGACGGGCTCGAAGTCGACAAGGACGTCCGGGGCGCTCGTGTGGATGAAGTAGAGCGTGGTGGAGCCGAGTTCGCGGGCCGCACCCAGTGCGGCCCGCCCGGCGGCCTCGTGGTCGACGTGGTGGTAGACCGGGCCCTCCTCCTCCGTGTCGAAGGTGATGACGCCCTGCGGCGCGTAGCGCTGCACGAGGTCGAGGACCTCGCCGGGGTACTCCTTCGCTTCGGCCAGGTGTCCGTCCGGGTGACGAAGGAAGACCACGTCCGCGTAGCCGAGGATCTTCGCCGCCTTCAGCTGCAGTTCCTCACGGATCGCTCCGAGCCCGGGAGTGAGTCCGCCGTTGCCCGCGTCGCCGGACGTCCCCATCACCAGCACGACGTCGTTGTGCTTCGCGAGCATCCCGAGCGTGCCACCGGCCCACCACTCGGCGTCGTCCGGGTGCGCGACGAAGACGAGGAACGTCTCGTCCGCAGCAGCAAGCAGCTCGGCGCCCGCCGCCTTTGCCGCCGGTACGTCGGCCGGAGTCGCCCCGAAGTGGGCAGCGCGGGGACCGAGCCAGCGACTCGCTGCGAAGGCGGCCACCAGGACCGCCGCGATGATGAGCGCCACGGTCACCATGCGCCTTCTGCTCCAGGGCGCCCGCACTACTTCTCGCCCAGACAGTAGAGGTAGCCGTCCCGCGATCCGATGTAGACGCGCCCGTCCCATACGACCGGCGTGGACTCGATGCCTCCGGTCGAGAACGTGTCGACCTCCGTCACGGCGACACTGACGGGCTTGCCGTTGCGAGCGGTCAGCTTCACACCGTTCGGCGCGTCGTACGTGATGCGATAGACGTGCACCTTCGCGTCGTAGCCGCAGGCGATGATGTGGTCGTCGACGATGATGGGGGTCGATATCGCGCCGCCGATGTTCTTCTTCGCGACCATGATCGGCGTGGGGTAGTCGGTCTTGCCGTCGAAACCCTTGACCTTCCCCGGTGCGAGCTGGTCTTGCGACACGACGTAGAGATTGCCGTCGATCGCGCTGAACGCGGCGAGGGCCGGTCTGGTCCCGTCGGGGTCGTACTCGTCGTTGATGGAACACGATCCGATGATCCCGCCGAGCCAGTCGGCGAACGTGCGGTCGCCCGTGGGGAAGTACCACACGACCGCCTGCGCGGGCGGCTTCGCGGGATCGAGCATCATCGCACCGCCCTTGCCGGCGATGTACTGCTTCTCGACGCCGACCAGGAGCTTGCCCGTCTTGGTCAGCGGCGCGGAACTGTCCAGGTCGGAGCCGGTCTTGAAGTCCCACACCTTCTTCAGGTCCGGGAGGCTGAGTCCGTAGACATGGCCCGCGCCCGAGGAGATGAACAGCCGGTCACCAACGAGGGTCGGCGATCCTTCAGGCAGGAGGTTGCCGCCGTGCTTCGCCGAATCGGACGGCTCGTAGAGCAGCGCGCTGGCCAGTGAGACGGGACGCCGGAACGCGCCGAGCGGCTGGGTCCGTGTCGGGTCGAGCCGGTAGATGTAGCCGGACTCCACGGCCTGATAGAACGAGCCGTCGATGAGCAGCCCGCTGGAGTCCGCGTCCTGGCTGTACGCCTTCGTCCTGGGAACGGGAAGACGCCAGACCTCACGCCCGCTGCCGAACGTGACGCAGCGATAGGACGCCACGTTGGCCCCCGGCGTGCCGCGGCGCGAGCCACAGCCGACGAGCAGTCGGTCGTCCTCACCGCTCGGGGACGGGTTGAGGAACACGGTGTTGGTCCCCTTGATCACGTCGGGGAACTCGTAGGACCAGATCTCCTCGCCTGTCTCGGCGTCGATGCGCCGCAGCCTGTGGTCGTAGCTCGACGCGATGAGGGAGAGCCTGCCCTTGTCCCGCACGATCGTGACCTGGCCGGTCCATCCGCTGCCGGACCACTTCACGGGTCCCTTCGACGACCCCGTTCCGGAGGTCGTGCCACTGCCCAGATGGAACTTCCAGATCAGATCGAGCTTCTCGGGCACCGGGCCGTGGCCGTAGTAGCGCCGAGAGGAGTCGCCGAGGAACGTCGCGATCTTGATGCCGTCGGAAGCCGGCGAAGCCTTGAGCTCCGACGCTATGGCCGCGAGCCAGTCGAGGATGGCGTCGCCGTCGATCCCGGGTGCCGTGGCCGAGGGGAGCAAGGCCGCCACGCGTCCGGTCGTGCGGGACCGCTCAACGACCCGTGCGCGTGAGACGAGGAGCGCCACGCCGACCGCCAGCACGAGGAGGACGGCGAGCGCGGCGATGATGCGCGCTGCGCTCCCGCGCCCCCGTGGCGCGGACACTCGTGACGTGCGCCGCGAGTGCCGGCCCGATGCGCGTCGGGCACCGTCCCGCGAGTCGGACACCTACTCGTCGCCGCCGGTCGCGTACTTCGCCAGAGTGGCCTGCGCGCGGGCGCGGATGCCTTCGCGCAGGCTCAAGGGGGTGAGTACCTCGTAGTCGCGCCCGAACTCCGCGAGCGAGCGGACGAAGAAGTGCTCGCGCTGGAACGGGATCTCGACCTCCACGCTGCCGTCGGGCAGTTCGGTCCCCATGCCCCAGCGCTCCTGAGCGTAGACGGCGCTGCGCGGTCCGAACCGAACGAGTGCGACCGCTCCGGGATCCGCCGGGACGAAGATCCCGCCGAGGTAGCGGTCGAGGTCGACCGGGCGCGGCTTGAAGACATCCTCCGCGGCGGCCGAGACGACCTTGTCCAGGCGCAGCACGCGCTCGGTCCCCTCGTCCGCGAGGCGCCCGATGAGGTACCAGAACCCGCCCTCGAGCCTGACGTGGTACGGCTCGACGTGGAGACGCCGGACTTCGCCGTCCTGCTGGAGGTGGTGGATGTAGAGCACGCGGGACTCCGTGAGCCCGGAGCGGACAGCGCGTATCACGTCGCCATCGGGGAGCGGCATGTCGGGCCGCCACGGTGCGGCGAGCGCCGGGACGCCAGCCGCCGCAGCCAGCGTCTGAGTCAGGTGGCGGATATCAGGGATCTCGCCGTCGAGCCGCTCGCGGACGGAGTGGACCGCGAGGAGTAGCGCGGTGGCGTGCGGGCCTGTCAGCCGCGGTGTCGTGTCAGCCATGTCTGGTCACCATCATCGCGAGGACCTGGCGCGCCCGAGCGGCGGCCTCCGCCGGTTCCACGATGAGCGCGTGGGTGCCGAAGGAAAGCACCCATCCGACGAAGTCCTCGATGTCGCCGACCGAGACGCTCGCTTCCACCGAGCCGTCCGGGAGCGACTCGAGCTTGATGTGCGAAAGCATGCTTGAGACGTACACCGCAAGATCCGCGTCGAAGCGCACGCGTGCGGGAACGGGGTCCGGCCCGAGCCTCCACGACAGCGCAAGGTACTCGGCGGTGTCGAATCCGAACGGCGCCTCGTAGGTTCCCGGAGACTCCGCCTCCACGACCGGCCCGAGCATCTCCGAGACGGCGAAGGCCCGCATGGTGTTCGAGCCAGGTTCGAAACCGACCGCGTACCAGACGCCGCGCGACTCGCCGAGTCCCGCCACCTGGAGCTGTCGCGGCTGGAAGGCGCCGGTCGCGTCGGGGTAGCCGAAGCCCGCCGTGGCGCCACGGTCCGCCAGCCACACGAGCCGATGGAGCCTGCTGTAGGCGAGCGGGCGCCCGCGTGCGGCCGAGCCGCGCGGGCTGAGCGAGATCGTCGTGTCCGCCTCCGGCGGGAGCGGCTCGCCGCGGACGGCTCGCATCGCATCGGTGCCGACGGAGTCGAGCGTGGCCAGACTCGCCGCCTGCTCGAGCAGACGTCGGTCCGTCTCGCTCAGTTCGACGGGGCGATGCTGCCACGCGGGAACCCGGATCGCGACGGTCTCGCACCCGGGGCCGTTCCAGTCCACGTCGAGGCCGTACGAGCGCAGGAGTGCGATGTCGTCGTCCATCTGGAGGGAGGCCGTGGCGGAGTCCGCGTCGTAGCCGGGCACGAGGGGCCGGAGCTCGCTTCTGGACAGCGGCCTGCGGGCGTCGATGAGCGCCGCGAGCAGCACGGCACTTCGCCGCTCACCGGTGGAGATCCTGTCTTGCCAACCCGTCATAGTCTGTGCCCCCGCGCCACGCCCCATACCTCATACATACCATCTGTGCGAACCGCTGCATACCTTGCAGACGAGGACCGCCCCGGGTGACGTGACAAGGGGAATATGCGAAGTGGGGCTTGGCGAGTCCGCGCCGCCCATGAGAGGAGTTCCCGTGCCTGTGAAGGTGTTCGCGCTGTCCACGTGTCCGTACTGCCGCATGGCGCGCCAGTACATGGATGAGAACGCGGTCTCCTATGACGTCGTCGAGGTCGACAAGCTGGACGGCCAGGAGCGCGCCGATGCGATCGACGAGGTGAAGAAGCTCTCGGGCGGCACCTCGTTCCCCGTCATCGTGGTGGACGGCGAGGTGATCGTCGGCTTCAACAAGGTCCGGATCAAGGAGCTGCTGTCCCTGTGAGTGCGGAGGGCGCGCAGGCAGGGATCCCGCCCGTGCGACGCAGGTTCCGCGAGGGCACCACCGCGGCAGAGCTCAAGGCCTACATGACGCCGTTCGTGGCCGTGCTCGGCTACAAGTTCAACACCGACGAGGAGTTCGTGCGCCTCGTGCTGGAAGGCGAGCTCGAGGTCCTCGCGCAGACGGGCGACATCTACTGCCCCTGCCGGATCCGCACCGGGGACCCCAAGGAGGACGTCAGGATCGTCTGTCCCTGCATCCCCTTCCATCGCAGCCAGTTCGCCGGTATGCGCAAGTGCTGGTGCGGGCTGTTCATCCGCGCGGACGTGGACGACGGGTCCGAGCTGCTCGGTGTCATCGAGGAGCCGGAAGGCCCCGTCGAGGTCCCGGTCGCGCGCGCCGGCGATATGCGCGACGGGGAGGCGCGCCGCGTCACGATCGGGAAGCGCGACATCGCCGTGTTCCGGGTCGACGGGGAGTTCTTCGCACTGTCCAACGTCTGCCGCCACGCGTTCGCGCCGCTGTCGGAGGGCTTCATGGACGGCTACACGGTGATGTGCCCGTGGCATGGCTGGCGATACGACGTGCGCGACGGGACGACGGACCATCCTGACTCGGACGTGAAGTCCTACCCGGTCGCGGTGCGCGACGGTGAGGTGTTCGTCACCGTCTAGCGCTTCGCGACGTGGCGTCCCGAGTAGCGCACGCGGTTCACGGCCACGAAGACCACTGCCGAGACCGCGAAGAACGCGACCCACTGCAGCGCGAGGTCGGCGCGCAGAGCCTCCAGCACCGCGGCCGTCGCGGCGCCGCTCGCCCACGGGGCGCTGTAGCGGTCCCGCGCCAAGGCGGAGACGGCCGCTATCCCGACCGCCACGATCACCCAGGCCCAGAACCAGATGCGCACCCGCATGTCCCCTCGCTTCGGGAAACTGTGAGGCGATGGTACAACCCGGGGGCGGCAGCGTCATGTCGCCGCCACCCGCCGTCGAAACACACTAAAAGCATGAGAAGGGTGCGCAATACCCCCTTGCGGGTCGCCCGTCACGAGCCTACAGTCGCCTCATGCGAAGCGGGCAGCGGCCCGCGTGGTCTCGAAGGACGAAGGAAGGTACTCGAGATGCCCGACAACATCCCCACCGTCGTGGACACCATCGGCGACACACCACTGGTGCGCCTCGGCTGTCTCGACGCCGGTTTGCCCGGCCACGTCTACATCAAGCTCGAGTCCCGCAATCCGGGAGGCTCGGTGAAGGACCGGATCGGCCGCGCCATGATCGACGACGCGGAGCGGCGCGGGATCATCGAGCCGGGCCGGTCGGTCATCGTCGAGCCCACGAGCGGCAACACCGGCATCGCCCTGGCGCTCGTCGGTGCGGCCCGGGGCTACCGTGTCGTCCTGACGATGCCCGAGTCGTTCTCGCTCGAGCGGCGCAAGCTGCTCGCGGCGTTCGGCGCCGAGCTGGTGCTCACCGATCGGGCGCTGGGCATGAAGGGAGCCGTGGACAAGGCCGAGGAGGTCGCGGCGTCGATCGAGGGCGCATGGATCCCGCAGCAGTTCGCCAACCCCGCCAACCCTGCCGTCCACTACGCCACCACCGGTCCCGAGATCGATCGCGCCCTCGGCGGCGGTGAGCTCTACGCGTTCGTGGCCGGAGTCGGCACCGGCGGCACCATCAGCGGTGGTGGCCGGTTCCTGAAGGAGCATCGCCCCGGAGCGCTGGCGGTCGCGGTGGAGCCGAGCGAGTCGCCCATCATCTCTCAGCGGCTGGCCGGCGAGGAACTGACCCCCGCGCCGCACGCCATCCAAGGCATCGGCGCGAACTTCATTCCCGCCACGCTCGACCTGGGGGTCCTCGATGCGGTCGAGCATGTGGACGGGCCGACGGCCATCGCGATGGCCCGCCGACTGGCCGCCGAGGAAGGCGTCTTCGTGGGGATCTCGTCGGGGGCCAACGTCGTCGCAGCGCTCCGGCTCGCAGCGCGGCCCGAGGCGGCGGGCAAGGCGGTCGTCACCGTCGCGCCGTCGACCGGTGAGCGCTACCTTTCCACGCCGCTCTGGGAAGGGTACGGGCAGTGAGGGTCTCCCAGCGCCTCGACTACACCGTGCGAGGGCTCGTGGCGCTGGCCGCGGAGCCCGCCGGGACCCCCGTCGTCGCCGGGGAGCTGGCGGACCGTCTCGGGTTGCCGCGTCGCTTCCTCGAGCAGCAGTTCACCGCGATCGCCAAGCGCGGGATCCTCATCTGCCATCGGGGCGCGAGCGGGGGCTGCGCCCTCGCGCGGTCGGCCGAGGAGGTCACCGTCGGTGACATCGTGCGCGCGATCCAGGGACAGGTGCTCGATGTGCCGAACGTGACGGGGGTGGCCTCGTCGGAGATGTGGGCCGCGCTCGCTCGGGAGTTGAGCGCGGTCGCCGACGGGATCACGCTCGCGGACCTGGCACGGCGCCAGGCCGAGATCGACCAGGATCTCTCGCCGATGTACTTCATCTAGGCGAGCTCGCGACCGGGCTTGTAGCACACTGCTACACACGGCCTGCACCCGGGGGCCTTCCCCCCGAAACACGCTGGTCACACGGGTGCGCGCGCGAGCATATATACGGTGCTCATCTATGTTGCGTTTCGTGGGGCTCTGATACACTCACTCAATCTCGAAGAGGGACACGCCCTCGTTGGGTCCGTCTGGAGGGACGGGCTCGGGGGCGCGTAGACAGTCGAGCCGGAGGAAAGGGATGGGAATGCGCAAAATCAGGACGTACGTCTCCCTGATCGCCGTTCTCGCGGCCGTGGCGCTTGTTGTCACGGGCTGCGGCGGTACGACGGGGACCACCGATGGCGGAGCCAAGGCCGTCACGGTGACGATCGGCATCGGTGCACCGATCTCCGATGGTGCCGTTGCACTCGGCAAGGGCATGGTGCGCGGTGCGAACCTCGCAGTTAAGCAGGCGAACGAGTCCGCTGAGATCAAGGACCTCGGTATCGTTCTGCAGACCGTCGAGGGTGATGACAAGGGCGATCCCACCACCGGTGGAAACGTCGCCACGCAGTTCACGAGCAACCCGAGCCTCGTGGGCGTCATGGGACACCTGAACTCAGGCGTCACCCGCGTTGCCGTCAAGATCTACAACCAGGGCAACGTTCTGCAGGTCAGCCCGGCCAACACGGCGGTCGACCTCACCCAGATGGGCATGAAGAACTACTTCCGCGTCTGCACCATCGACTCGGTCCAGGGTCCGGCAGCTGCCGACTATGCGTTCAAGGTCGCCGGCAAGAAGGTCGCGTTCGTGGTCGACGACTCGACCCCGTACGGCACCGGCCTGGCCGATGAGTGGGCCAAGCAGTTCGAGGCGAACGGCGGCAAGGTCGCGGGTCGCGAGAAGACCGGCGACAAGGACACCGACTTCAAGGCGCTCGTGACGGCCATCAAGTCGAAGGGTGTCGATATCGTCTACTACGGCGGCATCTACAACTCGGGCGCTCTCCTGAGCAAGCAGATGAAGGAGGGTGGCCTCGCTGTTCCGCTTATGGGCGGCGACGGCATCTTCGACGGTGAGTTCATCAAGCTGGCCGGCGCAGCCAATGCTGCTGGCGACCTCTGCACCTCCATCGGCCTGCCGACGGCTGAGATGCCCAAGGGCCAGGAGTTCATCGCGGCGTTCAAGGCCGAGTATCCCGGCGAAGAGATCGCTGCTTACGACGCGTACTCCTATGACGCCGCGAACGTGATCATCAAGGCGATCATCGCGGTCGCCAAGGAGATGGGCGCCGACAAGGTGACCACCACCGAAGGCAAGAAGGCCATCATCGCGGCTGTCCCCTCGACCGACTTCGAGGGCGTCAGCGGCAAGGTCTCGTTCGACGCGAACGGCGACACCACCAACAAGGCGATCACGGTCTACGCCGTGGGCGCCGACGGCACGTGGGCTCCCGCCGCAAAGTAAGCTCGAGTATCGAGCAGGTATTCCGACCCCGCGTTTGCGGGGTGTGCACGATCCGGGCGGGCACCTCATACGTGCCCGCCCGGATCGTGAGCCTGCACCCGCGGATGTCGTGCGGCCAATCACGCGCGACCTGACCACCGGGAGTTCAGCTTGACGTTCTCCATGAGTTACCTACTCGAGCAGACCATCAACGGCATCACCCTGGGCGGGCTCTACGCACTCGTCGCTCTGGGCTACACGCTGGTGTACGGCATCCTGCTCATGATCAACTTCGCTCACAGCGAACTGTTCATGGCCGGCGGCTACGTGGGTCTCGGCGCTCTCAAGCTGCTCGGAGACCCGGCAGTGGCCAAGACCGCCGGAATGGGCTTCCTCGCGCCGATCCAGTCCTTCTTCCTGAGCGGGACGGTCGGCTACATATGTCTGATCGCGGCGGCGTTCGTCATCTCCGGGATCGTCGTCGGCTTCATGGGTGTGTTCATCGAGCGGTTCGCCTACCGGCCGCTCAGGCACGCACCGAGACTCGCGCCGCTCATCTCCGCGATCGGCGTGTCCATCTTCCTTCAGAACGCAGCACTTCTCTGGATCTCCAGCAAGCAGCTCCCGTACTCGCGGGTCGATGGAACGAGTTTCGTCCCCGCGAAGACGGCGTTCACTGTCGCCGGCGTCAACATCTCGACGATGCAGATCCTCATCATCGTCACCTCGCTCGTCCTGCTCGCGGTCCTCGACACGTTCGTGTCCAAGACCCGTATAGGCCGGGCGATGCGCGCGACTTCGCAGGACCGCGATGCCGCCGGCCTCATGGGCGTCGACATCAACCGCGTCATCGCTCTCGCGTTCTTCATCGGCCCGGCACTCGGTGCCATCGCCGGTGTATTCAATGGCATGTACTACGGCTCGGTGAAGTACAACATGGGATTCATCCCAGGCATCAAGTCGTTCACAGCCGCCGTCATCGGCGGCATCGGGAACCTGCGAGGCGCGATGCTCGGAGGGTTCCTGCTCGGGATCGTCGAGTCTCTGGCAAGCGGGTTCCTGAGCAACGCCTATCGCGACGTCGTCGCGTTCATCGTGCTCGTGCTGGTCCTCATCTTCCGTCCGGGCGGTCTGCTCGGCGAAGCAGTAGCGGAGAAGGTGTAGCGACCATGACCGATGCAAAGACTCAGGCAGGCACCGTCGGAAAGGTCGCGACGATCCCTCCGAAGAAGCTCGCGCTCTACGGCGTCATCGCGCTGCTGCTGATCATCGTTCCCACGACTCTGCAGGCAGCGTCAGGCCTCGGATTCCTCGTCCGCATCCTTGTGGTCGTCGGCATCTGGGTCCTTCTCGCGCTCGGACTCAACATCGTTGTCGGATACGCGGGGCTGCTCGATCTGGGCTACATCGCGTTCTACGCCATGGGCGGCTACGTCGGTGTCCTGATCGGACAGACCGTATCGAGCTCGCTCGGCAGCGGCACCTATTGGGCCATGCTCATCCCCGCTGCACTGGCCGGCGCGGCCACGGGGCTCGCGCTCGGCTTCCCCGTGCTCAGGTTGCGGGGTGACTACCTCGCGATCGTGACGCTGGGCTTCGGCGAGATCGTGCGGATCTGCCTGGTCAACGACCTCGGCGGACTCTCCAACGGCGCCACCGGCCTACCGCGCGGCGTCGAGACGCTCCAGGCTCCGTGGCCTTCGGCGTGGCTTCAGGACACTGTCCGGTTCCCAACCCCGATCGGGGAGTTCGTCTTCGGACCGAACCTCTACTGGTACTTCGTCGTGCTGCTCCTCATCATCGGCGCGATCATCGTCATCCGCAGGCTCGACAACTCCAGGCTCGGTCGCGCGTGGGTGGCCATGCGTGAGAACGAGGTGGCGGCGGCGGCCTGCGGCATCAACATACGCACGCAGAAGCTGTGGGCCTTCTCGCTGGGCGCGATGTCAGGCGGTATCGCCGGCGTGACCTTCGCCTACGTACAGCAGTTCATCAGCCCTGAGTCGTTCACGTTCATGGAGTCGGTGTTCGTCGTGTGCATCGTCGTGCTCGGCGGCATGGGTTCCATCCCGGGTGTCATCGTGGGAGCGCTCGTGATCCGCGGCATCCCGGACCTCATCCAGGGCCTCATGGTCGCCGGCGTCATCCAGCTGTCCGGTGACGTCACCTCGATGATCACCGGCTACCGGTTCCTCGTGTTCGGGTTGCTCATGGTCATCATGATGGCCGTACGACCGCAAGGAATGATCCCGAGCAAGCGCCGAGCGCTGGAGCTCCATCCCGACGATGATCGCATCCTCGCGGAAGAGGACCAGACGCTTTGGGACTTGAAGCATCGGGACCAGTCCCCCGACGACGTGTGAGTGGGGAGCATCGAAGTGTCTGTAGTACAAGCTGAGAATGTCACGATGATGTTCGGCGGCCTCAAGGCCGTCGCGAACGTCAACCTGCGCATCGACGAGGGTGAGATCGTCGCGCTGATCGGCCCCAACGGGGCCGGGAAGACGACGTTCTTCAACCTGATGACGGGCATCTACAAGGCCACCGAGGGTTCGGTGGCTTTCAACGGCCGCGAGCTCGGTGGGCGCAAGCCGCACGAGATCTGCCAGATGGGCATCGCGCGCACGTTCCAGAACATCCGGCTCTTCGCCAACATGACGACGCTCGAGAACGTCATGGTCGGCCGGCACAGCAGGACGACGGCCGGCCCGCTTCAGGCGGTGCTTCGCACGCCGGCTTTCAAGCGGGAAGAGCAGCACACCTGTGACGAGGCGCTCAAATGGCTCCGGTTCGTAGATCTGGTCGACAAGGCGAACGAGCTGGCGGTGAATCTGCCGTACGGCCAGCAGCGCAAGCTCGAGATCGCGCGCGCGCTCGCCACGGAGCCGAAGCTGCTGCTGCTCGACGAGCCCGCCGCCGGCATGAACCCGCAGGAGAGCGCGGAGCTCACGAAGCTCGTGCGACGGATCCGCGACACGGGGATCACGGTCCTACTGATCGAGCATGACATGAAGGTCGTCATGGATATCGCCGACAGGATCTACGTGCTCGACTTCGGAGAACTCGTCGCCGAGGGGCTCCCCGCGGAGATCCAGCGCAACCCGAAGGTCATCGAGGCGTACCTGGGCAAGGGCGCCGAAGCGATGCTGGCTGCGGCGGGGGCGGAGTGACCATGGCGAAGCGAGTCCTCTCGATCAACGATATCCACACCTTCTAC
>JAUSBS010000126.1 GCA_030651905.1 Coriobacteriia bacterium
GGGATTCGAATTCCCTTGGGGGCACCACCAACACCACACAGAGAGCCGCCCGCATCCTGCGGGCGGCTCTCTGCCGCAGAGTGTACGTAGGTGTCCTACCTTGCCGTGATGTAGCGCCAGCTCGAGTAACTCGGGCCGTAGGTCGCGTCGGCCGCGTGATAGGCGCGGATCTTCCACTTGCCGTTGTATGGCAAGGAGATTGTGGCCCTGTACTTCGTGTACCAGGAGGCTCGCCGGGTGGGTCGGTAGTCATACGCCCTGGCCGACACGCTCCTGTAGAGGGTCCAGGCGTAGAGGCCGTTGCGCTGCCTCACGTAGCGGTAGAGCTGGAGCTTCACCGGATACGAGCCGGCCCGGTGGCGTGGCTTCAGGAAGCCGTACGCGGTGAACCGGCGGTTTCTGCCGACCGAGGAAGGCGCGACGACCTTGGTCAGCGACACCTTGGGCTTCGGATGCACGTTCAGGTCCAGCGTGGTCGTGTCCGTCGCGATGACACTCACCTTCGTCGCATCCGGCCATAGATGCACCTCGTTGTAGAAGCCCGCATAGTAGGTCGCGCTCCCGTCCATGTAGCCGATCGCGTAGTCGTCCGTATCGAGCGAGAGCGAGTACCGGCCGAGCGCGTCGGTGTTCGTCAGCGCGATCAGGTCCGGATCACCGGACTGGTCGCCGACGTACGCGCTGATCTCGATCCCGGAAACCGGCAGGCCTGTGACGGCATCGCGGACGACTCCGCTGAGAGTGCCGCGCGTATCGAAGACGAGGGCACTCCCTGCGATCGACTGGAGGGGTGCGTCGGACATCTGGGCCCCGAGAACCGCGGTACCGCCGGAGAGTGCCGCTGAGGTGCCGAGTTGGGTCACGCTGGGCGTGTCCGCACTCAGATCCAACTTCTGACGATGAGTCCACACGCCGGTCTCGTAGGTGTAGAAGTAGGCGTTCCCGTGATAGGAGTTCGCAAAGAACGCGCCGATCAGCGCGGTCCGACCATCCAGAGCGACGCCGGAGCCGTAATAGTCGTTGGCGGTCGGGACCGGAGCCGTGAAAGTTCTCTCGTAGCCCCAATCGACGCCGTCGTTCACGAACATGTAGGCGGCTCCTGCTCCCGAGACCCCGCCGACGGACCGGTTCCACGATCCGACCAGGATCCGGCTATCCGAGATCGAGATCGGGCCGCCGAACCAGCCGTCTGCGATCGGGTCCGGCGGGACGATCATCTGCCGCCAGGTCCAGGTGTTCCCACTCCTCGTGAACCAGTGTGCGCTGCCTGCGTTGCTGATCACGCTTGTGAAGCCATAGTCGTCATTGGTGGCGCCGGCGACGAGGGTGTCACCTTCAAGCGCGATGCTGCCGCCGAACTGGTCCCCGGGCGAACCGCCCGAGTAGACGAGAGTTGCCTGCGACACCCAATCCAGTCCGGTCCATCGCCACACATCGATGCTTCCGCTGTCGTGCATCGGCGCCCCGATGGCCGCGGTTCCCGCGTCGATAGCCACCGCGCTCCCGAAGCGTCCGTCTGCGGCCGAGCCGGCCAGTGACTTCTCGAGCGTCCAGGTTGTGCCCGAGCGCTTGTAGATGAAGGCGGCGCCCGCAGTGGAGAATGTGGGTGCGCCGACGATCAGCCGGTCGCCGTCGATGTCGACTGATGTCCCGTATCCCGTCTCGATCTCGAGCGGCGACGGCCTGAGTTCCTGCTGGAATACCCAGACCCCGCCGCTCTTCACGTAGACGTCGACCGCTCCGACTCCTACGCCGGAGGCACCCGTCATGACCACGTTGCGGCCCGGTTCACCGACCACGATCGTGTCCCCCGATACCGCCACGGATGCTCCAAAGTGCCCCTCGGACTGAGGAGACGGAGCGTAGAGCGCAGTGTTCAGCACGGCGAAGGGCGGCGATCCCGCGGCAGCGACCCCAGGCAGCACCAGCAGTAGCGAGACCAGCATCACCAGACTGAGGAACATAGCCGCGCATCGTCTCGTACGAAGACCCCTCATCGCTGGCCCCTCTCTCGCTGTTCGCTCGCCGGACATGGCCGGTGCAGCTTGTCCGTGTCCCTTATACCCGCCCCGGCACTTCGGGCGTCAGAGGATGAGGGAAGGGTTCGTTTGCGACTATGCGCTTCGAGTCACGAACCCGAACGAGCTCATCGCGGCGGAGCCGATGAGTGGCGCAGCGTCGCCTTGAGACCCTCCGGGATGGGGAAGTACACGTCATGGTGCAACTGTGCTGGGAAGAACGAGGGCGCGCGCGGGTGATCGCGGCATGGTGACGCGAGCGGCGTCCGATGTCGTGGCCGAAGCTGTGGCACAAGGGCTCGGCGCGCTGGACGAATGGCAGGCGAAGAAGCTGCTCGCCGGCTATGGGATCCCCGTGCCCGACGGTGGGCTCGCGCGCGACGAGGACGAGGCTGCAGCCATCGCGTCGCGCCTCGACGGACCGGTGGTCGTCAAGGCCATCGGGGCGCGCATCACCCACAAGACGGAGCGCGGGCTGGTCGCCTTGAACCTCGTCGGGGACGAGGCCGTCCGGGCCGCTGCCCGCTCCCTTCTGGCGCTCACCGAAGGCCAGGACGCCGCGCTCCTCGTCGAGCGGATGGTCCGGGGTTCCCGCGAGTTCATGGTCGGAATGAAGCGCGACCCGCTTTTCGGCCCCGTCATCGTCTTCGGTATCGGTGGCGTCTTCGCCGAGGCTCACAAGGACATCGCACTCGGTGTGACGCCCCTGGAGGACCGGGACATCGAGGGCATGCTCGCCGGGATCCGGGCCAGCGTACTGCTCGACGAGTTCCGCGGGCTACAGGCCGTGGACCGCACGGCGTTGGCCGACGCTGTCCGCGCGCTCGCACGCATCGCCGCGGACCACCCGGCCGTGATCGAGATCGACGTGAACCCGCTCATCGTGGAAGGCGCGGTCCCGGTGGCGGCCGACGCGCTCGTGATCCTCGACCCCGCCGCCGAGCGAGGGACCCACGTCCCGCATGCTGTCGTCACGCCCGATCTGGCGCCTCTGTTCGCGCCGCGCTCCGTCGCAGTGGTCGGTGCCTCGGAGGATCCTGGCAAGTGGGGCGGATCCCTGCTTCGCAACCTCATCGAGGGCGATTTCCCCGGCCCCATCTACCCCGTGAACGGTCGTGGCGGCACCGTGCAGGGTCTGCCCGCGTACTCCGGCATCGCGGAGCTGCCGGAAGCGCCGGACCTGGCGCTGGTGGCGCTGGGCGCGGCCCATGTGAACGCCGTGGTCGAGCAGTGCGGCGAGCGGGGGGTCCCTGTCGCGCTGGTGGTGGCTGCCGGCTTCGCGGAGGCGGGCGAGGAAGGCGCCGCCGCGGAGGCGCAGCTCGTCGATACCGCCCGCACCTCGGGCGTCACGCTCATCGGCCCCAACTGCATGGGCCTGGTCGCGACGCACAGTCGCCTGCACGCCGTCGGCTTCCTGGAGCTGCGCCCGAAGGCCGGAGGACTGAGCATCGTCTCCCAGTCGGGCAACATCGGCGTGCAGCTCGTCACCAGGGCCGAGCGTCGCGGCATCGGGATCGACAAGTACGTTTCGGTCGGCAACCAGGCATCGACGAGCGCACTCGACGTGCTGGACGCACTGGGAGACGATCCGCAGACCGCCGCCGCCCTCGTCTATCTCGAGGGCACCGGTGACGGTCGCCGTTTCCTCGACGTCATGCGCCGGATCACGCGCAAGAAGCCGGTGGTCGTACTGCGCGGCGGTCTGACGGAGTACGGTCGCCGCGCGGCCGCATCGCACACGGGCGCCATGGCCGGCTCGGCCGATGTCTTCCTGGCCGCGGCCCGTCAGACGGGCTGCCTCGTGCGGACGGGCCCCGACGAGAGCCTGGATCTGGCGTTGTGCCTGAGCGCGCTTCCTCTACCGGCGGGCCGCCGGGTGGCGGTCATGACGCTCGGTGGAGGCTGGGGCGTGCTCGCGGCCGACGAGGTGGCGCGCAACGGCCTCGAGCTGGCTCCGCTGGAGTCTCGCGTCCTCGCCGAGCTGGACGAGCTCCTGCCCGGCTACTGGTGCCGCAGCAACCCCGTCGACCTCGTCGCGGCCATCGGCCCGGACCTCGCAAGCCACGCGCTGACCGTGCTCGCCGAGAGCGAGGCGGTGGACGCTGTCGTCGTGCTCGGCATCTTGCGCAGCCCGTCCACTGGCTGGACGTCGGACGATCCCGTGTCCGCGGGCGCACCGGGCGGGCCCGGCCGCGGCAGCTTCAACCCGGCCGAGATCGACTTCCTCGAGCGCGTGACCGCGCTCATGGCCAGCACGGGCAAGCCGATCATCAACGTCCCTTTGCGCCCGGTCGAGGCGGCGACGTTCCCGGGCGGCGCGCGCCACGATCCGGTCATCCTCTACTCACCGGTCGCCGCGGTACGCGCGCTGGCCGCCATGGCCTGGTACGGGGAGTACGTCGCTGACTAGAAGGAGGTCCTATGCGCGCTCGAGGCAGTGTGGTGATAGCACGGGAGCCCGCGGATGTCTTCGCGTACGTCTCCGACCCGTCGAACGATCTCTCGTGGCGGAGCTACCTGGTCGCTTCGCATGCCGTCGACGCGGAGCTGACCGTCGGTTCGATCATCCGGCAGACCTACTCCTACCAGGGACGGTCGGTCGACGTCGATCTCGAGGTCACCGATTACGCACCCCCCGAGCACATCGGACTGCGCGCGCGCGGCAAGATCCCCGCGCGGATCAACCTCACATGCGCACCGGAATCCGGCGGCACCCGCTTCAACATGTCCGGCTCCGCGGAACTGACCGGTCCGGCCTCACTGTTCGAGGGGCGCATCCAACGGGAGCTTGACCAGACGATCGCGACCGATCTCAAGCGCCTGAAGGCCGCGCTCGAGGGCTCGGGCGACTCCCGATCGCCCAGGGTGGTATGATTAGACAGCGTGTGCAGGGGCGCTTGACAACAGGGGAGTGAGTAGACCTATGAAGACGGTCACCAAGATGCGGCTCACCGCGTCGGTACTGGCAGTCATGCTCGTGGTCATGATCGCTGCACCTGCGGTCGCGATGGCGGCACCGGTGCCGCTGGGAACCACCTCCACCTACGGCGTTCTGGCAGGCACCACTATCACCAACACCGGGCCGACCACGATCGGCGGGTCTGCCGGCGGAGATATCGGCGTGTCCCCCGGTACGTCGATCACTGGGTTCCCGCCCGGGCTCGCGTCGGGCGCGACGCACAATAACGATGCCCCTGCGGCACAGGCGCAGCTCGACCTGACCGCCGCGTACCTTGACGCTGAGGGAAGAACCCCCGCGACTCCCATCGACCACGAGTTGGCGGGGCAGACGCTCGTTCCCGGTGTCTACAGCCCCGTGGGCGGCGACTTCCAGCTGTCAGGTACCTTGATCCTCAACTCGACCGACCCCGACGGCGTCTTCGTGTTCCAGTGTCCCGCGACGCTCACCACGTCATCGGGCAGCCGTGTCGTGCTCGCCGGTCAGGCGCAGTTCTGCCGCGTGTTCTGGCAGGTCACGAGCTCAGCGACGCTGGGGACGAACTCGATCTTCGTCGGGCATATCTTCGCGTTGACGAACATCACTGCGAACACCGGTGCGCACATCCAAGGGCAGTTGCTTGCGCGCAACGCCGCCGTCAACCTCGATTCGAACACCATCATCAACGGGTACTGTGAGTACTCCACCGACATCCACGTCGTCAAGACGGCATCGGCGTACTCGCTTGCCGCGCCGGGTTCGGTCACCTACACGTACACGGTGACGAACACGTTCGGTGAAGGGCCGCTGACCAACGTGCACCTCACGGATGACAAGCTCGGCGCCATCACGAGCTTCACCGGGGACACCAACAGCAACGGCGAACTCGACACCACCGAGACATGGGTCTACACCCGCACGACGAACCTCACGAGGACGACTGAGAACATCGCCGTCGTCACCGCCGACGTCGGGAGCGCACCCACCACCGACACAGCCGTGGCCAGGGTCACCGTGGCCGCCGGTCAGCTGCTGCCGAACACCGCCACACCGTGGTACACCGTTCTCCTCGCGGGCGTCGCGCTGACGCTTCTCGGAGCAGCGGGCTACTGGATGACCACCAGAAAGATCCATGCATAGAGCCGCATCCCCGCGAGGCAGACTCTCTCCAGCCGCGATACTGTCCCTGGGAGCGCTTGCCCTCGGGATCGGGCTCATCTGTGTTGCGTCGTACAACATCTGGGCGCAGACCGTTCGCCCCGTCGCACCGAGGATCTCCGCGATCAGGCTGACGGTGCCGTCATTGGCCGATTCGTCGACGGTCCCCCTGTCCGGGGTCGCCAGCCCTTCTGTGCCGGTGTTTCCGGTGCGCCCCGCGAGGGGCGAGATGCTCGGGATACTGTCGATCCCGGCACTGAAGCAGACGTTCCCCATCATCGAGGGGACCGGTACGAAGGAACTCAAGAAGGGCGTGGGCCACATGCCCACGACCGTGCTGCCCGGCGAGCCGGACAACTGTGTGCTCTCCGGGCATCGGGATACGGTGTTCACGCGCCTCGGCAGGCTGAAGACGGGTGACGAGTTCATCGTCCAGACGGCGGCAGGCACGTTCACCTACAAGATCACGCGTATCCGGATCGTCGGCAGGAACGACAGGACGGTCGTCGTCCCCACCGATCACGCGGTCCTGACTGTCAGCACGTGCTATCCGTTCGACTATGTCGGCGACGCCCCGAAGCGCTACGTCCTCATCGCCGACTTGGTCGCACCGCCGATCCCGTGAGACACTGCGGCAGGCGACTTCACCGATCGGGCGATTAACTCAGCGGGAGAGTGCTTCCTTTACACGGAAGAGGTCGGGGGTTCGAATCCCTCATCGCCCACCAGTCTCGACCCTCCGCGGAGGATCTATGCCGGAGTGCTCCTACCATAAGGGTGTCGAGACGGGTGTCTCCTGTACCGACTGTGGCCGCTACATCTGCCCGAAGGACTGGGTCGATACGCCCGTCGGCTACAAGTGCCGGGACTGCGGGCTCACCAAGCGCCCGACGCTCGGCGGTGTGAAGCCCAGGCAATACCTCACGGGTGCGGGAGCCGCACTCGGCGCCGGCGTCGCTCTGGCCCTCGTTCTGCTCTTCGTTCCGTTCTTCACGTTCTGGTTGTCGATCCTGGGCGGCATCGGCGTGGCTGAGGCCACCCGTCGCGGCTCCGGCGGCCATCGCACCTGGGAGTTCGCCGTCATCGCGGCGCTCGGTGCGTTGCTGGGTGTGGGACTCGCCGGACTGTTCGGCTCACTCAACCCGATCTCGCTGGTCCTGAGCCCGGCCGTGGCTGCGTTCTACCTCATGTCGAACCGCTAGCGGGCGTCTACTCCCACATCGCGCGCAGACGCGCCCGCACGCTCGCGCCCGCGACCGCGGGGTCGGCAGGCGCGTCGCTCTCGGCAGGATCCCGCACCCCGCCCGGTTCGTCGCGGAACACGTCGCGCGCTCCATCGGCGACGAAGCGCGTGAGTTGCGCGTAGCCATGCGCGTCCGTGTGGTTCCAGGGGCTCGTGTAGTAGCGCAGCGGGAAGCAGACGTAGAGCCAGTCTCGCGCACGCGTGCAGGCCACGTAGAACAGTCGCCGCTCCTCCTCGATCTCGTCGACCGACCCGGTCGCCATGTCCGAGGGGATGTTGCCGTCCGCGGCGTGGATCACGTAGACGGCGTCCCATTCCAGCCCCTTGGCCGAGTGCATCGTCGACAGGATCAGGTAGTCCTCGTCGAGCACGGGGGGCCCCGCCAGGTCCTCGGCCCAGGCCGGCGGGTCGAGCGCTATGTCTGCCAGCAGCGAGAGCCGGTCGGGGAAGCGAGCCGCGAGCCGCTCGATCTGTTCGAGGTCCCGCAGGCGCGCGGTGGCGTTGTCGTACCGTCGCTCGAGCAGCGGCGCGTACATCTCGCGGACCGCATGCACCTGTGCCGAAAGCTCCATGCCCTCGGGGCGGGTGAGGTCGATCATGAGCGGTACGAACGACGCCCACGCCGACTTCGCGGCGGGAGCGGGCGACGCCTGGTCTGCCCACGCGAGGAAGTCGCCGCTCGCCTGCGCCAGCGCCTCCATCAGCCGCTGCGCGGTCTGCGGACCGACGCCGGGCAGCAGCGTCAGTACGCGGAGTCCCGCCGCGATGTCGCGCGGGTTCTCGGCCAGTCGCAGGATCGCGGTGAGGTCCTTCACGTGTGCCGTCTCGGTGAACTTGAGGCCGCCGTACTTGTGATAGGGGATGTTGCGGCGCTGGAGTTCCATCTCGAGCGGGAGCGCGTGGTGCGCCGCGCGGAAGAGCACCGCCTGACGCTTGAGGAGCACACCGGACTCCCGCAGTTCGAGCACGCGGCGCACGATGAAGTCCGACTGCTCGTTCTCGTCGTGGCAGGAGACCACCGCGGGCCGTTCGCCGCCCCCGCGGGCCGTCCACAGGTCCTTCTCGATACGCTCGGCCGCACCGGCGATGATCCGGTTGGTCGCGTCCAGGACCGGCTGCGTCGAGCGGTAGTTCTGCTCCAGCGGGAGCGTGACGACGCCGGGGAACAACCCCGCGAAGTCGAGGATGTTGCGCACGTCGGCCGCGCGGAACGAGTAGATCGATTGCGCGTCGTCGCCGACGACCGTCACGCCGGTCCCGTCGGGGCGCAGGAGGCGAACGATGCGGGCCTGCAGGGAGTTCGTGTCCTGGTACTCGTCCACCAGCACCTTGTCGAACCGCTTGCGCACTTCCGCACCGACGGCGTCGTCCTCGAGCAGCGCCAGCCAGTAGAGCAGGATGTCGTCGTAGTCGAGCACGCCGCCGGCGATCTTGCGCTCCACATACTCGGCGAACAACCGCTTGAGGTCGTCCTCGTGCTCGATACACCACGGGAACGCGGTCTTGAGCACTTCGCCGAGCGGCTTCTGCGAGTTCACCGCGCGCGAGTAGATGTCCGAGCACGTCCCCTTCTGCGGGAACCTGCGGTCGGTGCGGGTGAGGCCCAGCTGGGCGCGAACGAGGCCCATCAGGTCTTCGGAGTCGCCGCGGTCCATGATCGTGAAGCCGGGATCGAGCTCGATCGACACGCCGTGGAGCCGCAGGAGCCGAGCACCCATGGCGTGGAAGGTGCCGCCCCACACCGCTTCGCCCCCCGGCATGCGCACGCCTTCGCCACGCAGCCGTCGCAGGATGCCGTCGACACGCCGCGTCATCTCCTGCGCCGCACGACGCGTGAAGGTGAGTAGCAGGATCCTGCGCGGGTCGACGCCCTCTGAGATGTGGAATGCCACGCGGTTCGCGAGTGTGGTGGTCTTGCCGGTGCCCGCGCCGGCCACGATGAGCAGCGGCGCGTCGCCGTGCGTGACGGCCGCGTGCTGGGCGCTGTTGAGCTCCGCGAGTACGTCGGCGAGGACCGTGTTCGAAGCGGTCGCGGGGAGGGTGTCTGTCGTAGGCATGGGGCCTCCGGATCGACCGGGAGAAGAGGCGAACACACGTTCGATTATCGACTACTTGATGCCGTGGCACAAGTTGCCTCTGGCGCACGGCGCATCAGCGGGGTATACCCTCTCTATGGCGCTCACGGGGAGCGCGTGATGCGAGGGGGAGAACATGCGGAGTCTGAAGCCAGTACTCACACGCCTAGCGCTGGTGGCTGCGCTCGCAGTGGTGGCGGTGGTGGCCACGGGTTGTCTGCCTGAGTCCATCGAGGTCGGTCTCCTGCCGATGACGAAGCAGATGGTCAGCCCCGGCCCGAACCGCGGGGGCTTCGATGTTCACGAAGGACGGGCGGCGTGGGTGGAGGCGGGCTCGTCCCAGGACGGTCCGGTCAAGTTCATCGACGAGTACGACGTCGTCTCGACCATCGCGACGACGGCTGTCTCGAGCAAGGTCGATATCGGCGGCGACTGGTCGAACGAGGTGACCCAGACCCTTGTCGCCTTCCAGGCGAGCACCCCGGGCGTCCATGTGGTCGATCCGGTCACCGGGATCGAGAAGCGTTGCGTCAACCCGGCCGGCTTCTTCGGCGGCACCGACTGGGCGTTCGGCGGGAAGTGGGTCCTGACCCTCGCCTATGACGGCTCGGCGTGGGACCTCACGGCGACGGACATCACGAATGGCAGCACACATGAGCTGGACTCGAACCAGCCGCCCGCAGCCGAGAACATCGATGTCAACGAGAGCTGGGCGAGCTGGACCCGCGGCGACGCGATCTACGCCGAGGAGCTGTCGGGCAGCAGCTTGTCGGTGACGACGGCGGCACGGGGTGCAGGGATCGTGGAGCGCGTCTCTTGCAGCGGCGGTTCACTGTCCTGGACCGAAGTCGAGTCCGGCTACCGCAAGATCTGGTACCTGCCCTGGGGATCAACAGAAGCGACCGAGATCGCGACGGGCGGCCCGTCCAAGGAGATGGGCGGGTTCGACGGCGATTACGTGACATGGTTCGAGAGCTACGGGACCGGTTCCGTGCGCGCCAGGGCTGTGGCCGTCCGGTACACCGTGGTCAACAGCCCCGGCGACCAGCTCACCTACACGGAGTTCGACCCGTCCCGGTTCGCGTGGGATTTCGACACCCTGCTGTGGCAGCAGCGCACGACGAACAAGCTGTTCCTCACGCGGTTCCGTCCCATCCCGCCACGCATCAAGGGCAGTAATCGGTTCGAGACTCTCGCGAACATGGCCAAGCTTCGCGCCAGCATCTACGACACGGGTGAGGTCGAGCAGGCCCTCGGCGCGCTCAAAGCCGGCGAAGAGCCGGTCGCGGCCAGCGTGGACGCGGACAGCGCCGCGCCGGTAGGGATCGCAGACGTGGTGGTCGTCGCAGGCTACGACGGCGGCTCACCAGACGCGATCGTCGCGCCGGGACTGTGCGGCGTCTACGGCGCGCCGCTCCTGATCGTGGACTACAAGTCGGTCCCGGCCGTGACCGCACAGGCGATCGCGTATCTTCGCGACGCGAACCGGGGTGGCATCAACATCCACGTTGTCGGCGGCACCCTGGCCGTGTCGAAGGCCTGCTACAAACAGCTCTCCGCTCTCAAGGGGACCGGGACCATCGACCGGGTGGGCGGCCGCGATCGCTACGCGACCGCCGCCCTGGTCGCGTCTCGCATGAAGGCGGTGCTGACGTCTCGTGGGGACAGGATGCCCGGGGAAGCGATGATCCTGAACGGCTCCTACCGCAGCAAGTGGATCGATGCGGCATCGACCGGGGCGATCTCGGCCAGCCAGCACATCCCCGTTCTGTTCGTGAGGCGGAACAGCATCCCCCACGACACCCGGACCGCGCTCACCAAGCTGCACCTGTGGCGCCGCTACATCATCGGCGGGACAGGCAATGTCTCCGATAGGGTGCGGCACTCACTGAGGGTGGCGAAGGCGGATCGGATCTACGGCCGCGACACGTACAAGACGTCGATGGCCGTGCTGCGATGGGGCCAGGCCAAGGGCTGGCTTGCCACGAACTCGATCGTCATAGCCGGGCACCTCCACGAGGCCCTCGCCGCAGGCGCTTTCGGGGTCACTATCGGTCGGTCGATCCAAGACAAGGGGCCGTCGGTCTCTCCGCTGGTGGGAGCGCCCGTAGCGCTCACAGCTCCGAAGTACCTGCCGGCGGGTCTCGACGCCTACATCGCGTCCATGAAGGGAAGGGGCCTGGGGTTCCTTCCGTTGCTCATCGGGGGGGAGTATTCGGTGGGCTCCGGGGTCGCACGACGGCTCCTCGAGATCCTGCCCGACTGGTACTGGGGCATCTAGAGACCTCGTCGAAGACAGTGCGTGGGAAGGGGCGCCCTTCGGGGCGCCCCTTCGCGTCCCTACAGGTACCGTCGCACCATCCGGCTGCCGCGGCGGCGCAGCGAGCC
>JAUSBS010000128.1 GCA_030651905.1 Coriobacteriia bacterium
CATATTCCCGAAACTCCGTCGAGGCGCCGCCCTTGCCGCCTGCCGCGGTGAGCCGGACAATCCCAAGCATGGCATTCGAACCTCGGACATATCGACGTCGCGTCGCGCCCGCCGGGCTCGTGACGTTCCAGGTCATGGTCCGCGAGACCGACCTTCAGATCGCGGCGGAATGCGACCTGACGCGGGAGGCGACCGCTCTGGTCGAGGCGGCCCGGGCAGAGTTGGACGGCTACATCTCGCATCACCGGCGCTTCGTCGAGTCGTTCGTGCCGTTCCAGGTGGACGCGGACGCGCCTGCGATCGTACGCGCCATGGCGGCTGCGGCCTCGATCGCCGACGTCGGACCGATGGCGGCCGTGGCCGGCGCGTTCGCCGAGCACGTCGCGCGAGGGCTCGCGGCGTATTCGGCCGAGGTCGTCGTGGAGAACGGTGGCGACGTATACATGACCGGCGCGACCGAGCGGGTCGTGGCGCTGCACGCAGGGCCGTCGCCGCTGTCAGGGCGGGTCGGTATCGTGGTGGACGCGGCGACGATGCCCGTCGCGGTGTGCACGTCGTCGGCGAGCGTCGGGCCGTCGGTCTCGCTCGGGAGCGCCGACGCGGCATGCGTCATCGCGCGTGACGGGGCGCTTGCCGACGCTGTGGCCAGCGCGCTGGGCAACAGGGTACATTCGGCTCAGGACGTCCAGCGTGCCATCGACGCGGTCAAGGGACTCGACGGCGTTCTCGGGTTGGTCGTCGTCGCGGGCGAGACGCTCGGCGCCTGGGGCGCCGCGCGGCTGGTCTCGCTGGACGGATAGAGGCACACTCGCATAGGGACGCGCGCCGCGCGTCCTGCGTTCGACACTCAAGGCGGGGGAGCACATGGACGAGATCGACGAGCTGGATATGCGCGAGGCGCAGCTTCGCATGAAGCTCTACGACGAGTATCGCGATGCGGCACGAGTCTTCACCTACTACGTCGAGACCGAGCTGCGGGCCTATCTCGCCAACGGGGTCGACGTCGAGCCGGTCGGTTCGGGCAGCGGTGTCTACTTCAAGGTCACGCTCAAGGACGTCTGGATCTACGAGGCCGAGCGTCTCAACCGCTTCGTGCCCGACGTGACGATCTGGTCGGTCAATGACGTCCACGTCCAGCGCCTCAAGGCCGAGGGCGAGTAGTGCTCGACCGCGCGGCGGCTCAAGCGCGCGCGACGGCGCTCCGGCGCGAGATCGCCCACCATGCGAACCGCTACTACGTTCGGGACGCTCCCGAGATATCGGACTCGGCCTACGACGCGCTGGTTCGCGAACTGGGGGAGGTCGAGGCAGCGTATCCGGACCTCGTGACGCCCGATTCGCCCACACAGCGGGTCGGCGCGCCGCCGTCTGAGGCCTTCGCCCCCGTGCGTCACGCCGCGCGCATGTACTCGCTCGACAACGCGATGGGATCCGCGGAGCTCGACGCGTGGTTCGAGCGCGTGGCGCGCGACGTCGGCGATAGAGAGTGCGCGTTCGTGGCCGAGCTCAAGATCGACGGCTCGTCGCTCGCGCTCACGTACGCGGACGCGGTGCTCGTGCGCGCGGGCACGCGCGGGGACGGGACCACCGGCGAGGACGTCACCGCGAACGTGCGCACCATCAGGACCGTCCCGCTGCATCTGCTCGTCGACGCCCCCGGCGGCGTAGAGGTGCGTGGCGAGGTCTACATGCCGAAGGACTCTTTCGAGCGCCTGAATGCCGAACAGGACGAGGCGGGCCTTCCCGTGTTCGCGAATCCGCGCAACGCGGCCGCGGGCTCCATGCGGCAGAAGGACCCGGCTATAACCGCATCGCGTGATCTGGCCACGTTCATGTATCAGGTCGCGGACCCACGGGCGTTGGGTCTGGCGCGTCAATCGGCGGCGCTCGAGTGGCTTCGTCACGCGGGTTTCAAAGTGAACCCCGACATCCGGGTGTGTGCATCCCGCGACGATGTGCGCTCGTTCTGCGAGTCCGCGCTCGAGCGGCGACACGACCTGCCCTACGAGATCGACGGCGTGGTCGTGAAGGTCGACAATTTCGCGCTGCAGGACGAACTCGGCTACACGGCCAAGGCGCCTCGCTGGGCCATCGCATACAAGTTCCCGCCGGAGGAGAAGACGACCGTCCTTCGCGAGATCCGCGTGCAGGTCGGCCGCACCGGAGCGCTGACACCGGTCGCTGAGTTCGATCCCGTGCTCGTGGCCGGCTCGACCATCGCCCGGGCGACGCTGCACAACGAGGACGAGGTGCGGCGCAAGGACGTGCGCATCGGCGACACGATCATCGTGCGCAAGGCCGGCGACGTCATACCCGAGATCGTGGGGCCGGTGGTGGGTCTGCGCCCGGACGGTTCGCGGCCGTGGGCGATGCCGGTGACGTGTCCGAGCTGCGATGGCCCCGTGTGGCGGCCCGAGGGCGAGGTCGTGCCGCGATGCACCAACGTGGCCTGTCCCGACCAGCGGCTCGGACGGCTGCTGCACTGGGCTTCGCGGGGCGCGATGGACATCGACGGTCTGGGCTCCGAGATAGTCGCCCGGCTGGTCGAGCAGGGGCATCTGCACGACCCGGCCGACTTCTACTCGCTCACCGCGGAGAGACTGGCGGAGCTGGACACCGGTCGGACGAAGAAGGACGGCACGCCGGTGGTACTCGGCGAGACGGTCGCTGCCAAGATCGTCGCGCAGGTCGAGGAGTCCAAGACCCATCCAATCTGGCGGCTCCTCTATGGCCTGGGTCTTCGGCACGTGGGCTCGACGGTGGCGGAGGCTCTGGCGGGCGCTTTCGGCTCGATCGACGCGCTGCTCCAAGCCGCGCGCGTCGAGCCGCCCGTGCCTGGTGACGGCGTGACGATCGCCGCCGCGCTCGCGGCCGACCCGGTGGCCTCAGTCGAGGGCGTCGGCCCCGTGATAGCCGGTTCCGTTCGCGCGTTCTTCGCGAACCCCGACAACCTCGTCGTCATCGATAAGCTTCGCGCCGCGGGAGTGTCTCTCGTGGACACGGGGCAGGAGCCGGGGCGCCCGCAGACGCTGGCCGGGATGACGTTCGTGCTCACCGGCGCGCTGTCGCACTACACACGGGAAGAGGCCGGTGCGGCGTTGAAGGCGCTCGGCGCGAAGGTGTCGGGCTCCGTGTCGAAGAAGACGTCGTTCGTCGTCGTGGGCGAGGACGCCGGGTCGAAGTATGACAAGGCGCTCGAACTCGGCGTTCCGATCCTCGACGAGGCGGCGCTCGACGCGATCATCGAGACGGGCGAACCGCCCGCTACGATGGACGCATGAGCGCCGAACGCCCCAAGCTCGTCCTGCATCCCGTCGACTGCGACGGGTGCGGTCGTTGTGCCGAAGCGTGTCGCCGAAGCGCCATCCGGCTCGGCCCCAACTACATCTACGTGGACTGGTCGCGCTGCGACGGGTGCGGGAAGTGCGCCGACCTGTGCGACCGCGACGCGATAGAGGTCCGCGACTCCGCGGGCGCGGCCACACGCACGAAGCCCGACGCTCGCGCACTCGGCGGGCTCGAACTGGGGGCGGGAGCGGATCCGGCCGCGGGTAAGCGCAGGTTGTGGCGGCCCCGCATCGGTCTGCCTGGTGCGGGCAAGACCGCCCAGGAGGCCGTGCCGGAGACGGCGCCGGCGGTCGAGTGGTCGCTGCGCGAGGCCGTGGTCGTGCTCGTGGTCGCGGTCGTGCTCCAGGTGTTCATGCAGATGGCGCTCGGGTCGACGCTGGTCCGCTCACTCACCGACAACGGGATCATGCTGGCTCGCGGGACCGTTCTCGCGCTCTACTACTCCGCCCAGATATGCATGCTGCTCCTGCTCGCCCTCCGCCGCGATGTCGGGTTCCTCGAGGCATTCCGCCTCGACGCGCCGCCCGACTTCCTCTCGATCCCGCTCGGGCTCTCGATGCTCGTGGTCACGTGGTCGTTCTCGATGCTGTTCCGCGCCGCCGCGATCGCCGCAGGGTGGAAGCCGCCCGCGTCGGACAGCCCCAGCCTCACGCAACTGTTCGGGGCGGATGCGCTGGGCATGACGGTGACGGTGGTGGTCGTCGTCTTGCTCGCTCCGATCGTGGAGGAACTCATCGTCCGCGGCATCGTTCTGGGGGCGCTCGGGCAGCGACTCGGACGCTGGTGGGCCATCGCGCTGTCGGCACTCATGTTCGCGACGCTGCACGGCTCGCTGTGGTCGTTCGTGCCGATGACGTTCCTCGGGCTCGCACTCGGGCGCATCGCATCCTGGCGACGCTCTCTGTGGCCGGCGATAATCCTGCACGTCGCCTACAACGCCGTGATCGTGGCGCCCGCGTTCCTCGTGGCCGCGGGCGGGTAGGGCTCCGCGCTCGACGGGTGTCGCGCGTCGTCGTCGGGTATGATGTTCGACGCTGGAGCGCGCTCGCGCGCGCACTCGCGCCCGCGTGCACACAAGGGGAGGAACCGCTCAGACATGTCCATCTCCGAAGAGCAGGTCCGGCACGTCGCGCTGCTGGCGAGGCTCGGCCTGAGCGATGAACAGATCGCGTCGGTCGGCGTCGAGCTCAACGACATCCTCGTCCAGATCGACCGGATCCAGTCGCTCGATCTCGCCGGTGTCGAGCCGACGACCCACGCCGCGGAGGTAGTGAACGTGACGCGCCCGGACGTGGTCCGGCCCTGCCTGCTGCGCGAAGAGGCGCTGCGCAACGCGCCCGAGCAGCAGGACGGCGCATTCCTCATCCCGAAGTTCGGGGGCTGACTCCCGTGACGGCCGACCTGTCCTTGCTCACCGCTCGCGAGATCCGCGATGGCATCGAGGCACGCGACTTCACGGCGACCGAGATGGTCGAGGCGTCGCTGTCCAGGGTCTCCACCGTCGAGGGCGATGTGCACGCTTTCAACCAGATCACACCGGGACTGGCTTTCGCCGCCGCCGCGCGCATCGACGCGATGGCGGACGCCGGCGAGCCGCTGCCGCCTCTGGCGGGCGTGCCGACGGCGTTCAAGGACAACATGAACCTGCGCGGCACGAACACCACGTGCTCATCGCGCATCCTGCAGGATTACGAGTCGGTCTACGACTGCACGGCGGTCCGTCGGATGCTGGCCGCCGGCGTTCTGCCGGTCGGGAAGTGCAACATGGACGAGTTCGCATTCGGTTCGTCCACCGAGAACTCCGCGTTCGGCCCGACGCACAACCCCTGGGACCTCGACCGCGTTCCCGGCGGCTCGTCGGGCGGAAGCGCCGCCGCGGTCTCGGCGGGTATGGCGGTCCTGAGCCTCGGGTCGGACACCGGTGGCTCCATCCGCCAGCCGGGGGCGCTCACCGGCACCGTCGCGATGAAGCCGACCTACGGCCGCGTGTCGCGCTTCGGTATCGTGGCGTTCGCCTCCTCCCTCGACCAGATCGGACCGTTCTCCAAGACGGTCGACGAGTGCGGACTGGCGCTGAACGCGATCTGCGGCAAGGACATGCTGGACGCGACGTCGGTCGATCTTCCCGACGAGGACTTCACTTCAGGCATGCGTGAGGGCGTGCAGGGGCTGCGTATCGGGGTGGTGCGTGACCTTCTCGAGCTCGAGGGCTGCGACCCGCGTGTCCGTGACGCGGTGCGCGCCACCGTCGAGGGCCTCGAGCACATGGGTGCCTTGGTCGGCGAGGTGGACCTGCCGTCGTGCCAGTACGGTATGCCGGCCTACTACATCATCGGCCCCGCGGAGGCGTCCTCGAACCTGGCCCGCTTCGACGGCATCCGCTACGGTCACCGCGTACCGGATGCCGAGGACGTCATGGACCTCTACCTGCGTAGCCGCGCGGAGGGGTTCGGGCCGGAGAGCATCCGCCGCATCATGCTCGGGACGTACGCCCTGTCCGCGGGCTACTACGACGCCTACTACGGCCAGGCGCAGAAGGTGCGCACGCTCATCATCCGCGACTTCGAGCGAGCGTTCGCCGACTACGACGTGCTCGTCACGCCGACGACGCCCACGACGGCGTTCAAGCTCGGCGAGAAGGCCGCGGACCCGGTCTCGATGTACCTGTCGGACGTCTTCACCATCCCGGTGAACCTTGCCGGGATACCGGCCGTGAGCGTGCCGTGCGCGAGCATCGACGGGCTGCCCGTCGGGATCCAGCTCATGGGCGCGCACTTCAACGAGTCGACGCTGTTGCGCGTGGGGTACGCGATCGAGTCCATGAGCGACTTCGATCCCGTACCTCCGCTGGTCAAGACGGGGGTCTGAGCATGGACACGGCCGAGATCGTCCGCCTCGTCATGGCAGTCGCGGTCGTGTTCCCATACGCCGCGGTCACGCGGCGGATCCATGACGTGCCGGGCAAGCGCTTCCTCGATATCGCCGTCTACGCGATCCTCGCGTCGTATCTGTTCAACGTGCTCGAGGACCTGCTGCTCAAGGACCTCACCGTCACGCTGCTTCTATGGAGCTTCGGCGTCGCCGGCGTCTCAGCGTTCCTGGGGGCGCTGTCCATGTGGCGAGCGGCGCGTGCCGAGGGAGGGCGACCATGATCGAGTTCGTCGCCCTGCCTGGCGTCGTGATAGGCCTCGTCGGCTTCATCGGCGCATTCGTCCTCGTGGCCATCACGAAGGCACGGCCGACGATCGGCCTGACTGTACTCGTTAAGGGCCTGATCCTGACGGTCCTGGCCATGCTCGTGGTCTCCTCAGCGCTGCTCTTCATGAGCGAGGCCGACATGGAAGACATGCTCGGGTCGGCGAGCGAGCCGTATGTGGCCGCGCTCGAGGACAACATCGACACACTCTTCCCGCTGCTCGTTCTCGGGATCGCCTTCGCAGCGTTCACCGCTCAGCAGTACGAGGATGTCGTGCGCTCCACACGCGCGCACGGCCGCACGCACGACCTGATGATGGACATCGTCGATTCCGCGCCGGCGGGGATCCTCTTCCTCGGACCCCATGGGCAGATCGTGTTCGCGAACGACACCGCGCGTGAGGTACTCGACCTTGTCGAGAGCCCCGCCACGGGCGCCATCATCACGCCGGCGTGGGTGGTGGCCGATGCAGACGACGCGGCGCCTGGGGCGCTCGCCTCACTCGTGCACGAGAAGCCCTTCGACGGCTATCCCGTGACCGTCCGCTGGCCGAGTGGTGTCGAAGTCCGGCTGCGAGCCAGCGGGCGACCTATGCACGACGCTCGAGACGAGCTCGGAGGCGTGGTCGTCAGTTTCGAGCGTCCCTCGCTCGACGGGTAGGCTTCGGCGCTAGGCGCTCTTGCGCAGCCGATCGAGCGCGTGTACCCAGTCTGGCAGGTGGGGCAGCTCGGGCAGGTGGGGCAGGCGAGACCGCAGCTCGGTGGCTGTCCGCATCGCTCTGCGAGCCAGCACGAAGACGATCACGAGGACGATGCCGAAGATGCCGAGCATCACGGCCGCCAGGATCAGGGCCGCCTTCCAGTCGAAGAGCACGCGGGAGTCCTCGGAAAGCGTCGTCTTGCGCGACAGCAGCAGGCCGACCCACCCGCGCCGGACCTCGGTCTCGCTGCCGACCATGACGCAGCTGCCGCTGTGTTCCGCCTCCACGCGCCTGCCGATGATCAGACCGGGGGCTGACTGTCTGACCGTCACATCGCCCTCCGCCATGACCGCGCCGACGCATCCTCGCTCGAGTGTCGAGCTGCCCTTCGCTGACAGCATCCCGATCGCGGACTGTCTCAGGACCGTGTCGCCGGTCACATCCATGGAGCCGAACGCGCACTGACTCGCCGTGAGCGCCCCGTCGATCGTGGCGGACACCGTCGAGGCGAGCTCCGCCGTCGTGGCCGCGGGTGTGTCCGATGGGGTCGCTGCGCTCTCATCGGGGGTGTTGACGGGCTTGTCGGTCGCCATGACCGCGCCTCCTTCTTCTTCAAGGGTCCGTCCCCACGTGAGCGATCACTTCGATCGCGAGGGACGGCGCATGGAGTACGTACCCGGTCGGCAGGCTGAGCGACGCGTTCGAGCGGCCGTCGGTCTGGCCGCCCGTCGCGGTTTCGGTGCCGCAGACCGAGTACTGGCGTCCGGATACCGTATCGTCCGCGCACGCGAACGCGGTTCGATTAGAATAGCCCGCACGGGTCCTGCCGACGCGGGAGAGGCGAAGATGTCCGCGCTTGAACCGAACGAGGTCTTCAGACTCGCCATGGCCTTGGGTCTGGCGCCATTGGTGTATGGGCTGGCCAGGCAGCTGGTGTTCCCGGGCGCGCGGTGGCCGTTCGGCATCATGTACGGGGCGTTCGCCGTCGGCTACGCGATGACGGTCCTCGAGGATCTCGCAGCGCCGGGACTCTTCAACGTGTTCCAGCACGCATGTTCTACCGTCGGTGCGATCGCATTCCTGATGGCGGCCCGCGCGGTGTACGTCGAGATGATGAAATCGACGAGGGGCGCGTCGTGAATCTCGCCCTCGGCGCCTTCGACATCGTGAGCCTGACCGCGTTCGCGGTCGCGCTCTACTTCCTGTTCCGGACCCCGTCGGGTAGCACGAGTCCGTTCAGCACGGGGGCGAAGGCCTTCCTGGTCGCCGCGGCGGTCGTCTACATACTCGTCATGCTCAACGACGCTCTCGATCGCATGGGCTGGATGTCGCCGATCGAGCCGTTCGAGGACTCCATCGAGCTCATGTTCATGCCACTCGTGCTGGTCTCCGTGTACTCGCTGCTCGTCCGCCAGAAGTTCAACGACGCGCGCCGCATCAACGAGGGCCTGCTCCATACAGGCGACATGATGATCCGCGCCATCGAGAGCACGCCGGCAGGGACAGTATGGATCGACACCGAAGGCCACATCGCATTCGCGAACCCGGCCGCTCGCGAGATGCTCGACCTCGAAGGCACCGCCACGGACGAAGAGACCGGACACCCCGACTGGATCGTGCGCACTGGGTCGAGCGTGGCGGGACGCTCGTCCATCTCGCCTGACTTCTCGAAGCTCGTGACGCGGGAACCGCTCTTCGACGTACAGGTCATCGTCGAGTGGCCGTCCGGGTGGCGTCGCAGGTTCTCCGTGAACACCGCGCCGACGCTGTCACCCGGCGGCCGTATCGAGGGTGTCATCGCCTCGTTCCTGGACAAGGAACCCTGGCGCGTCCTCCAGGCGCATGGGGCGAGCGGCTCGCGACGGGGCCATGCTGCGCCTGAGGTCGTGCCCCCGCACGTCGATGACGAGGGCGGCACGTAGACTCGGCCGCGCCCGCGCTCTCAGGCGCTCTCGGGTAGAATCGGCAGCGTGGGCGTGCAGCGCATGTCGGCGCGCGCTCAGCCCGAGACACGGAAACCTCAACGCCGGAGGACCTCACCACATGTCCAAGGACCGTCTGCCCGAGGTGCTCGAGAAGTGGGAGGCCGTCATCGGCCTCGAGATACACACCGAACTCACGACGCTGAACACGAAGATGTTCTGCGGTTGTCCGGTCGCCTTCGGCGGCGAGCCGAACACGCGCGTCTGCCCGGTATGTCTCGGCCTGCCCGGTGCGCTGCCGGTGCCCAACGCACGGGCCATCGAGTCCACGATCCTGGCCGGCCTCGCTCTCGAGTGCGACATCAGCAGCTGGAGCCAGTTCCACCGGAAGAACTACTTCTATCCCGACATGCCGAAGGACTACCAGATCTCCCAGTACGACAGGCCCTTCTGCGTGGGCGGGCACGTCGATGTCGAGATGGACGGCGCAGAGTCGGTCCGCATCGGGATCACGCGCATCCACCTCGAGGAGGACACCGGCAAGATGGTGCACGTAGGCGGTTCCGAAGGTCGTATAGCCGGCGCGACACACAGCCTCGTCGACTTCAACCGGGCGGGGACCGCACTCATGGAGCTTGTGTCCGAGCCCGACATCCGGACCCCGGAGCAGGCTCGCCGCTTCGCGAGTCAGCTGCGGCTCGTCTTCCTCACGCTCGGTGTCTCGGACTGCAACATGGAGGAAGGCTCCATGCGGGTCGACGCGAACGTCTCGGTCCGTCCTCATGGTCAGGCCGAGTTCGGGGCCAAGGCCGAGGTCAAGAACATGAACTCGTTCAAGGCCCTGCATGACGCGCTTTCCTACGAGATCGTCCGCCAGGCCGACGAACTCGAAGCGGGCGGCACGGTCGCCCAGGAGACGCGCCACTGGGACGCCGGCAAGAAGCGTACATCGAGCCTTCGCAGCAAGGAGTTCGCGCACGACTACCGCTACTTCCCCGAGCCCGACATGGTCCCCTTCACCTTCGACGACGACTTCATAGAGGGGCTTCGCGCATCGCTGCCGGAGCTTCCGGACGCCCGCCGCGCGCGCTACGCGCGCGCGTACGCGCTCCCGGGCAACGACGCCTCGGTCCTGTCGAGCGATCTTGGACTCGGCGCCTACTTCGAGGAGGCCGTCGAGGCCGCGGGCGGTCCGGAGATGGGCAAGGCAGTGGCGAACTGGGTACTCGGCGACTTCTCGGCGCACCTGAACGCGGAAGCGCTGCTGCCCGCCGATTCGAGCGTGACGCCGCGCAAGCTGGCTCGACTCGTCCAGCTCGTCGGGGACGGCACGATCTCCGGCAAGCAGGCGAAGGCCGTCTTCGCCGAGATGGTCGCCACCGGCGAGAAGCCCCGTCAGATCATCGAGCGCCTCGGCATGCAGCAGGTCTCCGACTCCGGTGCGATCGAGGCGGTCGTGGACCGCGTGCTCGCGGCGAACCCGGAGGAGGTCGAGGGCTACCGCGCGGGCAAGACGGGACTCATCGGCTTCTTCGTAGGCGCAGTCATGCGGGAGATGGGCGGACAGGGCAACCCCGCCATGGTCAACGAGGTGCTCAAGGCGAGACTGGGGGGCTAGCGCGAGGTGGCCCGGACAGCGAGACACGCGGCGCTCGCCGCAGCCATCAGCATCGTGGTGCTGACCGCGTGCTGGCCGGTCGTCGGCTCGGCCGCGACGAGTTCGGCCATCACGGACCGGATGCGCGCGAAGCAGAAGCAGGCAGACGCCGCGGAGGCACAGCTCTCCGCGCTGCGCCCGCAGTTGGCGGCGCGGCTCGAGGAGTACGAGGCCGTCAGTGAGAACCTGGATGCCGCGCGCGAGGAGCTGACGCGGACAGCGGCCAAGCTCGAGACACTCGACGCGCGCATCATCGCCGACCAGACGGTCCTCGACGGGCGTGTCATCGAGATGTACAAGAACGGCGGCGTCGCCGAGCTCGAAGTCCTGCTCTCGACGACATCCATGCAGGACTTCGTGGAACGCATGGACCTCATCACACTCATCCTCGACAGCGATGTGCGCTTCCTCACCGCCTTGCGCGATGCGCGTGAGGAGAGCGAATCGCTGCGGCAGCAGCAGGAGCGCCGTCAGTCCGAGCTCATGGTGCTGCGGCAGGAGGCGGAGTCCCGACGCGCGCAGGTCGACGAGGCGACGGCGAGTCAGGAGCGGATCATCCGCTCGCTGGCGACCGATATCGCGCAGTTGGTGAAGGAGCGCGAGATCGCCGCTGCTGCGGAGGCCGCCGCAGAGGCGGCTGCCCGGGCCAACGACGGGTGGAAAGGTCCGCCTGTGCCCTTCCCGCCGGGCACAGCGATCAGCGACGCCAACTACCTCGCGTCGGGCTCGATGTCGGCCGCGGCGATCCAGTCCTTCCTGAACGCGCAGTCCGGCAGCCTGAAGTCCTACTCCGGGCCGGACCACAACGGCGTCCGGATGACCGCCGCGCAGATGATCGCCGACGCGTGCGTAGCGCACGGCGTCAGCCCGAAGGTCGTCCTCGCCACGCTTCAGAAGGAGCAGTCGCTCATCTCGCGCGCGAGTCCGAGCCAGTATGCGTTGGACTGGGCGATGGGCTGCGGCAAGGCCGAGTCGTACACGATAGCCAGCTACAAGGGGTTCGGGATGCAGATATGGCAAGGCGCGCGCGTGCTGATCAAGAACCGCGCGGGCTGGCGCAGCGGGTGCAGCCTGCCGATCGACCGCACGACCGTCTATCCGACCAACGCCTCGACCTACTCGCTGTACCGGTACACGCCACACTTCGCCGGCGTCACATCGTTCTGGCGCATCTACTGGCGGTATTTCGGCGACACCATGAAGTAGTCGGCCGGCCTGCTTTGATTCCACCGTGCTGGCGCATAGACTCACTGTAGGCCGCTTGCCGGAGCGGCCCTGGTCGTGCTTTCGGGGGGGCTCGCCCATGAACTCGATGGATGTCTTCCGATTCCTGCTGGCTCTCGCGCTCACGCCGGTTGTGTGGGGCATAGCGCGACGTATCAGGATGCCGCGTGCCGCCACACCCTTCCTGATCGGGTTCATCGCGATCGTCGTGTCTCTGGGCGTGGCCACGGCTCAGCCCCTGTGGGACACCGGCATCGTTCGCGCAGCGCGTCACTTCTCGTTCGCCATCGGGGGGTTCGGACTGGCGTGGGCCGCATGGGAGGCGCGCCGGAACGTGCTCGAGTCGACGGGGGAGCGCCGATGATGTCCTTCTGGTCGATCGCCGAGGACATCGTCCCGTGGGTCGCCTTCACGACGGCGATGGTGATGATAGTGCTCGTTCCGGTGAGACCGGGCGGCGCGATGGGGATCGGCGCCAAAGGGTTCTTCGTGGCGTCGGTCGCCTGCTACATGACCGGTACGACTGCCAGCATCATCGCGGACCTGGTGAGCCTACCCGATCAACTGACCACAGTCGTGGATGCGATCGAGGTGCTGCGGGTTCCCTTCATCCTCATGGGCGTCTACTCGGTCTACGCTCGCCAGCAGCTCAACGACGCCGTTGCGGCCGAGCAGACCGTCATCCAGACGAGCGAGATGATGGAGAGCATCGTCGAGACGACTCCCGCCGGTATAGTCCTGCTCGACCCGACCGGCTGGATCACGTTCGCAAACGGAGCGGCCCGGCGCCTCCTCGACATCGAGGAGTCCGCGGAGCTTCACACGCTGCGCACCTGGGGCTGGACGATCCGCTGCGGTGACGGCGCTGCCGTGTCGGAGCCCAGATCGGACTTCCTCGACATCGTGATGGCGCAGCAGGTCGAAGGCCTACCCATGACCGTCGAATGGCCGAACGGTTGGCGTCGCCGCCTCGCGGTCAACGCGGAACCGACACGGAGCGGCGACGGAGCCGTGACCGGGGCCATCATGGCGTTCATCGACGCCGAGCCGTGGAGGACGTTCGCTCGCTGACGGGTAACTACCGGATGTCATGTAGCTCGCCGCCCGGGCGGCCGTCCCCATCGGAGCGACGCTGTGCCTCACGCGATCTGGAAAGGCTCCATCAGCTTCGGCCTCGTCACGATACCTGTCTCGATCGTCGCTGCCGAGGAGCCTCGCGCGCTTGCGTTCCACCTGCTCGACGACCGGGACATGTCCCAGGTGCATAACCGTCGCGTGAACGGATCCACAGGCGAAGAGGTGCCATGGGAACACGTGGTCAAGGGCTTCGAGATCGAGGCCGGACGCTGGGTGGTCGTCACGGATGACGATATCCGGGCCGCCGATGTCGAGGCGACTCAGACGATCGATGTACTCGACGCCGTGTGTGCTAGCGACATCGATCCCACCTACTTCGATAGGCCGTACTACCTGGTGCCTGAGAAGGCCGGCCGCAAGGCCTACGCGCTGCTGCGCGCGACGCTCGAGCAGGCGGGTCGGGTCGCGCTCGCCAAGATTGTGATCCGCACGCGCCAGCATCTCGCTGCGATCGTCCCGAAGGGCGACGCGCTGGTCCTGGAGCTACTGCGTTACCCCTACGAGCTTCGCGGGATCGAGGGACTCGAGCTCCCGGAGCGTGACCTCGCCGCATCGGGAGTGACCGAAGCGGAGGTCGCGCTTGCCCGCCAACTCGTGGACGCCATCGCCGGCCGGTTCGACCCGGAGTCGCCTCAGTACCGCGACACATACCGCGACGACCTGCTCGCGTTGATCCGGCGCAAGGCTGAAGGCGGAGAGGTGTCCGCGCCGGCAGCACCTGCGCCAGCGTCTGACGCCGAGGTGGTCGACATCGTCGCACTGCTGAGGCGTAGCCTCGACGAGGCCAAGAAGGCGCAGGCATAAGGCCCCGTGTCCGGCCTCGACGAGTATGCGAGCAAGCGTGACTTCTCGGTGACCCCCGAACCCGCCGGTGCGTTGGCGAAGGCGGCCGATCCAGGGGGGCTCAGGTTCGTCGTTCACAAACACGCCGCCCGCGCGCTCCACTACGATCTGCGGCTCGAGATGGGCGGTGTGCTCGCGTCGTGGGCGGTGCCCAAGGGTCCGTCGCTCGACACCGCCGACAAGCGGTTGGCGGTGCACGTCGAGGATCACCCGCTCGAGTACGGCGGGTTCGAAGGGGCGATCCCTCCCGGCGAGTACGGCGGCGGAACGGTCATGATCTGGGATCGCGGGTCCTTCGCGCCCATAGGTGACCCGCTCGCGGCCGTGGAGGCGGGCCAGCTGAAGTTCGTGCTCACCGGCTCGAAACTCACCGGCGCGTGGGTACTCGTTCGGATGAAGCCCCGCCCCGGCGAGAAGCGCGAGAACTGGCTGCTCATCAAGGAGCGTGACGATCACGTTCGTCCGCGCGCGGAGTATGACGTTCTCACTGCCGAGACCGACTCGGTAGTGTCGGGGCGCACGATGGAGCAGATCGCCTCGGGCGGCGTCGCAAGGGAGACGGCGACGGCTCCCGTTCCGCTCGATGTGCCGTTCCAGTTGGCGACGCTCGTTGACGAGGCGCCGGACGGCCAGCAGTGGCTGCATGAGATCAAGTACGACGGCTATCGCCTGCAGGTCGCGCTCGACCGCGGGCGCGCCCGCGT
>JAUSBS010000007.1 GCA_030651905.1 Coriobacteriia bacterium
CGACACGACGCTCACCGCGGGCGGCGACCCGTTCACCTACGACAGCGTGGCGCTGCTGGCCAGCGACACGATGACCGACACGACGGTGCTCGGTTCCATGGCCGAGACGAACCGCGGCTACCTCATGCCCTTCCCGCGCACACCCGAACAAGGCACGCACACGCCGATCTGCCAGCAGTGCCACGAGGACACGCGCTATGTGGGCGTACTGAGCGCCGCCGGCACGCAGGCCCAGCCGCAGCCCTCTACGGTCACCACGATCGACGGCTGGAACGACACCGACAACCCGCGGTTCCAGAACTTCCCGCACGAGACGATCAACGCGACCATGCTCGTCGAGGTCGACGACGACCTGTGCATGAACTGCCACCCGCCGGTCGCGCTGCGGTAGGGGTCCGCCCGGTCCTCGAACATCTGGTCAAGCGAGCGTCTAGCCTGCGGTGCCCCTACTCTCGCCGGACCCGTAGTTGTACTCGGATCCGAAGATGCTGTGCGGGATGAAGTAGACCGCCAGCGTGACGAGCCCGGCGCCGAGGACGGCTGCCCTACTGCGACGCTTGCCCCAGTTGAAGGCGGCCGCGACGATCCAAGCCAGGAGCTCGATGACCACCTTGTTGTCGGTCCAGTCGCCTCCGAGCGGGAACCCGGACCACCACACGCGGAACGCGTACCACTGCACGATGGGTCCGAGGACGAATGCGCCCACGATGAACGAGGCTATCGTCGCCCACAGCATCCATTTGAAGTTGCCATCGATCGCGGCCTCAAGAGTCGTGCGCACGGCGAACGCCATCGACAGGAAGATCGTTAGGATGTGGATCGCCAGCACGGTCATCGGAACGGCACCCTTGTACCGCGCCAGAACGACCTTCTCGCCCGTGACGGAGAAGGGCTTGGCCGAGCCGTCATCCAGGTAGACGAGGTACTCGTACTTCCCGGCCCGCTCCTGCAGTGAGGGAAGCTCGGCGCCGAATCCCTTGACCTTCGAGACCTCGCCTCGTCGCGAGTAGGTGAAGTCGCCGGCTTTCAGCGGCATCTCCTGCCACGCCTCGTTCGAGGTGAACCTGCGATACCGGACGTAGCCCGTGATCCCCTCGGGTACCGGATCGGTCAGCATGATCTTGAGCGGCGTGCCGATCGTCTCGCTGCGAAGGAACTCGAACGTGACCGGTCCCTTGGCCGTCTCGATCGTCCCATGGAGCGGATACGTCGGCCCGGTCGTGTCTTGCCACGCGAAACACGCCAGCGTGGACAGTACCGCGACGGCCCATAGAACCACGCTCGTGAGAATCGGTCGTGTCCGTGTGAACTCGATCATTGCGCCCATGAGGCAATCCCCTCTTCGCTCCGCGCGCCCCGCGCGCCCCTGCCCGAGAAGGAGAATATCGTAACCAGCGCCAGGAAGGATCCCCCAGCTCTTGACCCCCACGCTCCAGCAGGGTCTAGGATGCACTCCGGAGGTGAGCGCGATGGACGAGAAGGACACGGCCGAGGTCTTCGGCGACTTCGACCCCAAGGACTACGAGGCCGAGGCCGAGCAGCGATGGGGTGACACCGACGCCTACAAGGAGTCGGCCGTCAGGACCGAGGCCTACACGAAGCAGGACTGGATCCGCATGAAGGAGGAGGGCACCGCCAACCTCACCCGGATGGTCGAACTGTTCGACGCGGGAGTAGACCCTTCGGATCCGCGCGCGATGGAGACCGCCGAGGCCGCCCGGCTCCAGATCGATCGCGACTTCTATCCATGCACGCGCGAGATGCACGTCAACATCGGGGAGATGTACGTAGCGGACCCTCGTTTCACTGACTACTACGACCAGCACCGAACGGGGCTTGCCGTGTGGTTCCGTGACGCGATCAAGGCGAATGCGGGGCGCGACTAGCATGCCGGTCGTACGCATAGACATCACCGGGCCGAAGAGCGCCGAGTGGAAGCGGGCACTCCTCGAGGGCACTCGTGCCGCCGTGGTCAGCGGACTCGGCGCTCCCGACGGCCGCGTCACGGTGCGTGTCATCGAGACGCCTGACGACTGCGTGGACATCCCGGACTGCCGCACGCATGACTTCACCGTCATCGAAGTGCTGATGTACGAAGGCCGCACCGCTGAGATGAAGCAGGCGTTCGTCGCACGCCTGCGGGAGACGCTCGCGGCGAACCCCGGCATCGCTCCGTCGGAGGTCACCGTGCTGCTGCGCGACTACTCGAGGCTCGACCTCGACGTGCTGCCCGGCGAAGCGGGGGCCGGGTCCTAGCTGCGTCCGGCCTTCTTGCGCTCGTTCGCAGTCAGCAGCCGCTTGCGAAGGCGGATCGACTTCGGTGTGATCTCGACAAGCTCGTCGTCCTCGATGTACTCCAGCGCCTCTTCGAGGGTGAATGTCAGCGGCGGCGCGAGGATGATGCCCTTGTCGGCCGAGGCGGCACGCATGTTCGTGAGCTGCTTCGCCTTCGCGACATTGACGACGAGGTCGCTGTCCTTCGCGTGCTCGCCCACGATCATGCCCTCGTAGCACATCACCGTGGGGCCGACGAAGAGCTTGCCGCGTGTCTGGAGAGCATCGAGCGCGTAGGCGACCGACTTGTCGGTGGACATCGCGATCATCGATCCATTGATGCGTCCGCCGACGTCGCCGGCCGCGGGGCCGTATGCGGCGAAGTGGTGGAAGAGCGTCGCCTCTCCGCGTGTCGCGTTGAGGATGCGTGTGCGCAGACCCATGACGCCACGGGTCGCGATCTTGAACTCGAGGTGCACCCGGTCGTCGCGCTGGACCATGTCGGTCATCTCGCCGCCGCGGCTGCCGAAGATCTCGATGACCTTGCCGGCGTACTCGCTCGGTACGTCGACGACGGCTTGCTCGATTGGCTCGAGGGTCTTGCCGCCCTCCTTCTTGAGGATGACCTGCGGGCGGCCGACCTGGAACTCGTAGCCTTCGCGCCGCATCGTCTCCATGAGGACCGAGAGGTGGAGCACACCGCGGCCGGCGACCTCCATTCCGTCGCGGGCGGGAGTCTCCTCGATGCGCATCGAGATGTTGGACTCAGCCTCGCGCAGGAGGCGCTCCTTGATCTGGCGGCCTCCGACGATCGTGCCCTCCTTGCCCACGAGTGGGCTGGTGGACGGTGCGAAGACGACCGACATCGTCGGCTCTTCGACATGGATGGGGGCCAGCGTGATCGGATCGATGCGGCACGTGAACATGTCGCCGATGTCGGCGTCGTCCACGCCCACCACGGCGCAGATGTCCCCCGCGTGTGCGGACTCGGTCTCGAGACGACCCATCCCCTCGAACGTGAAGAGCTGCTTGACGGTAGCCTGGTAGCGGCTCCCGTCGTTCTTGATGACGAGGATCTTCTCGCCGCTATGGATCGTTCCTGAGAAGACGCGGCCGATGCCGATCCGGCCGACGAAGCTGGAGTAGTCGATGGTGCAGACCTGCATCGCCACGGGTCCGTCAGGATCGCAGTCGGGGGCGGGAACGTGGTCGATGATCGCATCGAGCAGCGGCGTCATGTCCATGTTGCCGTCGTCGACCTCGTTGCGCGCGTAGCCGTCGACGGCGCTCGTGTAGATGACCGGAAAGTCCAGCTGGGAGTCGTCCGCGCCGAGCTCGACCATGAGGTCGAAGACCCCGTCGAGGACCTCGTGCGGGCGGGCACCGGGACGGTCGACCTTGTTCACGATGACGAGCGGCTTGAGGCCGTGCTCGAGCGCGTGCTTGAGTACGAAGCGCGTCTGCGGCATCGGCCCCTCGAACGCGTCCACGATGAGCAGCGCGCCGTCGGCCATCTTGAGGATGCGCTCCACCTCGCCGCCGAAGTCGGCGTGGCCCGGGGTGTCGATGACGTTGATCTTCGTGTCGCGGTAGCGGATCGAGATGTTCTTCGCGAGGATGGTGATCCCGCGCTCGCGCTCCTGGTCGTTGGAGTCGAGGACCCGCTCGGCGACCTGCTGGTTGTCACGGAACACGTGGGTGGTCTGAAGCAGTCGGTCCACCAGGGTCGTCTTCCCGTGGTCGACGTGGGCGATGATGGCTATGTTGCGAACGTCGTTCTGGCGCATCTGTTCACTTCCAGTGCTTCAGTCAGGCTTCGGCCGCGGTCGAAGGTCACGCGGGACGGGACACGATAGCACGATTCGCGCCATCGGGCGTTGTCGCCCTCAGGGAGAGGCGTTCGCCGCCGCGCGGCGTAGCATCGCCACGACAGCCTCCGTCACCTGGCGCTGCTCCTCCTCCGCGCTGATGGTCGCCACTCCGTCGCCCGGCTGCGGCCCGTAGTCACCGATCTGCCCGTGATTGCCACCCTCGATCACCACGAACGGCGTATCCGGCGGCAGCTGCGCCTTCGCCCGCGGCAGACTGTCGGCGGCCCCGTCATTGGACCCGTACACCGACACGAACTCCGCCTCGCTGCCGGTGAGGTCGACCCCGGAGGGCGGGTAGGCGCCCAGCAGGGCGAGGCCATCGAGCTTGATGGTCGCGCCGGAGAACCACTGCGCGGCCATCGCACCGCCGAGCGAGTGACCCGCGACCCCCCACGTCTTCACGTCGGGATAGGCGCTGATCGGGTCCTTGCCCGCGTCCGGCCGAAAGACGGCCAGGCTGAGCGGCATCGGCTGCAGGGCGACGAGGAAGCCCTGCGCGGCGATGGCCCGGCACAGCGGCGAATAGGATCGCACGTCGACATGGCCGCCGGGATAGAACACCAGCCCGATGGTCGCTTGCGTGCTCGTGCCGGGCTGCATGACGTCGCTCCAGGTGGGTTCGAAGAGGTACCAGCCCTCCCACTCTGTGACGCGGACGGAGGCATCGGACTTCAGCGCGGCGATCGCGCGCTCGCTGGGCCCGAGTGGGTTCATCGCCCAGACCAGGAAGCCTACGACGGCGATCACGCCGAGCGCGCCGAGCGCCAGGCCGGCCCACTGCAGGAACCTGCTGATCGCGCGTCGTGACACGGTCACCCCTTCTTCAGGCACCATCGTCCTCCTTGCCGGCCCGGTAGAGACCGAGCATGAACCGGTGAGGTCCGGGGGTCCCGTGCGGAACGAAGCCGACCCTGTCGCCCGGTCGGACCACATGGTTGAGTCCGTGTACGTGTCCGTTGCAGAAGACGCCTTCGATCTGATCGAGCGGGAGTTCCAGGAGTTGCGCGAGTGCGCGGCCGGTCATTCCATCCTCGGGAAGGTCGACGGTCGCTGTCGTCTCGAGGCCGCTCGCCTTGCGATGCGTGTGAAGGGAGCCGAACATCCGCACCACCACGCGCCGGTCTTGGTCGGTCACGTCCGCACCCTCTCACCGCGAGTCCTCTACTCATCCATTTGAGCATACCCAGCCACACTCGCCGCTACGTTCGTCGGCGTGACCGTTCGGACGCGGCGTGCCGGTGTATAAAGAAGAAGGGGCTCCGCCGGCGGGCGGGACCGAGACGCGACGGGGGTTGCCTACGATGATGACTCCGACGATCGAGCGCCACGCGGACGGAGAGCCGATCTTCCGCCAGGGCCACATGGGCGAGTGCATGTACGTGGTCGTCACCGGAGAGGTCCTCATCTATCGGGAAGACCGCGGCACAGAGACGACACTGGCCCGGCTCGGCCCCGGCGAGGCCTTCGGCGAGCTGGCGTTGTTCGACCAGCACCCCCGCTCCGCGTCCGCGCGGGCCATCGGTGCCACCACGCTGCGGGTCATCACGCATGAGGAGTTCATGGAGCTCGACTGCGATCTGCTCATCCGCAACATGCTGGTGACGCTTGCGCAGCGGCTGCGTGCCATCGATCAGGCGTTCGAGCGGCTCAGTGCCCGCGAGGCGCCCGAGCGCGAGAAGCTCGCGGAGCTGTGGAAGGCGCGCGACTGGGTCGACTGACCTCCGACGGCGAAGCGCCCCGACCGCCGGCTACAGGTCGCGGCTGTCGTACGCCCAGTTGAGCAGCGCCTGACGCTGCTTCGGGCGACATTTACCGTCCCCGGGCAGGCAGTTCTTGCGCACCTGCCCCGCGTGACGTCGGAACGCCCTCCAGCGACCGATCTGGCGATCGTCCTCGCCGGGCACGCGCCGGCCCATCCAGTAGCGGCAGTACCACTGGAACCAGCCGCGGGGGTCGTCCGGGTGGATCCATCCTCGGCGGCGCCACTCGGACAGCGGCAGACCGGCGTTCACGCCGAAGTGGTTGAGTTCCGGTTCATGGCGCTCGTAGGACATCCGCGCGCCCTCGAACCACTCATCGGGGAACTCGCCGCGGCAGTCCGTGAGGTACTTCCCGCCGAACACGCCGAGGTGCAGCATCTCGGACGGCGTGAGTTCGGGCTCGAAGCGCGGGTCGAACTCCCCGCCCGCCGGAGCGACCAGGAGGTACTCGAAGCCGCTCTGCATGAGGTCGTCCACGCAGACCCGCTTCGGACGGACTCCGTCGTCGTGCATCTCGCCCCCTTCTCGCGTCGCCTCTGGAGGGTAGATGCCCGTAGAATGTGCGGCGGAATACCGACCGGAGGGAACCGGCATGAAGCGCGCCGTACTGTCCGCACAGAACATCAGCCGCATGTGCATGATCTGCGGGACCGACAACCCCGCGGGTCTGCATGCGCGTTTCTACCAGCTCGAGGCACGCGCAACTCGAGCCGGTTGTTCGAGGGCACGGGCGAGATCGTCCTGGACGACGGCACCGTGGCGGTCGAGGCATCCGGCAAGTACATGAGGATGGGGATCGACCGCATCGCCGAGGGCGACTTCAACGAGCAGTGGTTCGAGGACACCCGCGAGAGGCCGGAGGCGGTCGAGCTCTAGGACAGGCGGCCGAGTCCGCAATACCATTTGCGTGCGAACCGTTCGTGTGCTAATCTTTCGCCTGCTAACACTCTCCGCCGCAGGGCGGACATGCAAGCGAAGGATGTGAGCGCGCATGCACGGACCCGATAGACCGGCGGTCGCCCCCGAGGGCGTCGACCAACTGTCGTTCGACGTCTTCCGGGCACTCATGGACACGGTCAAGCTCAACGGGCGTCTCCTCATGAAGACGATGGCCGGTCACGGCGGGCACCCCGGGCAGGCCGGCTGTCTGTGGGCGCTCGGCACACGCGAAGGCATCAGTCAGCGCGAGCTCGCCGAGATGGTGCACCTCGCACCGCCCACGGTCACCGCGATGCTCCAGAAGATGGAGAAGGCCGGCCTCATCGAACGGTCGGACGACGCGGAGGACCAGAGGATCACGCGTATCCGGCTGACCGAGACCGGACGCGCGCTCGACCACGACCTTCGCGTTGCTCACGGCGAGTACGTCACCTCGACCATCGGTTCGATGTCAGAGGCCGACCGGCGCGAGCTGGCTCGGCTCCTTGGACTCCTCGGGAACAACATCTCATCCGCACTGGAACGGCTGGAGGACTAGATGCTCGACTTGCTCACGACCTACCTCAAACCGTACTGGAAGCAGATCGCGCTGGTACTGGCGCTGGTCATGGTCCAGTCGATCGCGAACCTCTACCTGCCGTCGATGAACGCGGACATCATCAACAACGGCGTGGCGAAGGGCGACATCCCCTACATCATGTCCACCGGCGGGATGATGCTCGGCATCACGTTCCTGCTCGGGATCGCCGCGATCGTCGGCGTCTACTGGGGTTCGAAGACCGCCATGGCGTTCGGTCGCGATGTGCGCGGAGCGCTCTTCCGCACAGTGCAGACGTTCTCTCAGCAGGAGGTCAACATCTTCGGCGCGCCTTCACTCATCACGCGCAACACCAACGACGTCCAGCAGATCCAGATGGTGGTGCTCTTCTCGCTCAACATGATCATCTCGGCGCCCATCATGGCCGTCGGCGGCATCATCATGGCGCTGCGGGAGGACGTGCCGCTCTCAGGCATCATCGTGGTCGTCATCCCATTCATGGCCGCGGTGATCGGCGCGCTCGTCGTCAAGGCGATGCCGCTGTTCAAGGTGATGCAGACCAAGATCGACCGCGTGAACCAGGTCATGCGCGAGAAACTCTCGGGTGTCCGCGTCATCCGAGCGTTCGTGCGCACCGAGTATGAGCGGGAGCGCTTCGAGGACGCCAACGCCGACCTCACGAAGACCGCGCTTTCGGTCAACCGGATCATGGCGCTCATGATGCCCGCGCTGATGGCGATCATGAACCTCTCGATGGTAGCGGTCATGTGGTTCGGAGGCCTGCGCATCGAGAGTGGTGCGATGCCCATCGGCAACCTGACGGCGTTTCTGGCCTACATCATCCAGATCCTCTTCTCGGTCATGATGGCGACCATCATGTTCGTCATGGTCCCGCGCGCCGCGGTCTCGGCCGACCGCATCCAGGCCGTGCTCAAGACCGCGCCGAGCGTCAACGACCCCGAGACGCCAGCCGCCCCATGCGTCGACAAGGGGTTCCTGGAGTTCGAGGACGTCGAGTTCCGCTACCCCGGCGCCGAGCAGCCCGTGCTGTGCGGCATCACCTTCTCGGCCAAGCCCGGCGAGATCACCGCCATCATCGGCAGCACCGGCAGCGGCAAGTCCACGCTCATCAACCTCATCCCGCGGCTGTACGACGCCACGGGCGGCACCATCCGGGTCGACGGCGTCGACATCCGCGACATGGACCGTGAGGACCTCTGGCGCAAGATCGGGTTCGTCCCCCAGAAGGCGTTCCTCTTTTCCGGCACCGTGGCGAGCAACCTGCGCTACGGCGACCAGGAGGCGACCGACGAGATGTTGTGGCGCGCGCTGGCGACCGCGCAGGGCAAGACGTTCGTCTCCGAGATGTCCGACGGCCTGGCCTCGCCGATCTCCCAGGGCGGGACCAACGTCTCCGGCGGTCAGCGCCAGCGCCTTGCGATCGCCCGCGCGCTCGTGAAGGACCCCGAGGTCTACGTCTTCGACGACAGCTTCTCCGCGCTCGACTTCAAGACCGATTCGATGCTGCGCGCGGCGCTCAAGCGAGAGATCACGCATGCCACCACGCTCATAGTGGCCCAGCGTGTCAGCACGATCATGCACGCCGACCGCATCGTGGTCCTCGACGGCGGTCGCGTCGTCGGCATCGGGACGCACGAAGAGCTCATGGAGACCTGCCCGACCTATCGCGAGATCGTCTACTCGCAGCTCACCGAGGAGGAGATCGCATGAGCGATCCCGAGAACCGCGACCAGATGAAGGAGCCGACCGGCCCGAAGCCCGGCGGTCGCGGCCCCGGCGGCGGAGGCCCGTTCGGCGGCCACGGCATGGGCGCGCCCGTCGTCAAGGCGAAGAACTTCGCCGGGTCGTTCAAGCGGCTCATGGGCACTTTGAAGCCCGAGATGGGCCGCATCGTGGCGGTCGTGGTGCTCGCGGCGATCAGCGTCTCGTTCTCGATCGCGGGCCCCAAGATCCTCGGCAACGCCACCAACCTGCTGTTCTCAGGCGTCATGGGAAAGCAGCTGCCGGCAGGCGTGCCCAAGGCGGTCATCGTCACCGGGATGCGCGCGAAGGGACAGGACCGGCTCGCCGACATGCTCTCCGCGATGGACGTGACCCCGGGTGTCGGCGTCGACTTCGACGCCATCGGACGCATCCTGCTACTCCTGGCCGGCGTGTACCTGCTCTCCGCGCTGTTCGCTTGGGCGCAGGGCTACCTCATGGCGGGCGTCTCCCAGCGGACCGTGTACAAGCTTCGCCGCGACATCGACGCGAAGATCGCGCGCTTGCCGCTGTCGTACTTCGACGGCCATGCCCGCGGCGACATCCTGTCGCGCGTCACCAACGACATCGACAACATCGCGAACTCGCTGCAGCAGAGCCTCACCCAGCTCATCACCGCCGTGCTGACCATCATCGGCGTGCTCGGCATGATGTTCTTCATCTCGCCGCTGCTCGCCGCCATCTCGCTGCTGGTCCTGCCGCTCGCCGCCGTCATCACCATGACGATCGCGAAGCGGTCGCAGAAGCAGTTCACGGCCCAGTGGGAGCGCACCGGCGACCTCAACGGCCACATCGAGGAGATGCACACCGGCCACAGCATCGTGAAGATGTTCGGCCGCCAGAAGGAGGCCATCGACGTCTTCGAGGACCGCAACCAGAAGCTCTACGAGTCGAGCTTCAAGGCCCAGTTCATCTCGGGCATCATCATGCCGTCCATGAACTTCCTCGGGAACCTGAACTACGTGGCCATCGCGGTCATCGGCGGCGTGCGCGTGGCGTCGGGCACCCTCTCGCTGGGTGACGTCCAGGCGTTCATCCAGTACTCGCGCCAGTTCACGATGCCGATCACTCAGACGGCCAGCATCGCCAACGTGTTCCAGTCCGCCGTGGCCTCGGCTGAGCGCGTCTTCGAGCTGTTCGACGAGACCGAGGAGGAGCCCGAGACCACGACGCCGCTGCACATCGCGGAGCCGAAGGGCGCCATCACGCTGGACCACGTGTCGTTCCGCTACGATCCCGAGACGCCGCTCATCGACGACCTGGTGCTCGAGGTGCAGCCCGGCCAGACCGTCGCCATCGTCGGTCCGACCGGGGCAGGCAAGACGACACTCGTGAACCTGCTCATGCGCTTCTACGAGATCGACTCCGGTCGCATCCTGCTCGACGGCATCGACATCCGCGACCTCACCCGCGACGAGCTGCGCACGACCTTCGGCATGGTCCTGCAGGACACGTGGCTGTTCGCAGGTACCATCCGCGACAACATCGCCTACGGCTATGACGACGCCACCGAGGAGCACATCGTGGCCGCCGCCGACGCCGCGTACGTGGACCACTTCGTCCGCACGCTGACCGACGGCTATGACACGTTGCTCGACGACGAGGCGTCCAACGTCTCGGCCGGCGAGAAGCAGCTGCTCACCATCGCGCGCGCGTTCCTGGCCGACCCGCAGATACTGATCCTCGACGAGGCGACGAGTTCCGTCGACACCCGCACCGAGGTGCTCATCCAGAAGGCCATGAAGAAGCTCATGGCGAACCGCACCTCGTTCGTCATCGCGCATCGGCTGTCCACGATCCGCGACGCGGACACGATCCTTGTCATGGACCACGGACGCATCGTCGAGCAGGGCACGCACGAAGAACTGCTGGCGGCGAAGGGTTTCTACGCCGACCTGTACCAGAGCCAGTTCGTGGAGGCGTACGAGGAGGCGGTGTAGACGGTTCGCTACCGGGTGGGCCGGTCCCGCGCTATCATTCGACGCGGAACCCTTCTCGCCCTTGTCGTCAGGGGACGTACTTGATCCGACATCTCGGCGCTCGCCTTATCGTCACTCTCGCCCTTGCGGTGCTCTTCTCGCTGGGCTGCGCCGGCGTGGCGTTCGCATATGACGAGCCCAACAACGCGGCAGAGCATCACACCGAGCCGTGTTCCACCTGCCACAGGCCCCTGACTGGGACCGCCGCGTGCACCGCTGGATGTCATCCCATCCACGGCGGACCGGATGCTACGTCAGGCAAAGGCCCTCACGGTCTCTACTCCAAGACCAGCGACCGTTGCGGCGCATGTCACACCGTCCACGCCTCGACGGGTGCGAAGCTCCTGCCCGCGGCCACGGTGACGAGTTCATGCTTCGTGTGTCACGACGGGACCGGCGGGCGCGGCGTCTACGGCGCGATCCTCGCGCGTACGTCGGTGCAGCCGCAAGGCGGGCACCGCTACAACCAGGTCTCAAGCGTTCCCGGCGGGAGTTCGACCAACGGCGGTTCGTCGTCGACCTTGGTGTTCAAAGGGGACGGCGGGACACTCTCCTGCGGGGACTGCCACTCTCCCCACGACTCGAACACCGTGACTCCGTACAGGGTCGAACGCTGGCGTACGCCTCAGAGCAACACCAACGACCATAGCGCACCCGGTCTCACCTACCGCAACGCCACGACGAGCCACCTCCTGCGCCGCAACCCCGGCGGCTCCACCGCCACCGCGACGGTCTACGGCTCGGACTGGTGTCTCGCCTGTCACGCGGGTCGGGGCAACACCGGCAGCTTGCACAACCACCCGGTCGACACGACGCTCACCGCGGGCGGCGACCCGTTCACCTACGACAGCGTGGCGCTGCTGGCCAGCGACACGATGACCGACACGACGGTGCTCGGTTCCATGGCCGAGACGAACCGCGGCTACCTCATGCCCTTCCCGCGCAC
>JAUSBS010000017.1 GCA_030651905.1 Coriobacteriia bacterium
TCCACGTGGCGTCGCGCGCGGCCAGGTAGTCGTTGACGGTGACGAGGTGCACGCCGCGACCGGTGAGCGCGTTGAGGTAGACGGGCAGTGTGGCCACCAGCGTCTTGCCCTCGCCGGTCTTCATCTCGGCGATGGTGCCCCGGTGCAGCACGACGCCGCCGAAGATCTGCACGTCGAAGTGGCGCATACCCAGCGAGCGGATGGACGCCTCGCGCACGACGGCGAAGGCCTCCGGCAGGAGCTCATCGAGGGTCTCACCGTCGGTGAAGCGGGTGCGGAACTCATCGGTCTTGGCGCGAAGGGCGTCATCGGAGAGCGCGTGCATATCGGGCTCGAAGGTGTTGACAGCCTCGACGATCAGCTCTATCTCGCGCTTCTGCTTGCCCTCGCCCATGGTGAGGAGGCGCTGGAGGATGTTGGCCACGTGGAAGACCTGCTTTCGGGCGTATCAGACCCGCGAAAGGGGCACGCGGGAGGGGTGTCTGAGGACCACGCGATTGTAGCACGGGGGCGTGGGGAGACGAGGAGGACGCGAGTGGGTCGGAGAGTGCCCATGCACTCCCCGACCCACGGACGATCACAGACTTCCAGCACCAAGGGCTCGTGAGGTGGAGCCGTTCGTGTCCAGTCGGGTGCCCCTCGGGAGTCTCCCTCTCCCCACCGTCTCGGACCCGGTCGCCACGCATCCCGCTTCGCTGTTCCTTGTCGGAAAGCCCTTCGAACCTCCAGCCTGCGGATCGCCGTTCCCTCTGGGAACAGGACCACCGTAGCGGACGGTCCTTAACAGTTCCCAACCACAGACCAAACTGCGCGGGCAATCTCAGTCCTCTGGCTGTGCCTCGCCGATACCACCCACGGGACCGTCCTCCATGCACAGGACCTGCTGGTAGAGCCTCGTGGTCTCGGCCGAGGGATCGATTCCCAAGTCGTCCACCAAGCGGGAGCGGCAGGTGAGATAGGTCTCGATCGCGGCGCTACGCTGGCCGGCGCTCATCTGCAGCCGCAGTGCTGCCTGGTACAGATCCTCTCGCCATGGATCGTGCTGAAGCGCCCGGCGAAGCAGACCGAGGCCACCCTGCCTGTCCCCGACGGCCTCGAGCAGGGTCGACGCGCGCAGCATCGCATCCTCGAAGTCATGTCGGCAGCGCTCACGGAGCGCCGCGAACCAGTCGTCGTACGCCTCGCCGGGAAGCAACTCGCCGCGATAGACCTCCGCCACACGACGCAGGGCTGCAAGCTCTGCAGCTGCGTCGCCGGCCGAACGAGCCTTCGTCGCGATCGCCAACTGCTCATCGAACTCGTCGAGGTCCGTCAACACACGGCCGTGGATGGCCCGGCACACGCCTCCGCGGTGTTCGACGTACGTGCACTTGTCGGCGCGACCACTGCCGGGAACGAGAGCGTGCTTCATCGCACTCCAGATCACGTACAGATTGTTGAGCGACTGGGTGGCCTCCATCTCGGGCCAGAGGTACTCGGTCAACTGCTCGCGAGGGATGTCCTTGCCGCATCGGGAGACCAGCATGGCGAAGAGCAGCCGCGCCTTGCGCTTATGCCACTCCGCGTCACGGACGACCCGGCCGGCCACAACAACATGCAGCCCCCCGAAGAGCCTGACAGTGCAAGCGTCGCTCTTTGGAGCCCGATCAGCAGCACGACGGCCCGCCGTCGGCCTACCCAGAAGCCTGGTTGCCAGAGTCGCGTACTCCTCGGCCGAAAGGGCGTCTCGCGTGGCCGCGACGGCCTCCTCGGCATACTTCGGCAGGATCATGTTCAGCAGGTGGACCGGAAGATCCGCGGCCCCTAGAGCACTGGTGAGTGGCCCGAGAAGCCTCGGGAAGGCGCGGATGTACATGGCAAGCTGCCAGTTGGCCGACTCCGTGAGGATGTAGTCGGCATGCTCGCGGAAGCGGGCAGCGGCCGCCTCCATGTCACCGTTGCGGCAATCGATCTCCGCAAGAATGATGTCGGCCTTGAGGTGAATGCTCCGTGCTGGCGACCCACCAACCACTTGGTGGATCTGGCTCGCGAGTCGCACTGACTGACACGTGTCGCCAACCCCGAGCATCGCCGCGGCGTACTCGAGTTGCGCAGTCCAAACAAGCACGGGCGCGCCCATGTCGCGCGCGTAGCAGAGGGCCTGCTCAGAGGTCTCGAGCGCCTGCTCGGGCATGCGATTTCCCAAGAGGGCGAGACTGCCCGAGGACAGTCCCGTCACTGTCGCTAGGCGTTCCCCTACATGCCACGAAGCTGCGGCCGCGCGAATCTGCTCGCCAGCGAGGGTGCCAACTGCGCCCAGAGTCGCATCGATTCCCTCTCTAAGCGACCTGGCCGCCCCAGATGCGCCTTGAGAAGTGCCCGCTTGGATCAGCGCCTCGAGTTCATTGAGCAGTTCGCCAGCCTTGGATACGCGCCCAGTTTCGACGGCAGCGGCGCAGTGGTTGAAAACGGCTGAGATACGCACGCTGTGGCTTAGGTGAACACATCTCGCGGCCGCCTCAAGCTCCGGCAGAGCCCCTGCCCAGTCGCCACGTATGGCGATGCCGCTCGTCGCAACGAAGAATCGCAGATGCGCTGCGGCTTCGTCATCACTACGCATCCGGCCAACCAAGCACGCAGCGTCCGCCTCGGCCTCGGCGTGCTTCAGAAAGTCCCCCAATAGGGCGTTCACAAGCAGCCGGCGGCCGTGAACATGCGCGAGACGTGCATCAGCGTCTTGGATGGCTTGAGTTGCGGCCGCGCGATCCGCGTACGCGCGAGCGAGTACGTAGTCTCCGAGTCCGAAGGCGATTTGCATCAGAAGCACAAGGGCGTCCGCCAATGCCGCTCCATCGCAGCCGTGCTCAGCCACCTCCCGCGCAACCTGGGCACTGCGTTGCGCGGACTCAATGTTGCCGCTCTCCCATTCAGACACGGCCTTCAGCAGGAGAAGCCGAGGGGCGCCAACAAGAGTAACTGTAGGAATCGCCACGAAGGCGGCGTTCAGAGCGCCAAGCGCGCCTCGGGCCACCAATCGATGCCCCACGCGCTCCACCCAACGCGTGAGCAGAGACACATCGGCCGCATCCACTGCCAGTTGCAGCAGGCGGGGCTCGTCGCCCCGGTCAGCCAGTCGGTCGAGGAGGACGTTCAGCGACGACGCGTCGCGCGCGTACATGCCCGCAGGATTCGCAAACGCCCTCTGGGCGATCTCGTGCACCCTGAACGAGGGAGGGCCGTCATGATCCGATGCCGTCACCAATGGAAGAGTCGCGGCCACAACCATCAAGTCGGCCGATGCGCGCTCCATTGCCCCCGACTCGGCAATCTCGTCCAACAGACCGTCCCCCAGGATTGCCATAGACTGAAGCATGCGCTGTTGCGGCTCCGACAGTTGAGAGTCTCGAAGGTGGCGTAGGAGCAGGGCAATTTGCGGGTGTGATGGCAGAACGCTCTGGGCGCTTCCTGATCCGGCGGCAAGGCACTTCGCCAACACGGAGAGTAGTCCCGGCTGTCTACCAGAGGCGTCAATGATGGTCGCGAGGCCCGTGCTGCTCGGAATGCCGCCGACAACGGCCGCGACTACCGCCTGAGCCTCTTCGTCGTCAAGAAGAAGGTCGCGGGCCTCGAACTGCAGAGTGTCGACTGACCCACACTCGAATGCTGCTCCATGCCTGATCGTCGCGACAACGCACACGACCGGACACTCTTGGTTCGCACTCATCCTGCTCAGGTCGCTCAACACAGCCGCCGCCTTGGGATCCAGCCCGTCGAGTACCAGGCACAGCGACTCGGCGTCGAGCGCATTGAGTGCGGCCTCGAGACTCAGGCAGAGTTCCGCTTGGCTCGGCCGTGGCTCCAACGACAGGCCATCGGAACCCAGTATGTCTGGGCCGCCCCCAAGCTTGTCCCTCGCCGCAGTCAGCACCTGTGCAGCCGTGGTGCACCCTGCAGGTACCGGAATCCAAAGCGCACCGTTGAACCTGGCGCTGGCAGCCATCTGGGCGGCGAGCACAGTCTTCCCGTAGGCCGCCGGTGCGGACAGGACGACGGCAGACGATCTCACGCGCTCAAACAGAGCGATGAGCCTCGAACGGGGCACCATCCCGGCATAATCAGGGATCGCCAGACGAGTGGGGATCTCGGCCTTGGACATGCGTCACCCTCCCACAGATTCATGTCCGAGAGGGGGCGGACGGTCAGCCTGAGTAGCTGCCTACTTCGCCACTGACACCGACAGTCCTGCATCAGACGATCGAGCGACCACAGGCAGTGTTCGCATCGCGTAGGCAACGTAGGTCGCGACTCCACAGCAGAGCATAAGGTCTCCGGCGCTGGCAATCGAGCGCAGCCATGTTGGCCCCGGAACGGGCATTACATCAGCAAGCGCGGCCGCACGCGTTGCGGCTGTCAGCACTACGTGCGCGAAATCAGTAGATGACAATCCAGAAGCGAAGGTACCCTTTACGACGGTGAGAGCCTCCGCGGCCACTGGCATGCCTCCGTTGAGCGCGATCACGACAGTATTGAGCAACATTCCAACCCCCGCGATAGAGAGCCCTGGGTGCCGGCAGTTGGCTAGACAGACAGCGAGCAGGACGAAGAAGCTCCCCAGCCAGACCGAGTAGACAACATCACGAGCGACTCCAGCGGAGCGCACGGTGGGCAGTAGCGCTTGAAGTACCAGTGCGATGAACAGCAGCCACTCCCCGCGCAACCGGGCATGCGCCAGATTCGAGACCTTGCCGCCGGCGACCAAGCCGAGCACGACGCCCATGAAGGGTCCTGCCAGGAGAATCACCAAGCCTCCTCGAGCTCGGCCCTGTTGAGCACCAGGCGGCCCGAGCGTGCTCTTGATTCGACTCGACGCAGGGCGCGGTCGACGTCCCGACGCGTGCCTGCGTACAGCCGAGTGCCGATCGCCTCTGATAACTGAGGCGTTTCGAGCGCCGCACCCAGTTGAACAGCGTCATCGAACTCGCTCATGCGCTCCACCACATACGCGGCTACCAGGTCATCCATATCCGGAGACGACTGCACCGCCCCATGGCTGTCGATGATTTGCAGTATGGGCACCGCACCTGAAAGGAAGGTCACGCCCTCAAGAACGTCCGCACTGCGGGCCTGGTCGACTTCGCTCCCGTCCTCGAAGCCGAGCCGACCCACGTCGTGGAACAGGGCAGCGTAGGTCAGACTCTCAAGGCGCCGTCCGTGTAGGCCGAGGGTTCGCCCGGTCTCTCCGGCAAGACTCGCGACCCGCTCAGCATGGCCTCGTCTCAGCGGGTCCTGAGCCTCGATCGCGCGAGCCAGCACCTCGATCGTCGAGCGGTACGCTTGCCTAACCTCCACAAGCATTGAGAACGACTTCCGCATGACAAGGAGCAGTCCAACGACAATCGCTAGTCCAAGCAGGTCCATTGAGCGGTAGATCATGACTGCGAGAACCGCCACTGACACCTGTGCCGCAGTCATCCACCCCTGGAGTCGGATGTTCCCGGCGATCAGCGGAAGAATCGGCGCAGAAAGCCTGACAGCCGATCCGACTTGGGCCACACAGATGTCCATAGCGAAGAACGCACACGCAACCGCTAGCACGCGTAGGTAGAAGCTCGGATCAGCAGCAGCAACCTGACTTCCGCCATCCATGAGGCGGTAGAGGATCGCGGCCCATCCGACAACGAGAATACGGCGGCTCGCGTCATCGAACACACGCCAAGGACTATCGATCGCACGTCTCAGCAACCATACCAGCAGCCGCGCGGCGACCAAGACGGACACTGCGGCAATTGGGTGGAGGATCAGGCCCGCTGCGAGCGCCACCGCTCCGCCCAGTTCGGAGGAGTCCCCTCTGGGCAGCCACACATCGAACATGCCAAGCAATGCCAGCGCAACGAAGAAGTACGCAGCGGGCAGGACACTAGGCGCCTCCGGCGACCAGCGGAGGAGCAACAGTAGCGCGACGGCACCGCCGACCGCCTGGGCCAGACTGAGTAGGCGCGCCCTAAGCATGAGTCAGCGCCACCCCCTCCTCCGTGAGCGTACCGGCCGCGGGCTCACTCATCGCCGGCATCGCGGCGATGAAGGCCTGGACCACATCCGCATCAAACTGACGATCTACACCGGCAGTGAGCTCGGATACGGCGTCCTCGTGAGTCAGCGCGTGTCGGTACGGACGCTCGGATGTCATGGCGTCGTAGCTATCCGCTACGGCGAGGATTCGAGCGGCCAAAGGGATGGCATCACCGGCGATTCCCTGCCCGTACCCTGCGCCATCGATCCTTTCATGGTGGTACTGCACGATCGGTCGGACGTCAGCGAGGAACGGCACCGTCTCGAGTATATGTGCGCCGATATCGGGATGTTGCCGGATCTGGTTGAACTCGGAATCGGTAAGTGCGGATTCCTTCGCCAACAACGCACGACTGATTCCGACCTTCCCGAGATCGTGCAAGAGCGAAGCGTACTCGATCCGCTCAACCTCCTCGTCCCGGAGGTCAAGTCCACGCGCAATCGCCACCGCGTATCGCGCCACGCGTACCGAGTGTCCTTTCGTGTATGGGTCCTTGGCCTCGATAGCAGCGACGAGCGAGCGAATAGTCCCTGAATACGCTTCCTTGAGGTCGACATAGCGCTGATGGACTTGGCGCGCGACCACGAGCGGTGTGGCAAAGAGGGCGAATCCGGCCGCACCGAGCACCGCGACAATCTGCGCAATCGCCAATCCAACCAGACCAAGCGCCAGCTGCGAGGGGATCATCCACATGAACGAATCGCGCCACGACTTTCGCAACGGGACGTCGTAGAGGAGCCTGATTGCGAGGCTCGCCAGCAGGAAGTTCACCAGAACTCCTACGACTGCAGCAGCCAGCAGGGGAAGCGCGAGTCCTCGGATATCGCTCAAAACCAACGGCGAAATAGCCAACGGCCTACCCTGCAGCAGGACATAGACCCACCCCGGAACCGATGCGGTGAGCATCATCTGTCCTGTGTTGAATAGGAACTTACTCGGGGTCATTCGGGGACGCGCGAACAGGTTCGGCACCATCGATGCCATGCCTGCAAGCGCTCCGCCGATCGGCCCGAAGAGAACGCTGGTGGCGACGAAGAGTGGATATGCAAGAGACATGCTGCCGCTTGCGGACACGAAGACGGCCAGCACCTCGGAGATCACGACGGCGGCAATCAGCAGCCAGAATCGGTACCCCATGAACCATGAGGTCTCTCGCGGAGCCCAGTAGAGCGGCCCGAACGCTGTGATCGCCACAGCGGCTGAGAACGCAGCGAAGCGGAGGTCACGATTCTCCATCGTTGAGCCTCCGCCCCGCTTCAAACCGGTACCAACGTGCTGATGACGCTTGGCCTACCAGACCTTGTAGGCAGCCCCGCCGCTGAGAACGAGCGCGGAAAGGGAAGCCAGAACCAGGATGATGCGCTTCATGAGAAGACCTCCGTATTTCGGTGTGGAATGACAAACCGATTCGGGTCTTCTCCCATCCCGCTAGTGATGGAAGAACGCGCACCGCTCCGCTCAATGCGAGCAAGCTGTTCGGTCCAACGGTCACGTCTGTTGGTCCTCGTGTTATGTGGTTGTCAAGAAGCCCAGTCGCCGATTGATCGCATCCAGGGTGGCGCGGACCAGTGAGTCGTTCTCGCTTTGCCGCGCAAGCGCGGAGCCGGCCAGTGCCTGCTCCCCCAGCGGTGTGACGAGGATGACGCACGAGACTGCAACGCGCTCGCGTCCTAGTGTGACTATGGCGACGTCTTCCAACGCGAAGCCGAACGTACCCGCCGTGTACTTCTCAACGGCGTTCAGCGTGGCCTGCCCGACAAGCCTGCGGCGTCCTGTGGTGGACGCGGGGCCTTCGGCCACGCCGGTGTAGACCTCCCCTTCCAGCTCGAGTGTCACGGTGGCCACCGCGCGCACGCCCATCACGTCGGTATGCACCGAGTTGATGCGCGCCCTGGCGGGTGCCGCCGGTGTCTCATCGATGACGATGGACTCACGCCCAAGCTGGGCGATGGAGACCTTCTTGTGGTCGATGGTGATCCCGAACTGGGCCATGATCGTGGACTCGATGTCGCGGACCAGCTGCTTGGGCGTCTTGGACGGGTCGGCCAGGACGTGGATTTCCTGTATGAAACCGTCGTCGGACGACACGATGCGAGCGGCTCGGATCTCCGCTACCTGCGAGAGAGCCGTCTCGATCTCGAGGATGAGTTCAGGTGCGATCGACTGGTCCACGAGCGCAGTCCCCTTGTTCGATGAAATGCTGCGAGTAGTCCTGCTGCTGGTCAGATGTGTCCCCTGTGCGCGCCCGAGGCGCAGGCACACGGGTAACTCTAGTCCTGCGCTGTTCGGAGTGTCAACGGTGACGAACGTCACGCCGCCCGTGACGAGAGGCGCCCCAGGGGCGCCTCTCGGTTCTAGACGGGTATGAACGGGGCTGCCGCTCACGCCTCTTTCGGCACGATCAGCCCGTAGTCGCCGTCGCGGCGCTTGTACAACACGTTGACCATCGCGTTCTCCGACGACTCGAACACGAAGAAGTCATGTCCCAGCAGTTCGAGCTGCAGGATGGCCTCGTCGGCGTCCATCGGCTTGAGCTCCATCGACTTGGTCTTGACGATGACGGGCGGCGTCTCGTCGGCGAACTCATCCTCCTCCGCGACGGCCGCGCCGACATCCGGCGGTCCGCCGGCGTGCGCCGAGTTCTTGCGGTCCAGCTTGCCCTTGAACTTGCTCGCCTGGCGCTCCAGCTTCCCAGCCACAAGATCGATGGCGGCCTTCATGTCGCTCGCTGACTCGCGCGCCCGAATCACCGGTCCGGGGTGCTTCGTTCGAATGGTCGCCTCGGCGACCTGGTTCTTCTCGATCGAGCGGTTCCGTTCGTGGTAGAGCTCCACTTCCACGTCCATGACCATGCTGTTGAGGAGCCGTGCGGCCTTCCCCACCTTCTCCTCGGCGTACGCGCGGATGTCCGGCCTGACCTCCATGTGACGACCCTTGACGATCATTTCCATACGCTTGTCGGCCTCCTTCCGGTGTTACATCCAACATACCCGAGCGCGATGGCTTACAGGCCGCGAACACAGGTGGTATACCGATGAAGGGCGTGGCAGGGGCGAAGAGAGCTCTCACGGGGGAGATGCGATGAACGACGATCAGGTGAAGCGCACGCTCCCGCCGTGGGCATGGATCGCCACGGGGCTGCTCGCTGTCGCGCTGGTCGTGGGCGCGGTCGCCTTCGCCTACATCAGCGGTCTGTCAGCGGGCCGGGACACCAACGCGTCCGGAGAGACCACACGGACCGCCTCGGGTGAGACCAGCGATTCGCCCGACGCCTCCGTGGCCGTGCTGCCGGCTGATGAGCCGCCGGCCGAGGAGCCCGTGGCCGACGTCCCCGCCGTCGAGGCGGCGAAAGACCCCCCACCGTCGTCCACTCCGACCAAGACGCTCACGCCGCTCCAGCCGAAGATCCCGAAGATCTCCAAGCTCTACACGGTCCCCACCACATGGAAGGTCGTCTTCAAGCACAGCAACACGGGTCCGTGGGAGATGCCGAATCCGCCCGGCTTGCCGCTGGATGCGGGCTACCTGCGCATGACCGTGCTGGCCACCGACAACGCCAACAACTCGGGCTACGTCCAACTCAAGCGCGTGGACGGCGGTGCCTCGCTGCCAAACTACGGCATCCTCTACAGCTGGTCGGCGGGGGTCGGCAACGTGGTCTACAAGGTGACCGACCCGGTGCTGATCGAGGCCGGCACGTATCAGCTGCGCGCCAGCATCCAAGGCCCGTGGACGATCGTGCTCGAGAAGTAGGGCGGGCGCGCACGTGCGGCCCGCGACCGTGATGGACGAGAGGACGCCCGACATGCGACGAGGGATGCTCGGCATCAGGACCGCAGCGGTGTGCGTCGCCGCCTCCATCGCGCTGACCGGCTGCTGGGCGCCCGGCGCGCCCGGGGGCGGCGCCACGCCCGGGGGCGTGAACGCCACACCGACCGCGGAGGCGAGCGCTCCGATCACGCCTCCGCCCACCACAGCGAAGACCGTCGTGGTCCCGGACGTCCTCGGCATGTACTACGACGACGCCGCGGCCGCCCTCAAGGAGGTCGGGCTCGAGCCGGTCGAGATGTCCATCCACGGCCCGATAGACGAGGATGCGGGTGACATCGGCGGCATCTACCGTCAGACGCCGAAGGCGGGCGAGGCGGTCGCGCCCGGCACAGCGGTCGAGTTGCGGTACTGGTGGGAGTCGCAGTAGCGGCACGGCTGCAGCCAGGTGTCCGTCGACGTACTGAACCGACACGAAGGAGAGCGACTATGCGCATCCCGGAACAGCGGGCGCCGGTACGACGCGTCACCGCACTGCTGCTGGTCGCGGCGCTCGCCATGAGCCTCCTGCCGGCGGGCTGCACCGGAGCCGGCGGCGCCGGCGGACGCGTATCGATCGACTACAAGGAGTCGCCGGCGGACGCCGCCGCGCGTCTGGGCAAGGTCCTCTCGGCCGCCACGACGGGCGATGAGGCCCGCGCCGCGGTCTACGAAGCACTCGCACGGACCGGCGTCGCCGTGAAGACCGTCGACGGCGACCCGCTGTCGATCACCGGTGACCGCAGGCTCACGCTGTGGCTGTACCAGGAGCAGGCGAACAACCTCGCGCTCGACCTCGTCGAGCACCAGGGCTGGACGCTCGCCACGTTCACGACCGCGATCTCGGAGCACCCCGAAGGACCGGGCTCAGCACTCGCCGAGAAGGCGCCCGAGGCGTTCGGGATCCTGTTGCGCGAGTGGGCCGCCGAAGCCGCCCGCAACCCCGACGACCCGTCGTCGTTCGCTCCCCTGCTGCTAGCCGAGATCGCCAAGGCGCGGGGCGGCCGCTCCGACTTCACCACCGGCACAATCACGCCCGACCAAGTCGAGCTCACCTACTTCGAGCTCGAAGTGCTCACCGCGGGAGCGTTCGCGTCCGAGGACGTCGGGGCGACGTCATGGCGGGATGGGTCCGCGGGGTCTGCTCTGGCGTCGCTGCTCGACGCGGCCGCCTCCCTCTTCGCGGTTGAGAAGGCCTACGCCGAGGATCCGTGCTCCTTCATCAAGGACACCTGGGGCAAGGACGCCGACAACTTCGGCCGCAAGGGCCTCGACAGCATCTGGGGCGCGGCGACGGGCAAGGCCGGCGACTGGCTCACCGGCAAGGGCATGGGCGACCTCGTGGGCGGCATGAAGAGCCTCGCCGGTCCCATGAAGTGGGTCAACCTGCTCACCAACTTCATCTCGCTCTACGGCGGGTACAGCATCGAGGTGAAGTGGGACCCGTCGCCGACACACTGGCTCGCCTACGACGGGGACCACGGCAACGTGAAGCTCAAGGTCACGGCGACTGTGTCCGTGCGGCCTCAGGCCGATGACGCGACGCTCAAGTGCCTGAAGTTCGCCGGCATCGACAAGCCGACCTCCGACTCGATCAAGAACGCGCGCGTGGAGTGGGTCGAACTCTCGGGTCTGCCGAAGCACGCGGTCATGGACCAGCTCGGAGGCGACAGGGTCGCTGGCGCGTTCGTGCAAGCCGTCGACGACTCCGGCAACGCGGTGCTGAACCTGACCATGTCCACAGAGAAGGACGTCAAGGGCAGGGACCTCGACAGGGTGAAGAAAGACCAGATCGTCATCCAGGCGGACGTCACGACCTACAAGCCGGACCCCAGCAAGCTCATGGCCGCCGCGATGTTCGGCGGCGTGAAGGGCGGCGTCACCGAGGTGATGAAGGGTTGGATCAACAAGTGGTTCCCGAAGCGCGTGGTCGCGCGCATCCCCGTCGAGTGGCACGAGCCGAACCGCTGGCGCGGCGTGATCGAGCCCGGCAACGGGACGCGCATCGTCTTCACGAGCCAAGGCGGGCTCGAGAGCATCTGGGACGTGAGGATCGAGGGCTCGCTCAACGGGGAGATGCCCATGACCGGGAAGTCAGCGGTCGACCTCACGCGCAGTGACGCGCAGTGCACCATCGTGGGGACCGGGAGCATGGCCGACGACGGGACGACGTTCAACACGACCGCCTCCTACACCTTCACGGGCGTGGCGATCGGCGGCACCCCGGACGTGCCCACGCTCGACTTCAGCGGCATCAAGATGAACGTGGACATCACGACCGAAGGCGGCGGCGGCAACGCGGCAGGCGGAGGTGGCGGCAAGGTGGTCAGCATCCCGCTGGAGCCGTACAGCGAGTAGCTTCGGCGCCTCTTTGCAGCGCTGCCCTACGTGATGTGCCCGAGGAAGTCCTTCGTGCGCTCCGACTTCGGATTGTCGAAGACCTCCTGCGGCGTGCCCTGCTCGTGGATGACGCCCTCGTCCATGAAGACGGCGCGGCTGCCCACGTCGCGGGCGAAGCCCATCTCGTGCGTCACGACGAGCATGGTCATGCCGCCGGCCGCGAGCTGCCGCATGACGTCGAGGACGCCGCGGACCAGTTCGGGGTCCAGCGCCGATGTGACCTCGTCGAACAGCATGACGTGCGGGTCCATCGCCAGCGCGCGCGCGATGGCGACGCGCTGCTGCTGGCCGCCTGAGAGCTGCGACGGGAAGTAGTCCGCGCGGTCGGCGAGCCCGACTTTGTTGAGCTGCTCCATGGCGATGCGCCCTGCTTCGGCCTTGCTGCGGCCCAGGACCTTGCGCTGCGCCAGCATGATGTTGCCGATGGCGGTCAGGTGCGGGAAGAGGTTGAAGCTCTGGAACACCATCCCGATCCGCTCGCGGACCTTGTTGATGTTCGTCTTTGGATCCGTGATCTCGATGTCCTCGAGGAAGATGTGGCCGCCTGTGGGCTGCTCAAGCTTGTTGATGCAGCGCAGCATCGTCGACTTGCCCGAGCCCGAAGGCCCGAGGATGACGACGACCTCGCCCTTCGTCACCTCGAGGTCGACGCCCTTGAGCACCTCGAGCGAACCGAAGGACTTATGCAGGTCCTGTATGCGCACGATGGGCTGGGTCACGGCCGCCACCCCTTATCAGACGTCTCGCCTATCGCATCGGCGTCCCCGGCGATGCTCGCACCTGCGCGATAGGGGTCCACGGACAGCGCGAGCGGCCCGAAGAACCCGCGGCGCTTCTTGTTGTCGGGCGGCGCCTGACCGTGCTCGGACTGCGCGAGCTTGGCCTCGAGCATCCCGACCATGTTGATGAGCGGGATCGTGATGATCAGGTAGTAGCCCGCCGCCACCACGTACGGAGTGAGGTTCGCCACGCGCGCGACGTAGTTGTTCGCGTACATCATCAACTCGAAGATGCCGATCGCGGCGAAGAGTGCGGTGTCCTTGAACAGCAGGATGAACTCCGAAGTCATCGTCGGCAGGACGCGCTTCACCGTCTGCGGGATGATCACGTACTGCATCGACTGGCGATACGTCATGCCCAGGGAACTGGCGGCCTCGAACTGTCCCTTGCTGATGGACTGGATGCCCGCGCGGAAGATCTCCGCGAGGTACGCCGAGCTGTTGATGGCAAGCACGGCGACCGCGCTCACGAAGTCACTGGCGCGGAAGCCGGCGATCCGCAAGCCGATGAACACGACGAATATCTGCAGGAACAGCGGCGTGCCACGGATCACGTTGATGTAGATGGCGGAGATCCAGCGCACCGGAGCGATCTTCGACATCTTCATGAACGAGATGGCCAGACCGCCCACGATGGCCAGGGGGAACCCAAGGCCCACCATCGCCAGCGCCATGAGCCAGCCGGCGAACAGTAAAGGTGTCGATGTCACGAGGAGCTGCGGCTTGAAGAACATGCCGAGCGCCTTGATGGAGTTCCAGCTCGTTATCGCCGGCTGCTTGTCCATCCAGCGCGAGATGACCTCGGCGGTGGGCGGTGTGAGGTACGAGAAGCGCATCGTGTCGTCCGTGCGCGTGACACTGCCCGAGCCGGCCGTACCGGTGGTCTCTGCGGTGTAGGACACCTTGAGCGCGTACGTGCCGCCCTTGATGGGCGTGTCGACGTTGCGGATCTGGATGCGCAGGCTGCTGTCGGGCGCGATTGCCGGATCGAACGCCACGCTGAGCGTCTCGCCCTTCACGGTCCCCGTGGGAGCGTTCTTGACGCGGCGCAGCCCCTCGAGCGTCACGACGTCGTAGTCGTACTTCGTGGGATCCGGCCCCGTCAGCTTCATGTTCGTCAGGTCGAACCCGGTCGGGAACATCAGGTCCATCGACGAGATGGCGGCGTCCTTGTCCGTCTGGACGACGACGGTGAACCGTGTGGGCTGACCGCCCGTCTCCTCGTCGACGGTGACCTTGGCGCTGGTGAGCGCGAACGCCGGAGATGCGACACCGACAGTCAGCATCACGGCCAGAAGCGCAACGAGCACGATTCGCGCGGTGCGAGATGTGCGTTCCATGCGATCTCCCAACGAACAGCCGGGTGAAACGGAAGGGACCCCCGCCCAGGAGGCGGAGGCCCCATGCCGTACACGTACTGTAGCGTTTCAGCGGCGAGCGGTGAACCTACTCAGGATCGACGCCGAACCACTTCTTGTAGATGGTGCCGTACTCGCCGGACGCCTTGACCTTCGCGAGAGCGTCATTGATGGCGGCCTTCAGCTCAGGATTGTCCTTGCTGATGGCGAAGCCGTACTGCTCGCCCGTCGGGATCTGGGCGATCATGGCGAGGCCCTTGGTGGTGTCCTTGACCATCTCGGCGGTGACGGGCAGGTCGTTGACGACCGCGTCGACATTGCCGGCCTGCAGGGCGGAGAACGCCTGGACCGCGTCCTTGAACGGGACCAGCGTGGCGCCGGCGGGCTTCAGGTTCTCGGTGGCCCACGACTCACCGGTGGTGCCGGACTGGACGCCGACCTTCTTGCCGCTCATGTCGGCCGGAGCGGCGTACTTGCCGCCGGTCTTCATCGCGAGCGACTGGTTGGAGTCGAAGTACGGGTCGGAGAAGTCGATCTCGAGCGCACGCTCAGGCTTGATGGTCATGCCCGACGCGATGACGTCGAACTTGCCGCCGGCCTTCAGAGTCGGGATCAGCGTGTCGAAGATCTCCGTCTTGAAGACTGTCTTGGCGATGCCCATCTCCTTGGCCATGGCGTTCAGGAGGTCGACATCGAAGCCCTCGGCCACATCACCGTTCATCGACTCGAACGGCGGGAACGAGGTGTCGGAACCCGCGGTCAGCTGACCGGCGGTGACGAGCTTCAGATCGACGGCCGGCTTCTCTTCCGTGGTTGCCGGCTTCTCGGTGGTCGTACCGCAACCAGCGAGACCGATGACCGCGAACGCGAGAGCCGCGATCAGGACGAGCGAGAGAACTTTTCCGTACTTCGACATCTCTCCTCCTTCTAGGTGATTCCGCCGCCCGCATCCCCACACATCCAGCGTCACTCGGGCGGCCGTGCGACACCGCATAAGATACACCAGTTATGCCTGTGCGCGTAAGCGCGAGGAGGCGGCGGTGGATGCTCTACACTTGGGCTCACACACGCCCGGGGAGCGGGCACCACCGAGCGGGACGGACGACAGTGCGCCACATCGTCATGATCAGTCAGATACCGCTGTGGTCCATGGGGCGGTCTGTAGGCGGCCCTGCGTTCGAGCAGACGGTCCTGGGACTGTCGCGACACTTCCGCATCTCGCTCGTCCAGCCGCGCGTGGAGCACGTGGACACGAGCGACCTCCCGGACAACGTCACGCTCCACCCGTTCGAGCACCGCTTCCACGGACTGTGGCGTCAGGTGCGCAAGCTGGGTTGGATCACCGACACGCTGGGGTGGTACTCCTTCGCCTCGTCAGCGTGGCCCATCGTTCGTGAACTGTGCGATGGGGGCGATGTGGACCTGGTGTACGGCTACGAGATCTACGGCGCACCCGTCGCCCGTCGCGCCGCCACTGCATTCGCCCTGCCCATGGTATCGCGCTTCCAAGGGACGCTGATGAGTGAGCGGCGGCACATGCCGTTCTCGCGGATCAGGTTCCACAAGCACGTGGCCGGGCTTTCGACACCGGCCGATCTCGTGATCATGACGAACGACGGGACCCTGGGCAGAGACTATCTTCTCTCGCTCGGTCACCCGGCGGAGCGGATCCGCTTCTGGATGAACGGGGTGGATCCATCGATCGCATGCGTGCCGTTCAACGATGCGAGACCCGCACTCGGCGTACCGGCCGACGCGCCGATGCTCCTCACCGTCTCGCGTCTCTCGGGGTGGAAGCGGGTCGACAGGGCCATCCGGGCCGTGGGTGAGCTCTCCCGTCGCGGAGTGGACACGTACCTTGCGATCGCCGGAGTCGGCCCGGATGAGGGGCGCCTGCGAGCGCTGGCGGACGAGCGGGGGGTCGCCGAGCGGACGAGATTCGCTGGCGCGGTGCCTCGCCACGAACTCGCATCGCTCTATCGATCCGCCGATCTGCTGCTGTCGCTCTACGACTACAGCAACCTGGGAAACCCCGTCATCGAGGCGATGATGCTCGGACTGCCGGTCCTGGCCCTCGATGTCGGCGGAACGGGCGACCTCGTGAAGGACGGCGTCAACGGCGTGCTCGTGCCTGATGCGGATGATGCGGCGCTCCTCGCAGACCGGATCGGCGCGCTGCTGGTCAACCGCCCGGCGCTGCGGGAGTCCGGCGCGCGCGCTGCCGCGTGGGCGCGCGAGAACCTGTGGAGCTGGGACGAGCGGGTCCAGGCAGAGGCCGATGCACTCGGTGCGCTCATCGAGGCGCACAGCGCGAGTCAGGCCCGCCGCCAGGCCTAGCGGGGGTCGCGCCCTTCGAGCGCCACTCGGATCTCCTCGACCAGGCGTCTTCCTTCGGGTTCGAACGCGTACCGCTCCCGGACCGCAAGGAGCGCCTCTTCGCGCAGTCCCTCTGCGAATCCGTCATCCGTCAGCAGCCGGACGAGTGCGTCCGCGATGGCGGGGATGTCGTCAGGGTCGAAGAACAGACCGCCCTCGCCGTCGCTCGCCTCACGGATGTTGTCGAAGTCGCTTGTAAGGAACGGCACGCCGGCGGCCATGTAGTCGAACAGCTTCGACGGGACGTTGTGCCGGTTCTTCGGCGTGTCGGTCCAGATGGAGAAGCCGGCGCGCGCACGAGCGAGCTCCGCCCCTATGAGGTCGTATGACATCCGTCCGGTCGCTCGCGACCCCTCGGGCAGATCCCTCAACGACGCGTCCTGCACCGGCCCGATGAGGAGCAGCTCGGCGTCCGGGACGCGCTTCCGGGCCAGCTCGAAGGACGCGACCATCGCGCCTGAGCCGCGGACCGCGGTGATCCCCCCGACGTAGGCGATCAGGCGCCCGCGATCGCGCATGGGCGCGCCCGCGTCGAAGAGGTCCAGCGGCGCATGGTTGCGCACGAGCAGCGGCGAACGGCGGTGTCCTGCGAAGCGGTCCAGCAGGAACGTGTCGGCCACGAGGATGACGTCGACGCCTCGCGCCAGAGTGCGCTCGAGCCGATCCACGAGCCATGCGACCGGCGCTCGCAGTGGCGACGGGATCCACTGCTTGATGCGGATCCACGAGGGGTAGTCCTCGTGCACGTCGTACACGGTCAACGCTCCGCGACGCCCGACGATCAGGCGGAGCCACGGAAGCATCTCGGGGTCGTGGATGATGACGACGTCGGGCCCGTCCGCGAGCGCGGTGCGCAGCAGGCGTGGCCCGCTGAGGAATCGCCGGATCCGGGAGCGCGGCATGCCGAGGCGCCGGACGGAGAGCGTCCGACCGTCTCGGGTGGCGTCCACTGTGGAGTCGGGACCGTCCTGGAGCACGTACAGCGTCGCATCGAACTCGTCGGCGAGCACGCGGCCCTCGCGGAACGTGATGCGGGCGTCCGTAGCGTCGTGGACGGACGTGCATATCGCGACACGGATGGCCGGCTGCGTCACGAGGCCTCCCCCGCCAGGTCATCGAAGACCGCGAGCATCTTGGGCGCCTCGACCTCCCAGTTGTAGCGCGCGAGCGCGGCCGCGCGACCGCGAGCGCCCGCCGTGCGGGCGGCCTCGGGGTCATCGATGAGCGCGCGGACCGCGGCGGCGATCGCCTCCGGCGACGTCGGGTCGCTGATGAGCGTACCGCACCCAGTCTCGCGCACGACCCGGGCCATGTCGGGAAGATCCGTGGCAGCCACCGGGATCCCCGCCATCATGAACTCGAACAACTTGTTGGGCGCGGCCGTCACGTATGACAGGCACGATCCCACGAGGGGGATGACGCCGACGTCGGCGGCGGCGGTGTAGCACATGAGCGTCCGAAAGGGCACGGGGTCGAAGAACGCAACGGCGTCGCCGAGCCCTTCGTCCTCGACCATCCTCACAAGGCGCGGCAGCAGGGCCCCGAATCCGACGATCGCGAGACGGCACTCCGGAAGCAGCCGCATCGCTTCGATCATCTCCGGGATCCCGCGATTCGCGATGAGGACCCCCTGGTAGATCAGCAGGTGTCGACGATCGCCGAGAGCGATCCGGCGGAACTCCTCGTCCGAAAGGACCGTCTCCATGGTCTCGGGGACGTTCAGTACTACGACGGGTCGTGGGATGCCATGGATGCGCTCGAGCACGTCGGCGCGACCTTCGTCGCTGGTGATCACCGCGCAGCGCCTCGCAAAGAAGCGTTCATATCGTCGCATCGCCCACGCGTAGACCGGGTTCGCGGCGTGTACCTGGTTCCGGCCGGTCGCGAGTTCGTCGGAGTCGTAGACCATGCGTGCGCCCCGGAGCCTGGCCGCGACGTAGGTCGCGAGCAGCGGGTACGCGTCGCGAGCATCGTAGATGTCTGCCTTCTCTCGCCACGCGCACAGGAACGTCCGCCAGATCCCCTCGGCGAATCGCACGTACTTGAGGCCGAAACGGCGCGGCAGGCGGCGAGAGCGCAGCGTGACCCGTTTGACGACGTAGCCGTCGCGCTGCTCGAAAGCCGCCGTGTCGGCGTCCTTGATCGCGATCAGAACGACCTCGTAGCCGGATGCGGCCAGCGTGCGCGCGGCACGGTCGACGCGCGTCAGGAAGCTGGATGCGTTGTACTGGACGATGCAGACCTTCGCTCGAGGCGCGCTCATCGGTTCGGACCAAGTTCGGCGTACATGTCGAGCAGGCCGCGACCGGCCGCCTCGATGCTGTAGAGCGTGCGTGACGCCTCGATCCCGGCCTTCGACAGCACCATGGCCACCGCGGGATCGCGGACCTCGAGCAGTCTGGCAGCCAGGTCGGTAGGATCATCTGCGCGCGCCACGAGCCCCGCACCGCCGTCCTGGGCGACCCGCTTGAGCCCGGCGCAGTCCGTGACGACCATCGGCAGACCCATCGACATGTACTGGAAGAGCTTGTGCGGAGCGGCGGACTCGGTCTGCACGACGCGCCGGAACGGGACAACCCCGACCGATGAGGCGGCGAGGCGGCTTCGCATCTCGTCGTTGTCCACCCACCCGGTGAACTCGTAGGCGTCAGGCGGAAGCAACCGCCCGGCGAGAGCGCGCAGCTCGTCGTCGCCCGGTCCAGCGCCCATGATGACGAGACGAGCAACGGCATCGGCCGCACGAACGCCAGCGAACGCCTCGATGAGCACATCGATGCCGCGATGGGGGCCGAAGCCACCGGCATAGACGACCGTGAACGGCTCGGACGGCCCGGCCCACATGAGCGCCCCGTCGTAGTCGTCGACGTTGCCGAAGACGACCAGGCGTCCGGCCCGTGCTCCGAGACCCCGTGCGCGCACGGCCATCTCCTCGGAGACGACGACGGTTGCGTCCGCGTTCGCGAGCGCCCACCGCTCGTATCGCTCGTAGCGCGCCGGCGTCTGGAAGAGTCGTGCCGCCGGGCGCCGGTTCCAGTGGCGGACAGCGTCTGCGTAGTTCTCATGCATGTCGTAGACGAGGGGCAGACCGGCCCGGCGGGCGACGCCGAGCGCGGTGCGGACCGCCATCAGGTCGTGACAGTGGATGACGTCGGGGCGCACCTCATCGACGTAGCGCTCGATCTCACGACGCACGAGGAGCTGCTCCCATGTGATGAGCGAGACCACGGCGCTGAGCTTGGATGCGAGCCACGGGGCGCGGCGCGGATACCGGTGCACCATCACACCCCCGACGTCCTCGCGCGGAGGACGCCCGTCGCGATCCGTGGTGAGCAGGTGCACCTCATGCCCCGAGCGCGCGAGCAGGCCCGCCTCCTTGCGCACGCGGATGTCAGGCGGGAACACGCCCCCGATGAGCAGCATCCCTATTCGCATGCCCGTGCGCTCTCCCGTCGTGCCGCGTCGAGACCAGGCATCGATTCTACAGAATAACCGAGGACGGCCGGTCGTCGCTCCGATGACGGGCGAGCAACGCCCGATGGAGCGCCACTGGCCCGCACGGGCCCTGTGATACCCTCATTCTCGCCTCGTCCTCGTCCCCGGCACGGTGGAGTGACTCATGGAAACCGCACGGATCACCGTCATCGGCGCCGGCTACGTCGGCCTCGTCACCGGTGTCTGCCTCGCGAACTCGGGCCACGACGTGACCTGCGTCGACGTGGATGCCGCCAAGATCGAGATGCTCTCCTCGGGCAGCAGCCCGATCTACGAGCCCGGCATCGTCGAGCTGCTCGCGAAGACCTCGGCGAGCGGGCGCCTGCGCTTCGCGACGCCGCAGGACGGCTGGGCGCCGCTGCTCGGCGACATCGTGTTCGTCGCCGTCGGCACACCGATGGCCGAGAGTGGCGCAGCCGACCTGACCGCGGTGCGCGAGGTCGTGCAGACGGTGGCCGCGACAACCGACCACCCGTTCACGCTCGTGATGAAGTCCACGGTCCCCCCCGGGACCGGCCGGGACCTCGTCTCGCGCTTCCTCGACGATTCCCCGCACCCCATCGGGTACGTCTCGAATCCCGAGTTCCTGCGCGAGGGCCGGGCCCTCGAAGACTGGTACCACACCGATCGAGTGGTGCTCGGCAGCGATGACCCGTCCGCCCTGGACGCGGTCGAGGCACTCTACGAGGAGGTGGACGCGACGGTGCTGCGGACCGATATCGCGAGCGCCGAGACGATCAAGTACGCCTCGAACGCCTTCTTGGCGACCAAGATCAGCTTCATCAACGAGATCGCGAACGTGTGCGACGCGGCCGGGGCGCGCATCGACGACGTCTCGGTAGGCGTCGGACTCGACTCCCGCATCGGCCCCCAGTTCCTGAACGCGGGTATAGGCTACGGCGGCTCGTGTTTCCCGAAGGACGTGCGCGCGCTCGACTTCATCTCCTCGGAGAGTGGCTACAGCTTCGAACTCGTGAAGGCCGTGATCGAGGTCAACGCCCGGCAACGGACCCTCCCGGTCGACGCGCTGCGCCGGACTCTCGGCGATCTATCGGGCGCCAGGATCGCCGTACTCGGTCTCACCTTCAAGCCGGACACCGACGACGTTCGAGAGTCCCCCGCGATCGACATCATCGCCTCGCTCGTGGCCGAGGGCGCGAGCGTCCTCGCGTACGATCCGCTCGCTTCGCACGTCATCCTTCCCGAGGGAGCGTCCCGCGTCGATGACGCGTGGACTGCGCTGACCGGGGCGAACGCCGTCGTGCTCGTGACGGAGTGGTCGGAGTTCGTCGGCCTTGACTGGACTCGCGCTGCGGCGGCCATGGCGGCACCGAAGATCGTGTTCGATGGCCGCAACGCTCTGGACGCGAACGCGCTTGAGGCTGCGGGCGTGCGCTACATGGCCGTCGGCAGAGACGGCTGTCACCGCCGCCACGACCACTAGGGTCCCGCCTGTGCACATCCTCTACCTCCATCAGTTCTTCGCCACGCGCGACAGCTCGCATCCGACGCGCAGCTACGAGTTCGCGCGAAGGATGGTGTCGGCTGGACACGAGGTCACGATGCTGACCGGCAACTCGCGGCTCGGCGCGCTGCACGACGACGGCCTCGTCCGCCACTTCGTCGTGGACGGAATCTCCGTGCGCTCGGTACGCAACCGCTACTCGAACGCGATGGGGCACGCGCGGCGAATCGTCTCCTTCGCCGTCTTCGCGGTGACGAGCACGATCGAGGCCGCGCGCGTGAGGCGTCCCGACATCGTCTTCGCGACCTCGACGCCGTTGACCATCGGCGTTCCCGGGTGGATCGCCGCGAAGGTGCGCCGGGTCCCGTTCGTCTTCGAGGTCCGGGACCCCTGGCCGGAGGCGGCCTTCCAGATGGGTGCGCTCCAACGCGGTAGCGCGCTGGGTCGGCTGGCGTTGTGGCTGGAGCGCTTCCTGTACCGCGAGGCCGATGCGATCGTCGGGCTCTCTCCGGGAATGATCGAGTGCATCCTGGCGGCGGGCGCCGACCCGGGCAAGACACACATGATCCCGAACTGCTCGGACCTCGACTTGTTCCACCCGGGTCCGAAGGACCCCGGCACCGTCGAACGCTATGGTCTGAGAGATCTCTTCGTCGTCGGCTACACGGGCGCAGTCGGCCCGACCAACGCCGTGCACGTGATCGCTGACGCGGCCGCGATCCTGAAGGAGCGCGGTCGAGACGACATCGCGGTGCTGGTCGCCGGCGACGGGAAGTGCCTGGCGGGGATCCGGACCGACGCGCAGGCCCGAGGGTTGGACAACCTGCGGCTGATCGGCCCCCTGCCGAAGACCGTGATGCCGGACCTTCTGCGCACGTGTGACGTTCTGCTCGGTCACCTCGCGAAGGTGCCGGTGCTCTATACGGGGTCCCCCAACAAGCTGTTCGACGCGCTGGCTTCAGGGCGACCCGTCATCGTGAACTCCCCGGGGTGGACGCGACCTCTCGTCGAGGAGTCGGGCGCCGGGCTCTTCGTGGATCCGGAGGATGCGGTCGCCCTGGTGGATGCGATCATCGGCATCGCGGACGATCCGCAGCGTGCGGACCGCATGGGGAAGGCGGCACGCGCCGTGGCAGAGCGCGACTTCTCGCGAGATGAGCAGGCCGACCGCCTCATCGCGCTGCTGCAGTCGGTCCGGGACGCGCGCACGAGCCAGGGAGACTAGGGCTGGGTCGTGCCCTCGATCGACGAGCTCGTCTCACTCGCGCCGCTCAGTCGCGGCAGCTCACCCATCCACTTGCGGCGCAGCGTCTCCAGCACGCCTTGCGACGACAGCTCGTCAAGGGCAGCGCGCACCGCCTGCTCCAACTCGGCGCGGTCCCGGGCCACCGCGACGCCTACGGGCACCGCCGGCGCCAACTGGCCGTTGAAGCGCAGCTTGGGGAAGTCGCGGAGCAGATAGGCCGCCACGACGCCGTCACCGGCGACGAAGTCGACGGTGCCGGACGCGACGGTAGAGAGCGCCTCGCGCAGCGTCGGCGTGACGACGAGCAGGTCCTCGCCGAGTTCCTCGGCCAGCAGCCAGAAGGCGGCCGACTCCTTCTGTACGGCGATCCGCTTGCCTTGGAGACCATCGATGGTGGGGGTGGCCTCGGTGTTCGAGTAGAGCGCGGGTCCGTCGTTGATGTACGAGCCGGCGAACGCCACGTCGAGCTGGACAGCACGGTCGATCGGCACGCCGGCGATGAGCACGTCGACCTTGCCGTCACGCAACATGACAGCACCTGCCTCCGGCTTGGCGTCCACGATCTGGAGCTTGAGCCCGAGCCGGTCGGCCAGGGCCGACGCGACGTCCACGTCGAGTCCGGCCTTGACGCCCCCGACGGTCCCCCCGTACGGCGGATACGTCAGATCGATCGCGGCGCGCAGGATGCCTGCCTTCCCGATGACCGGAGGCTTCACTTTCGGCGTGAGGGCGGCCTCGGTGCCCCCGCGATCACAGCCGGTCGCGGCGAATGCCGTGATCGCGATCGCGACGACGAGCAGGGCTGCTGCGGACCTCGTGCTTCTCACATGTCCTCCCGATCCGTGGGGTTGCGCTCCCACCCGGCTGACCTGGTCTTTGGCCCCACACTCGCGTACGGGGGCTTCCGCTTGATGCGATCTCACTACCGGCCCTCTCGTCCGCCAACCGGGATGGTTGGACCGGACGGTACGACTTACCCCTAAGACGCGCCATGCTCGCGCGACAGCTTACACTGCCGGCTTACGTGGGTCCCTTCGGCCGCGTCTACCTTGGACTAGGACCCTTTCGGGTCCGCAACCACAGACCCGGGTGGGAGCGCGAGTGAGATTGTAGCAGGTCAGAGGCGCAGATAGTCGCCGGGCAGCATGACGCGCACGCCGCCGATGACGCGGCCGAAGCACGTGCCGAAGTGTGCCATGTCGCCCGTGAGCAGGTACTCCGCCCCCGACACGATCGCAGCCAGCAGGACCGGGCGGTCCTTGGCTGGAAGGTCGGGTGCGTCGGGAGTCTCGAACTCGGCAGGCTCCGCGGGCAGGATCGCCATGCGCGCGACAAGGGCCTCGAGCCGCTCGGCGGCGGCGGGGTCGGGCACGTTGCGGCGCGCCTCGGTCACGACGTACGGGGATGCGAGGAGCCGGACGGCCTTGAGCGACCACAGTCCCGCTACCCGCGACTCCGGCTTGAGCGCGGCCGAGACGAGCACGTTGGCATCGAGGAAGACCCGGTCCATGCGCTATGACGCGGGTCGTGGCTGGTGCGGGAGCGATGCCGGATCGAGGCCCATCCCGCGAACCTCCGCGACGGCGTCGTCGTACTCCGCCGCGGTCACCGCGTTGTTGAGCATGAACTCGGCTGTGCGCTCGGGCGTGTACGTCTCGACCTCGTAGGTGCGCGCCGGCTTGAACAACAGCCCTGCGGGGCACTCCTCCATGACGAGCATCTCGCCCTCATCGAATCCGTATCGGCGACGGGCATCGGCCGGGATGACGACCGTCCCCCGCTTCCCCACGCGCACGTACTCGGCCACGTCGACCACCTCCGTCTGATGATGTCAGTATAGCCGAATGTCTGACATTCTGCGGCCGGCCTGCTACCCACACGCACGCCCCACGGTCACCGCGCGGACCTCACATGAGCCTGCTTCGCAGAGTGCGCGCGCAGCGGCGTCCAGCGTCGCACCCGTCGTGAACACGTCGTCGATGAGCAGCACATATCGCGGCGCTGCGACTCCGGGCAGCATGGCGATCGACCCGGCGGCGTTGCTCAGCCGCTTGCGGCGGGACAGTGCCCGCTGGTCGCGGCGCGGGCGGCACACCAGCGCGTCGTACGCGGGCACTCCCAGCAGGTGCGCCAGCTCCGTCGCCACCCGCGCGGTATGGTCGAAGCCACGGCGCGCCACCGCGGCGGGTGACGGCGGTACCGGAACCACGGCGTCCGGCCAGCCCGCCCAGTCGGCCACGGACCCGACGGCGATCCCGGCGAGCACGGGCGCCAGGCGCAGATCGCCGGCGTCCTTGTACACGGTGACGAGCCGCGACAGCGGCGGTTCGTGCACGCCCGCACATCGGACCGTCGCGAACCCGTACTCCGCGTCGCAGCACTCGCCGCACCACGTGACGCCGCCCGGCGCGCCGCAACGAGGACAGGCGCGCGTGACGTCGATCAGCGGGAGGGCCGCGTGGCAGCGAGCGCACAGGAGGGCACCCGGCAGTTCGCAACCGGCGCATCGAGTGGGCGCGATGACTTCCGCGAGTGCTTCGAAGAGTCGCAGAGCCGCCTCCTTCTCGGAGCCGGCCGCGGGCTCCTATCCCAAGAGCATCTGCACGAGCGGAACGGTGACCACGCACGCCATCGTCGTGGCGAGGATCGCCGACGCGGTGAAGTCCGTGTCGAGCCCGAACCGCTCGCTGATGACGAGCGTCAGCATCATCGACGGCATGCCCGCCTGCAGCATGACGAGTCGCATCCCCGACGTCTCGCCGAGAGCGACCGCGGCCAGCGCAGCCACGATCGGCAGGAGCAACAGCTTCACGGCCCCTGTGACACCGAGGACGGCGAGACGCCCCTTGAACCCTTTCGCCGTGAGCGTCAGACCGAGCGAGATCATGACGAGCGGCACGGTCATGTTCGCAAGGATGCCCAACCAATCCATGACCGATGTCTCAACAGAACCTGACACGGGCACCAGCCGGCTCGCGAGACCGGCCATCAGCGCGACGAGTGCGGGCGCTGTCAGCAGCTCCTTGACGACAGAGATGGGGCCTTCGTGCTTGCCCATGCGTCCCGCGATCATGATGCCGACGGTGAAGAGCAGCGCCACGGTCCCGAAGACGTCGTAGAAGACAGCCTGCGGCAGCGACTTCGCCCCCAGCAGCATGGTCGTGACCGGGTAGCCGATGTAGCCCGTGTTCCCGAGCGCGGTGACGAGGATGAAGGCTGCGGCGGTGCGCTTGGGCAGGCGAAGGAGCCGCGCGATCCCCCACGCGACGGCGAACCCGACTCCGCCCACGACCCACGCGATCCCCGCCACGCGCGCGAGGTCCCACGACAGGTCGGTCTGCCTCGCCACGCGGAACACGAGTGCCGGCAGCGCGGCGTAGATGATGAGCGAGTTGAGCACCTTCGCATGCTCGCGTTTGAGCAGCTTCGTGGCGCGCAGCGCGATGCCGACACCCGCGAGAGCGAGCATCTTCATGATCGCGATCGTCAGCGCCGTGGAACCCACCGCTCTCCCCTTCGGCCCCCGTCCGGTGGCAGCCTAGAGCTCGTGTATCGAGCCGGACCCTTCGCACGCGGCGGCGAGCGACTCGCCGTAGGGCGCGCGTGCCACGTCACACTCGGTGATGATCGCACTCACGTACTCGGCCGGCGTCACGTCGAACGCCGGGTTGTAGACCTCGATGTTCGGCGGTGCGATGCGCACCCAGCCGTCCACCTGGTAGCCGGCGCCCTTGCGCGTGATCTCCATAGCGTGACCCTTCGCGAGCGGGAGCGCATACGGCCCGTCAGCGGTGAGCGTCTCGAACGCGCGGGACGCCGTGGCGCTGTCGGGCTCGAGCACGCCGGAGAAGGTCACGCCCTCGACCTCGCGCGGATCGCGCTGCTCGATGACGATGCCGTCACCCGACTCGAGCGTGAGGTCCACGGTCGACGTCGGCGCCGCCACGTAGAACGGGATGCCGTGCTCCTTGCACAGGACGGCCAGCCCGTAGGTGCCGATCTTGTTCGCCACGTCGCCGTTGGCCGCGATGCGGTCCGCCCCGACGATGACCGCATCGACCATCCCGGCCCGCATGACCGAGGCGGCCATGCTGTCGGTGATGAGGCGGAACGGGATGCCCGCCATCTTGAGCTCCCAGGCGGTGAGGCGCGCCCCCTGGAGGACCGGTCGCGTCTCATCGACCCAGACACCGGCCACCTTGCCCTGCTCGTGCGCGGTGAAGACGACGCCGAGCGCGGTGCCGAAGTACGCCGTGGCCAGCGACCCCGCGTTGCAGTGCGTGAGGATGCGAACGTCGTCGGGCAGCAGCTCGGCGCCATGACGGCCGATGGCGCGGTTGCGCTCCTCATCCTGTTCCGACATCGCGAGCGCCTCGGTCACGAGCAACTCGCGCAGCTCCGGCAACGGTCGGTCCGCGCTCGCGTGCGCGAGGGCGCGCATGCGCTCGGCCCCCCACGCGAGGTTCACGGCGGTCGGGCGCGTGGCCGCGACCACAGCGGCGACAGCATCGATCCCGGCGAGGAACGCATCGGTGTCCGTGACGCCGTCGCTCTCGTTGATGACCCACAGCGCCACCGCCATCGCCGCGGCCACGCCCAGCGCAGGCGCACCGCGCACGGCCATGCCACCGATGGCGGCGCACACGCCGTCATGCGTGCCGCACACGAGCAGGTCGCCCACGAGCGGCAGGCGCGACTGATCGACCATGTAGACGGCCGGCCGGCCGGACTCGTCTTCTTGCCACCACAGAGTGCGTGGAATGTCGGTGATCGCCATGTGAGGTCCGATCGGTCGGTGTCGCTTGAGAGCCCCGGGGGGCACCTGCGTAGTGTGGACGAGCGGGGAGCGGCATTCAACCGCGGGAGGCCGCGGACGCACGAAGGCCCCGCGTCGCCGCAGGGCCTTCTGCATGCTATCGCGTCGTGGTGGGTACGTGCGTCACCGCACCACGAGGTAGCGGGGCGGCGACTCATCGCGCTTGTAGCCGGCGTGACTGTGTACCGCGACCACGCACCACCGCCCCTTCAGCGACAGCTTCACGTAGCCGGCGTACTTCGATCTGTTCCGCGCGCGGTTCCGGGCGATCTTGAGCGACACCGTCTTGCGCAGGACCCAGTCCCCGTCCTCCAGGTGGTAGCAGCGAAGCCTCACCGGATAGCTGCCAGCCGTGTGGCGCGGGCTCAGGTATCCGTAGACGACCGCGCGGCTGTTGCGTCGCACCACGTAGCGGGTCAGCGGGCGACCGACCGACGTGCCGCTTGGGGGAAGTGGTCTGACCGTGATGGTGACGGTTGCGGGGTTCGAGTCCGACACGCCGTCGTTGGCCGCATACGTGAACGTGTCGAGTCCGCTGAAGTCCTCGTCGGGCGTGTAGGTGTAGGAGCCGTCGGGGGACATGACGACAGAGCCGTGCAAGGGATGCGTGAGCAGACGCGCGCTGGGCGTGTCGCCTTCGGTGTCCGCGTCGTTGGCCAACACGCCGGGTGCGACCACGCTCAGGCTGCCGTTCTCGATCACACTTTCCGTGTCCTCGACAGCGACCGGTGCGTCGTTGACGGGCGTGACGGTGATGGTGACGGTGGCGACGTTCGAGTCCAGCGACGCGTCGTAGGCGACGTAGGAGAACGCGTCCTCACCGCTCCAGTCGGCGTCAGGCATGTAGGTGTAGGAGCCGTCGGCCGACAGCGCGAGATCGCCGTGCGCGACGTCCGTGATCAGCCGCGCGCCCAGCGTGTCTCCTTCGACGTCGGTGTCGTTGGCCAGCACGCCACGGGCCGCAACGGTGAGCAGCGTGTCCTCGGGAGTGGTCGCCGTGTCATCGACGGCGACCGGAGCGTCGTTGACGGCCGTCACGGTGATGGTGACTGTCGCGACGTTCGAGAAGACCCACCCGTCGTCTACGCGGTAGGTGAAGGAGTCCGGGCCGCTGTAGTGCGCGTTGGGCGTGTAGGTCGCCTCGCCGGAGTCAAGATCGAGTTGCAGCGTGCCGTTCCTCGGGCTGGTGCGAAGCATGACCTGGAGCACGTCGCCGTCGACATCGGAGTCGTTGATGAGCACGTTGAAGTGGCCGACACCCTCCTCGACCACGGTGAACGACTCGCCTGTGGCCACCGGTGCGTCGTTGAGCGGGGTGATGGTGATCGTCACCGTCGCGACCGCGGACTCCGTGGTGCCGTCGCTGGCCTTGTAGGTGAAGGTGTCCGTGCCGTTGAAGTCGGCTGCGGGTGTGTAGGTGGCATCCCCGCTCGGCGCGAGCGCGACGCTCCCGTGTGTCGGTCCGCGCACGAGCGCGACGGTGAGCGGATCGCCCTCGACGTCCGAATCGTTGGCCAGCAAGTTCAGTCGCGCGAAGGTGTCCTCGGCGCACGTCGTGGCGTCGTTGGACGCCACGGGCGCATCGTTGACCGGGGTGACGGTGATGGTGACGGTCGTGACGTTCGAGAGTGCGGAGCCATCGTAGAGGCGATATGTGAAGTGGTCCTCGCCGCTGAAGTCCGCATGCGGCGTGTAGCTGAACGAGCCGTCGACAGCCAGCATCTCGTGTCCACCGTGCGCGCTGCTCATCAGCCACGACTGCAGTGTGTGCCCGAGATCGTTTGCCAGCACGCCGGGCGCGGAAACCACGAGCACGCCGTCCTCTGCCATCGTGTAGCTCTCGGGCACGGCCACCGGCGGGACGTATTCGAACGCGCCCATGTCGTCGAGCGCGGAGCCGTTGGAGTCGCCGTCGACCGGGCGCGCGGTGCCGTCGAAGTCGAAGGCCGGCGCCACGGTCGAGGTCGCGGCATCGATGGCCGGCGAGCCCGACTTGAGGCGGTAGTCCCCGGTCATCTGGGATACGAACAGCGGGTCTGCCGAGATGTTGCCGAGCCCGCCGCTGCCGGTGTCGACGTCCGAGTACGTGACGTTGCAGCCGACCATGCCGCCGTTGGTCTGGAAGCCGTTGTCCCACAGGATGCTGTTGGTGACCGTCGCGTTCCCGTTGACGGCATTGATGCCGCTGGCCCCGTCCGCAAGGTTGTCCGCGACGGTGCAGTTCGTGAAGGTAGCGGTGGAAGTAGCGGTGAGTGCGGCTCCGCCCGGGCCGCCGCTCTCATTGCCCGCGAGCACGCAGTTCACGAACGTGGGTGTCGACGACGCGCAGTACGACCCCCCGCCGCCCTCGGCCGACGTATTGCCGGTGAAGGAGCATCCATCGAAGGTCGGCACAGCCTCGGTCACGTAGATCCCGCCGCCCTTGACCTCCACCGCATCCAGGTCGGGCCACGTGGCAGAGTTGCCGTCGAACGTACTGGACCGGAAGACCGACGAGAGGCCGCGAACGTAGACGCCGCCGCCCGCGCCAGCCGTGTTGCCCGCGATGGTGCACGTGCTGACCGCTGCGTCCGCCTCGACGAGACTGAGTCCGCCCCCGACCATCGACGAGTTGCCTCGCATCGTGACGTGCTCGAGGAGTGCGGTCCCGTCCGCGGCAGCTACCCCTCCCCCCATGAACACAGAGGTGTTCGTCGCCACGATGCTGCCCGAGATCTCCAGGTCCGTTGCGTTCGCGCCGATACCGCCGCCGTGGAAGTCGGACGAGTTGCGCGTGACACTCCCGCCGGTCACGGTCATATGTGAGCCCCAGGCCTCCACCCCGCCGCCACTGAAGGCGTGGTTGTCTCTCACGGTGCAGTCCGAAAGGGCCATGGTGGCGTCATTCGATGCCACGCCGCCCCCGGCGCCACCGAGCACGGCCGAGTTTGAGGAGATCACGACCGACGAGGCCTGCACCGTGGACGTCGTGGCGTAGAGTCCGCCGCCGGAGAGCTGCACGGTGTTCGAGTCCAGCACGCCGTCCGTGAGCGAGAGGTCCGACGCCTCCGCGGAGACGCCTCCGCCGAAGTAGACCGCGGAGTTCCCGGACGCGCTGCTCCGGACCATCGTCACGCGGGATTCGCGTGCACTCAGTCCACCGCCACTCCCGACGGCGTCGTTTCCGAGCAGAAGACAGTCCGAAAGCGTGACGGTCGCCCCGTATGACGACATGCCGCCGCCGTCGCCGATCGAGGTGACGCAGTTCGAGGAGATCACGCTCGATCCGATGCGCACGTTCGAATACGACACGCTGACGCCCCCGCCGGACATCGCCGCAGTGTTCGAGGTCACCGTGCTGCCATCGAGCGAGAACTCCGACCCTGACACCAAGATCCCTGCGCCTCCGAGGGCGACGGTGTTCCCGGACACGGTCACGCCACGCGCAGCAAGGCGGGAGTCAAGGACAAGCACGCCTCCGCCGAGCCAACCCTGGTTGCCATTCACCCGGGAGTCCGTGAGCGTGACAGTCGCAACCCTCGAGTAGAGACCCCCGCCTCCGGAGAGTCCGCCCGTGTTGGAGGAGATGGTGCTCGCGGATACATCGACCGTCGATGTCGCTGCGTATACGCCGCCGCACCCGAACTGCCCCGCGTTCGAGGCCACGGTACTGCCCGCGACCATCAACTCGGACATCTGTACGTGGATGCCCCCGGTCCCGAGCATGGCCGAGTTGCCCTCGACGGTGCTCGCCGTCAGGGACACCCTGGACGACCTCGCCATGATCCCTCCTGAGTAGGCGAAGGCGTAGTTGCCCAGGACCGCGCAGCCGTCGAGCGTCGCGGTCGTCTCATTGAGGTTGAGCCCACCGCCTCCGCCCAGCCCCGCCGTGTTCGAGCAGATCACGCTCGATGTCGCGCGAACGGTCGAGGTGGTCACGTCCAGACCGCCACCTGTACCGAGAGTCACGGCATTGGAGGCGATGACGCTGCCCGAGATGGTGAGGTCGGAGAGTGACGCGTGGAGCCCACCGCCTGAGAAGTAGCTTGAGTTCCCGGCGATCCTGCCGCCGTTCATGGCGACGATGGACTCCGCTATCTTCATCCCTCCGCCGGCGATGAAAGCGCCGTTAGCTTGGAAGTTGCAGTCGTCAAGCGTCATCGTCGACGCCTGTGCGGCCAGACCCCCTCCCTCGCCGAACCCCAGGACCGAGTTCGACGAGACGACGCTCGCGGACGCGAGCAGGGTGGAATCAGTCACGCTCAGACCGCCACCGTTGGCGAACTTCGCGGTGTTGGACGCCACGGTGCTTCCCGAGATCGTCAGACTCGACGACGTCGCGCGGATGCCTCCGCCCGAGAAGAACGCCCCGTTCTCGACGACCGAGCAGTCGGTCAGCGACACCACCGACACTGTCGCCTCGATGCCGCCGCCGCCGCCGAACCCCGTGTTCCGCTCGATCGTCGTGCGGGTGAGCGCAAGACTCGCCCCGTCGACAAGGATCCCGCCGGCTCCCATGGAGACACTGTCCCGCACCGCGGAATCCGCGACCACGGCTGAGCCACCGATGATGGTGAGCCCTGATCCGAAGTACGCGAAGTTGCCCGCCAACAGGCAGTCAGCGAGGGTCATGTCGCTCACCAACGCGAAGATACCGCCTCCGGCGCCTCCCTTCGCATTGTTGGACAGTGCTGTACAGCTCTGGAATGTCGCGGTCGATGTCGCCAGGTACGCTCCGCCACCCGAGCCGGTCGTCTCGTTCGAACCGAACCAGCACAGCGTGAGTGCCACAGTCGCTTCCCTGGCGGACATCCCGCCGCCTCCCGCGGTCGCCGTGCACTCTTCCACGGCGACGCCCACGAGCGTGAGCGCCGAGTTCGCGCAGTCGATGCCGCCGCCGTACTCGGAGAGACCTCCACGCAGATCGACGTCCCGCAGCGTCGCGGACGTGAGACCGTAGGCTCTCACGACACTGCGCGTCCCCGTGCCGATCACGTGGGTTATGCCCGCGCCCGCGCCCCGCACGATGATCCCCTCGCGCAGATCGAGATCCTCGGTGTAGACGCCGCCGTCAACTTGGACCGTGTCACCGATCGCGGCGTGTGCCAGTCCCGCGCCGATGGTCGCGAACGGGAGGGACCCCGATCCGTCGCCGGTGACGTCATCGCCGAAGGTGGCTGACACGTAGATGTTGGCCGCGAACGCGACCGGCGCCCACGCGAGGACCAAGACCGTCGTGAGCACGAGCACCAGCACTGCCGCTGCGGACCGGCGTGGACGCATCGCTTCCCCCACCTCCGACGCCGCGACCGCGGCGTCACCCCCGAGACACACACGCGATACCGCGGAGTCTACGCCCGCGTGGGGCAAACTGGAATCACTCTCGAGGATGGCTCTTGGCGTTGCGGCGGTGCGCGGCGCCAAGTCCAGGACGCACGAAGGCCCCGCGTCGCCGCGGGGCCTTCGGATGCTATCGGGTGTGTCGAGGTGCTAGACGGTGCCCTCGTTCCAGCTCGCCAGATACTTGACCTGCTCGGGGGTGAGCGTATCGATCTGCACGCCCATCGTGGCCAGCTTCAGCTTCGCGATGCCGGCGTCGATCTCGGCAGGCACCGGGTAGACGCCCGGCGCCAGGCTCTTGTGGTTCTGCACCATGTACTCGGCGGAGAGCGCCTGGTTGGCGAAGGACATGTCCATGACGTTGGCGGGGTGACCCTCGGCGCACGAAAGGTTCACGAGCCGGCCGTCGGCCAGCAGGAAGATGCGACGTCCGTCGGCGAGCACGAACTCCTCCACCAGCGGGCGCACCTCGCGGCTGGAGACCGACTTCTCGCGAAGGTGCGGGATGTTGATCTCGCAGTTGAAGTGGCCGGAGTTGGCGATGATCGCGCCGTCCTTCATAGCGTCGAAGGCATCCGAGTCGATGACGTTGACGTCGCCGGTGACGGTGATCCAGATGTCGGCGAGCGCCGCGGCCTCGACCGCGGGCATGACGCGGTAGCCGTCCATGACGGCCTCGAGCGCCTTGAGCGGGTCGACCTCGAGCACGATGACATTGCCACCGAGACCGTCGGCGCGCATCGCGATGCCGCGACCACACCAGCCGTAGCCGGACACGACGACCGTGCGACCGGCGATGAGGCGGTTCGTGGCGCGGATCACGCCGTCGAGGGTGGACTGCCCCGTGCCGTAGCGGTTGTCGAAGAGGTGCTTGGTCATCGCGTCGTTGACCGAGACGATCGGCATCTTGAGCGCACCGTCGGCCGCCATCGCGCGCAGGCGGATCACGCCGGTCGTGGTCTCCTCGGTGCCGCCGATGATGTCGGCCAGCATCTCCGGACGATCGGCGTGCACGCGGCCGACGACGTCGGCGCCGTCATCCATGGTGATATTGGGCTTGTGGTCGATCGCGGCGTCGATGTGCGCGTAGTAGGTCTGCGTGTCCTCGCCTTTGATGGCGTAGGTGCGGATGCCGTAGTGCTGCACGAGGGCGGCAGCCACGTCGTCTTGCGTGGAAAGCGGGTTGCTCGCACACAGCACCATGTCGGCGCCGCCGGCCTTCAGCGTGCGGGCCAGGTTCGCGGTCTCGGTGGTGACGTGGAGACACGCGCTGATGCGCATGCCGGCCAGGGGCTTCTCGCGCTCGAACCGCTCGCGGATGGAGGCGAGCACCGGCATGTCGGCGTCCGCCCACTCGATGCGGGCCTTCCCGGCGTCGGCGAGGCTGAGGTCCTTGACGTGGTGGTCCATGACTTTCTCCTTCGAGTACGTTCTGCGACCGCCGCACTGCAGGGCGACGGAAGGGCTGCTCACATGAGAGCAACCGAAGCAGTATAGCAGGCTGGCAGACGCCGGGAACGACGTCCCGCTCAGAGGCGCGCAAGCACCGCGAGCAGCAACTTCGACAGCGACGCCTCCGCCTTCGCGCCGGCCTCGAGGACCTCCTCATGGCTCAGCCCCACGCCCGCGGCTGCGTTCGACACGAGCGAGAAGCCGAGCACGCGAAGGCCGAGCGCGCGGGCCGCGATGACCTCATGGACCGTCGACATACCCACCACGTCGGTGCCGAGCCGCCGGAACGCCTCGACTTCGGCGACCGTCTCGAACGCGGGTCCGAGTAGGCCGGTGTAGACCCCCGGGTGCAGCACCATCCCCTGCTCCGCGGCGACCTGGAGCGCCAACGCTCGCAGCTCCGGATCGTAGGCGTCCCGCATGGGCACGAACGGCACACCGCCGGGAGGGCCGGGCCAACCGACGAGCGGGCTGTCGCCCGTGAGGTTGATCTGGTCCTCGATGAGCACGACGTCGCCGGGCGAGAGATCTGGTGACACCCCGCCCGCCGCGTTCGTGACGATGAGGGTCTCGACCCCGAGGGCAGCGGCGAGCCGCGCCGGATACGCTGCGTCCAACGCGCTCATGCCCTGGTAGCGGTGCACGCGCCCCTGAAACAGGACGACCGGCACCCCGCCCGCGTCGCCGAGATGGAGCTGCCCCGCGTGGCCGGCCACGGTCGCCGAGGGATGCGGGAACGATGGCAGGTCGGCATAGGGGATGACCTGCGGATCGGTCACCGCGCCCGCGAGGCCGCCGAAGCCCGACCCGAGAACGACCGCCGCACGGACACGTCCGACCCACGGCAGCAGCGCTTCGTCAGGTCGTACGTTCAGATCCATCGGTTCTCTCATGCCGTCCTCCTGCTCCGAGACGCTCGGCCGCGAAGCCGAGGCCTATCACGAGCCACAAGTACTTGCTCGGCTCAAGACTGTACGTGAACGCCTGCGCCCCCAGTGCGAATCCGGCGGCGAGAGTTCCCCTCGCCAAGGCCGAGACGCGAGGATCGTCCGCCGAGAGTGCGGATCGGGCGGCGCCGAACCAGCGCAGCGCAAGGAACGCAGCAGCAGCGAACCCGAGGAAGCCGATCTCGACGAGGAGCGTCGTGTACATCGTGTGCGACTCGGTCAGGCTCACCCGGACACGTGGGTCGGCGTAGTCCGGGTAGACGACCTTGAAGTCCCCGATACCTACTCCCATCGGGTGGTCCACCCACGCCCGAAGCGCGCTCTGCGCCATCCACACACGCGTCATGGCCGACTCGTCACTCCCGATGTCGAGGACGCGCTGACGGAACACCGGGTTGCCCGCGAGCGCGGCCGTCAGGACAGCGCCGACCACCACGGCCCCGGCCACGGCCAGCATCTTGCGTTTGAAGGGAACGCGCGCGAGCAGCAGCAGGACTGCGGCACCGACAGCGACCCCGAGGAACGCCCCCCGAGACTGCGTGCACGCGATGCCGGCGAGCGTGAGCGTGATGCCCGCGATCGCGAGGAGTCGGGAACGGGCAGCGGGCAGCGTCGGAACCGCCGAGATCCCCAGCAGCGCGGCTGGCGCAAGGAACGAGCCGAGGATGTTGGGGTCCTTGAACGTCACCCTGGAGCGAACACCCGAGCCGACCAGCACGATCGCGGGTTGGAGCGCGAACAGCTTGAAGTACTCGAGCAGCGCGGCGACACCGAAGATGGCGCTGACCGCCAGGACGCCCCAAACGATCGCGGGCACCTTCTCCGGCCGATCGACAAGGTAGAGGACGAGGTACGCCAGGACCAGGCTGGAGAGCATGCTGGCGAACGCGGTCAGCGCGAGGCCGATGTCGTGTGCCATCACGAGCGAAAGCGCGAGCGTCGCGACGAAGGCGGCGGCGGGCAGATCCAGCCGGCTCCTGGAGAGTGCGATCCTCCCGGTCCGGATCGCGACGACCGTCAACACCGCCACTACGGCGACCAGCGCCTGGTACACGGTGAGACGGACCGGACCGATGACGGCGAGCCGCCCGGTGATGTCCGCGGTAGCGGCGGCGATCAGCGCGACTATCGCGAGCGCGGAGCGCTTCACGCGGGGGTCACACCGCAGTCATGGGGAGGGATCGACGTGTCCACCTGTGATGCGCCTCCCGGTGTCTCGGAACTCGAGCGCCGCCCATGGTAGCAGACCACACGGGCGGTCGCCCTTGCATGCGCCGTTCCGGTTCGGCAACACACTGAGGACCCTTCCGCTGGCGCTGCGGTACCCTTACAGACATGGACGAACCGGACGAGTCATCTGCAGAACCGATCGCTGACGACGAGACAGCGAGCGACCAGACGTCCCTGCTGCGGCGGGCACTGAAGTCTGCGGGCGGTGACGCCGCACGCTACCTGCCGGTCCGCTTCATCCCCGCCCTCACATCGCTCGTCACGGTCCCGCTCTTCACGCGCCTCATCGACAAGGGCGACTACGGCGACTACTTCCTGATGAGTTCTGTGATCACCTTGATGTCGAGCCTCGCGGTCGCGTGGCTCGGAACATCGGCCGTCCGGTTCTTCTGGCCGAGCAAGAAGGAGGGACGCGCCGATGAGTTCACCGCCACGACGCTGTGGCTGACCGTCGGATGCCTGGTCGGCGCGGCGGCCCTCGTGGGCGGGGTCATCTGGTTCGGGCGCGGGTACTGGCCCGCCGGGGTGGTCCGCCTCGCTCCGATCGCGCTCGCCTGCTTCCTTGCGAACTACCTGTACACGACCCTGCTACAGATGCTGCGTGCGGCCAACCGCGCGGGCGAGTACGCCCGACTCTCGATGACCTACACGGGTCTCAGTACCGCGTTCTCGATCCTCTTCGTGTGGTTGTTCAAGACGGGATCATGGGGGATCTTCGCCGGTATCGCCGCGGGAAGCATCGCGATCATCCCGTTCGTGCTGCGCGGAGTGGCGGCCGGGGGATCACTCTCACCGAGGCACGTCGATCGGTCGATGGCGCGCGAGCTGCTCCATTACGGCCTCCCGCTCGTGCCTGTGGGCGTCTCGAGCTGGGTCCTCGTTCTGCTCGACCGATTCGTGATCGGCTGGGCGCGCGGCGCCGCCGAAGTGGGCGTCTACTCGGTGGCGTATGGGCTCGGCCAGCGGATCATGGAGCTTGTCACGCTCCCCTTGCTGCTGACGATGGCCCCCATGGTGATCCGGGCGTTCGAGCAGGACGGACAGGACCTGGCGGAGCGTCTGCAGACCCAGTTCACCAGGTACTTCGCTATCGTGACCCTTCCGCTACTAGCCGGTCTCGCTTCCGCGAGCAGGCCCTTCATGGCGGTCTTCACCGGGCCGGCATACCGTGAGGCCTATGCGGTGCTGCCGGTCGTGGCCGCGGGAGTGATGCTCTCGGCCCTGGCGCAGATCGCGAGCCAAGGCCTCAGCTTGCACAAGAAGACGACCTCCATACTCGCGAACACACTCGTCGCGGCCGCATTCAACGTCGTTGCGAACATCGTGCTGGTGCCCATCTACGGCTACCAAGCCGCGGCATGGACGACCGCGGCATCCTACGCGCTGCGGTTGGCCCTGATGTGGCACTCCTCGCGAGAGGTCATGCACTGGCGGCTGCCGTGGGATGGTCTGGCTCGGATCAGCGTGGCGTCCGTCGGTATGGCCGTGATCCTCTGGGGCGTCTTTCTGAAAGTGACGCCCTCACTGGCCACGCTCCTGCTCGAGGTGGCGATCGGCGTTGCCGTGTACGCCGGACTCCTCGCGGCGCTGAAGGGCGTGCGCAGGGACGAGCTGGCGTTCGTGAAGGGGCTGGCGGCGCGAGGGATCGCTCGCGTGCGCGGACGAAGCTGACCGTCCGACTCGCTCTAGGGCCGCGACGCAGACGCGGGGGTGCGCCAGTCCTTGCCTACGATCACGAGGACGTCCGTGTTGAACTTGTACAATCCCGCAGCCGGCACGACATCGCCGTAGCCCAACTCGTCCTGGACGACGCCGGCTTTCGCGTCGGTGCCCGTCTTGAAGACCACCAGCGTCCTGCTGTAGACGAACTGGTTCATGTTGCCCGATTCCTTGACCAGGAACCCCGCCTTCACGAACAGGTCGGACGCGGTCTTGGCCAGCCCCGACACGCCCGCCCCGTTACGCACGGTCAGCGTGATCGTGCCCGGCTTGATCGCCGCTGGCGATGCGGTCGAGGTGCTCGACTTCGAGCCGGACGCCGGCTTGGAAGGATTGAGTGGCTCGCCGCGCTGCATCCGGCCGAGCATCTTCTCGAACGCCGGCTCATCGATGATGACGTAGGCTATCCCGTCGATGAAGCCGTTCTTCGAGGGCACCGTGGCACTGTCCAGATCCGCGTCCTTCATGCCCTTGAACTGGGCCGCGAGTTCGGCAAGCTGCCCGACAGTGAGGTCGGTGCTGATGTTGTCGCTCACCGCCGCGATGATCTTCGGCGCGTTGACCACCGCCGAGAGTGAGAGCCCCTGCTTGACCAGTGCCTTGATGAAGAGTTGTTGGTTCTTCACTCGACTGAAGTCGCCGTCGGCGAACGAGTGCCTCGCCCGCACGAACGTGAGCGCATGTACACCATCGAGCTTCTGATAGCCCTTCTTGATGACGCGTGTTGCAGCACCGTACTTGGTGTGAGTGGTGTTCTCGTCGATGTCTTGCGGTATGTCGATCCACACGCCGCCCATCGTATCGACGACGCGGCGCAGGCCTGAGAAGCCGACAGTCAGGTAGTGCGCTATGGGCAGCCCGGTGAGATCCTTCACCGTCTTGATGGTCAATGCCGGCCCGCCCCACGCGGATGCCGCGTTGATCTTCTGAGGCGCGCTGTAGCCGGGGATCTTCACCCTCGAGTCACGCGGGATCGAGATGAGCTGGATCTTCTTGAGCTTCGGATCCACGCGGGCAAGGATGAGCGTGTCCGAACGTGCCTGGGTCTCACCAGGGCGGCGATCGTCGCCCATGAGCAGCATGTAGAACGGCTCGCCGGGGGCCTTGGGCGCGTCCCCGCTGAGTTGCCCGGCGAGAGCGGAGTCCGCGGCGACCACACGGTTGATCTTGGTGTCCAGGCCGCGGACGTATGACCACACGGCGAAGGCACTCGCCGTCATCAGCATAAGCAGTGTGACGAGGATCGTGACCGTGAGTCGCCGGCGGCGCTTCCGCGTGATGCGCGGGTCGACCATACGTCCGGCCTCGCGACGACGTCGCACGGCCTCCCGAGACGTCTCGGAGGACGTGCTCGCGGGGTTCACCCGCCGTATCGGCTCGGGGCTGCGGCGACGCGGCGCCGGTCTCTCGTGTCGTCCCATGATCTCGTTTCAGCTCTTCGGTGAGCGGTCAGGCACAACGTGCCGCCTTGACCGACGCTCAGTATAGCGCGCCTTGGTGATGCCGGATGTCAGTGGCGAAGTTCGTTACCGTGGTGGAAACTGGCGCTCGTCGGGCGCTACATGAAGCACGACTCGAGCGCCGTGACGATCGCCTCTGCGGCGTGGCCGTCGCCGTAGACGTCCGGGCGGGCCGCCGGCCGTGCTAGATCCCCGGCCGCCGCGACGATGCGCTCGGTGTCCGCTCCCACGAGCACGTTCCATCCGAGTTCGACCGTCTCGATCCATTCGGTCTCGTCCCGGAGCGTGATGCACGGGACACCGAAGAAGTAGGCCTCTTTCTGCATTCCGCCGGAGTCGGTCAGCAGCGCGGCAGCGCCGCGAAGCAGCGCGATCGTGGACCCGTAAGCCACCGGGTCGACCATCCGCACGTCCCCGCCCTCTCTCACCAGCGACTCCAGTCCGAACGCCGCGAGGTTCTTCGCGGTTCGGGGGTGTACCGGCCACACGACCGGCTTGCCGACGCGGGTGAGGGCGCGAACGATCGCCGCGAGCCGCGCGGGGTCGTCACTGTTGCCCGCGCGGTGCACGGTCGCGAGGAAGTAGTCACGGGGGGAGACGCCGAACGCGTCGAGGGCCTCAGACGACGCCGGGCCGTCAGCGTGGTAGCGGGCCGTATCCAGCATCACGTCGCCCACGAGTTCGACACCGTCGGTGACGCCCTCACGGTGCAGGTTCTCGACCGCGGTCGGCGTGGGGCACAAGAGAAGCCGTGAGAGGTGATCGACGACGACCCTGTTGATCTCCTCGGGCATGCGTCGGTCGAAGCTGCGTAGGCCCGCCTCGACGTGCGCGACCGGGATGTCGAGCTTCGCAGCGGCGAGTCCGCCGGCAAGCGTCGTGTTCGTGTCACCGTAGACCAGGACACAGTCCGGAGCGATCTCGATGAGCAGCCCCTCGATGGCGACAAGCATCTCGGCGGTCTGCGCGCCGTGCGTTCCCGATCCCACACCGAGGTTGACGTCGGGGGCCGGGATGCCGAGCTCGTCGAAAAAGACACCACTCATGGCGCGATCGTAGTGCTGGCCGGTGTGGACCAGGATCTCGTCGTGGCGCTGGCGCAGCGCCCGGCAGACCGGCGCCGCCTTGATGAACTGTGGACGCGCTCCGACGATCGATACGACCTTCATGGGCGGCCCGCTAGCGGGCGAGTGCCTCCTTGACCACGCGAACGACCTCATCTTGCTGCTCACGCGTGATACCGGGAAACGCCGGCAGGGCGAAGGTACGCGAGTTGCAGCTCTCGGCCTCCGGAAGCGATGGCCTGACGTAGCCCGGAAGTGTGGCGAGCGCCTCCTGCTCGTGCAGGCACAGCGGATAGTAGAGCGCAGTTCCGATGCCGGCCTCGCCGAGCGCGGCCATGACCTTCGTGGCCTGGTCGGCGTCGGCGGCCTTCACGATGTAGAGATGGTAGACGGCGTCCCCGAACTCGCGCGCCACGGGCAGAGCGAGATCAGTACCTGCGAGCGCCTCGTCGTAGTAGGAACCCGCCGCGCGGCGCTGGGCGTTCCAGTCGTCCAGATGCGGCAGCTTCACGCTCAGTATCGCGGCCTGCAGGCTGTCGAGGCGGCTGTTGGTGCCGAAGGCGTCGTGGTAGTACTTCTTGCTCGTGCCGTGCTGGGCCAGCTTGCGGCACTTCGCGGCCAGGTCGACGTCGTCGGTGGTGATGATGCCGCCGTCGCCGGCGCAGCCGAGGTTCTTGCTCGGGAAGAAGCTGAACGCGGCCGCGCGAGCGAGCGAGCCCGCGCGCTTGCCCTTGTACGTGGCGCCGATGGCCTGGCAGGCGTCCTCCACGACGATGAGCCCGTGGCGCTGTGCGATCTCGAGCAGCGGGTCCATGTCCACGCACTGGCCGAAGATGTGGACCGGCATGATCGCCTTCGTCTTGGGCGTGATGGCCGCCTCGAGCTTGGCGACGTCCATGTTGTAGGTGCCGGGCTCTATGTCGATGAAGACGGGTGTCGCGCCCACATGCGCGATGGCCTCGACCGTGGCGAAGAAGGTGAACGGCGTGGTGATGACCTCGTCGCCCATGCCGATGTCGAGGCTCGCCATGATGAGGAAGAGCGCGTCGGTCCCGTTCGCGCACGCGACCGCGTACTCGGTGCCGCAGTAGGTCGCGATCTGCTCCTCGAGCGCCTTGACCTTCGGCCCGCCGATGAAGCCTGCGTTGCCCATCACGTCATGCCAGACGGCGTCGAGCTCGTCCTTGAGCCCGGCGTACTGCGCCTTCAGATCGAGCAAGGGGATCCCCACGTGTACGGCTCCTTCGCCTACTGGTTGTCCAGCAACTGGTCTTCCGGCACGTCACGCACGACCTTGGCCGGCACGCCCATCACGAGCTTCCCAGGCGGAACGTCGCGCGTGACCACTGACCCGGTCGCCACGAACGCCTCTTCGCCGATCTCGATGCCGGGCAGGATGTGGACGCCACCGCCCACACGAGCGCCACGGTGGATCGTGCAGCCCTTCAGATGCTTGAATCTCTCCTGCGTGCGCCCCATGTAGTTGTCGTTCGTGGTGACGACCATCGGCGCGATGAAGCAGTCCTCCTCGATCACGATGTATGCGGTGATGTAGGCACCGGACTGGATCTTCGTGCGAGAACCTATCGCGGTGTCGTTCTCTACAGTGACGGAGCGACCCACAACGACGCCGTCGCCGATGCGGCAGCGCTCGCGCACGCCTGCGTTGTCGCCGACCACGCAGGCCGTGCCGAAGACGGAGCCCGCCATGAGCACGGTGTGGCTGCCGACCGAGCATCCGTCGCCCAGAACCAGACCCTTGAGCTCACCGGCCTTCGCGGTGGAGGTGGCCGAGAGCACGGGGCGCTTGCCGATCATCGCGAAGGCCGAGATGACGCAGCCGTCGCCGAGCTTCGCGTCTGCACACACGGTGACGTGGTCGCCGATCACACTGCCGGCCCCGATGACCACGCCGGCGCAGATGTGTACGAACGAGCCGACGTGGACGTCGTCCCCGATGACCACGCCCTCGTCGATGACCGCGAACGGTGAAGGCGTGAACCGCGCGCCGAGAACGGCTGTCGGATGCACATAGATGCCGGTGGACACGTTCGCTACACCTCCACGACGGTGCTCACCGGAGCTCCGCCTGCCGCCATCGACTCGTCGACGGCCTCGAGGATCCGCACGACGCGAAGACCATCGCGACCGTCGCTGCGCGGGGTCTCGCCGCTCGCGCAACAGTCAAGGAAGTGCTGGACCTCGAGAGCGAGGGGCTCCTTCATCGGGATCCAGGGCACGCGGATGTCACCGAAGCGCAGGGTGAGGTCCTCGCCATACGCCATGGCCTCAGCCGGCTCGACGCCCTTGTCGTAGATCCAGATCTTCTCGGTCGCCGCCATGTCGTCGAAGACGAGCATCTTCTTCGAGCCGACGATCGTGAACTTGCGGACCTTGTGCGGGTCGAGCCAGCTCACGTGGATGTTGGCCATCTTGCCGCTCGGGAAGTGCAGATTGGCGAAGACCGTGTCCTGGACGCCGTCGTGCAGATAGGCGGCGCCGCTGGCCGACACGTAGTCCGGCGCCTCGCCGAGGAGGTAGAGCACGATCGAGACATCGTGCGGAGCGAGCGACCAGAACGCGTTCTCCTCGGCGCGGACCTTGCCGAGGTTGAGGCGCTGCGCGTACAGGTAGAGCACGTCGCCCAGTTCGCCGGACGCGATGGTCTCGCGGATCCAGTTGATCGCCGAGTGGTACTCCATGAGGTGTCCGACCATGAGCACGACTCCGGCGGCGTCGGCCAAGCGCACGAGCTCCTCGGCGTCGCTCGACTTGAGCGTGAGCGGCTTCTCGACATAGCAGTGCTTGCCCGCCGCGATGACCTGTTTGGCGATCGCGTGATGCGACGGAGCCGACGTCGAGACCACGACCGCATCCAGATCATGGTCCGCGAGGAAGACCGTCAGGTCTGTCGTCGTCGCGACAGCCGGATATAGACTCGTGAACTTCGCAAGGTTCTTCTCGGAGAGGTCGCATGCAGCGACAAGCACGGCGTCGCCGAGTCGATCCAGGTTCCGGACGAGGTTGGGCCCCCAGTAGCCGAAACCGACGACCCCCACTCGGATCGGCTTCACCGATGTGCTCACAGACGCACCACCTTGGGATCGCGGAATGCGTTCAACGCGTTGCGGGTATCCAAGACGAGCCGCGCCTTGTCCGCGACCATCGGGTAGTCGACGCCCTTGTGGTCGGTCACGAGAAGGACCGCGTCCACACTGGCGACAAGCTCCGGAGTCAGAGGGGTGCTGCTCATGGAGACGCCGCCAGCCCGGTACTCCGGCACGTGGGGGTCGTGATAGACCAGCTTCGCGCCCTTCGCCAGCAGCAGCTCCGTGATCTTGATGGCGGGCGACTCGCGCATATCGTCGATGTTCGCCTTGTACGCAACGCCGAGTATGAGCACCGTGCTGCCTGCGAGCGCCTTGCGATGGCCGTTCAGTGCGTCCATCAGGCGCTGCACGACGTAGTACGGCATCGCCTCGTTGGTCTTGCCGGCCAACTCGATGAACTCTGTGTGCAGGTCGAACTGGCGCGCCTTCCACGACAGGTAGAACGGGTCGATCGGGATACAGTGACCGCCCAGGCCGGGGCCGGGGTAGAACGGCATGAACCCGAAGGGCTTGGTCTTGGCCGCCTCGACGACCTCCCAGATGTTGATGCCCATGCGTTCCGAGACGACGAGCAGCTCGTTCATGAGCGCGATGTTCACGCAGCGGAAGATGTTCTCCAGCAACTTCGTCATCTCGGCGGCGCGGGTCGAGGAGACCGGCACGATGGTGTCGATGAAGCGAGAGTACATGGCCGTCGCCACCTCGGTGCACGCCGGGGTCACGCCGCCGACGACCTTGGGCGTGTTGCGGGTCTGGTAGACGGCGTTGCCCGGATCGACGCGCTCGGGACTGAACGCGAGGTAGAGATCGGTCCCGACCTTGCGCCCGGAGCTCTCGAGGATCGGCTGGACGACCTCCTCCGTCGTGCCCGGATACGTCGTCGACTCGAGCGTGACGAGTACATCGGCACGCAGGTAGGGTGCGATGGACGCGGCGGCGGCCTCCATGAACGAGGTGTCGGGTTCCTTCATCTCGTCGAGCGGCGTCGGCACGCAGAGCACGATCGCGTCGCACTCCGCCGCCCGCGCGAAGTCCGCCGTCGCAGTCACGAGCCCCGCACTGACGAGCGGCGCGAACTGCTCGGTGGGGACGTCGGGGATGTAGCTCTCGCCTTTGTTGACGAGCGCGACCTTCTCGCCCGCGAGGTCGAAGCCGATGACGGTGAAGCCCGCCTTCGCCATCTCCACGACGAGCGGCAGGCCGACGTACCCGAGACCGACGACGCCGAGCACGGCGCTGCCGTCAGTGAAACGTTGTATCAGTCCCATGTCTCTCGACAGCCTTCCGCGCCGGGCCGCGGGTGAAGTCCCGGCAGTTGTTGACCGCCCGCTCGTTCGCGCGGGCTTCCGTGACCGCGTCATTGTACCGAAAGCGGCGCTCTCGAGCCGCTGCGTCGTGCTCACTTGACAGCGAACATCAGCTCTCCGGCGCATGCGAGCTCTTCGCCCACCCACGCCTTCGCCTCGCCGAACCCGATCGGGCCACGCCGCTTCGTGATCCGGCACTCGAGGCGCAGCGTGTCCCCCGGCCGCACCTGGCGCTTGAAGCGCACGCCATCGATACCACCGAAGAAGCCGACCTTGCCTTGGTTCTCGGGCATCGAGAGCAACGCGACGCTTCCGACCTGCGCGCACGCCTCGACGATGAGCACACCCGGCATGACCGCGTACTCAGGGAAGTGACCCGGCACCCAGAACATGTCGCTCGTGACCTCGAGATACCCGACGGCCCACTCGCCCGGGACGTAGTCTTCGATCCGGTCGACGAGCAGGAACGGCTCCCGGTGCGGGATGATCGCCTTGATGCCCTCGCGGTCGAGTGCCCTCATCGTCTCGTACTCCCCCCTCGCGCTCTGCGCCAACTAGACGGTTCGGACATCGGCCCCGAGCGAGCAAAGCTTGCCGACGAAGTCCTCGTAGCCACGCTCGATGTGGTGGACGTCGGTCACGACGGTCTCGCCGTCCGCGACAAGCCCGGCGAGCACGAGAGCGGCGCCGGCGCGAAGGTCCGACGCGCGCACAGGCGCACCCGAGAGCGCGTCCACGCCGCGGATGAGCGCGTGGTGTGCCTCGATGCGCACGTCCGCGCCCATGCGAGCGATCTCATCGGCGAACATGAACCGATTCTCGAAGACGTTCTCGGTGATGACGCAGTCGCCATCGGCGATGGCCATGAGCGTCATGAACTGCGCCTGCATGTCAGTGGGGAAGCCGGGAAACGGCAGCGTCGCAACGTCGACCGGGCGCACGGGGCCGGTCCGCCGGACGGTCACGAAGTCGGCTCCGACATCGAGTGACGCTCCGGATTCCCGAAGCTTCGTCAGCACGATCTCGAGATGCGACGGGTCGAAGCCGCGCACGGTGACCGGCCCTTCGCACAGAGCCCCGGCGACGAGGAACGTACCGGCCTCGATGCGGTCGCCGATGACGACGTGGTCCGCCGGGTGGAGAGCGTCGACGCCTTCGATCGTGATCGTGGGCGTGCCTGCTCCGTCGATGCGGGCGCCCATGGCGCTCAAGAGCGCCGCAAGGTCCGCGATCTCCGGCTCTCGCGCGGCGTTGTCGATGACGGTCGTGCCCGATCCGAGCGACGCCGCCATGAGCAGGTTCTCCGTCGCGCCGACGCTCGGGAACTCGAGCATGACGTGTGCACCGCGGGCCCGGCCGGTCGCATCGATGAAACCGTGCTCCGTGGTGATCTCGACGCCGAGCTGCATGAGCCCGGCGATGTGGATGTCGACCTTGCGCGACCCGATGTTGCAGCCGCCCGGCATGGCGACGTGCGCGCGCCCAAGCCTGCCGACCAGCGATCCGAGCACGCAGGTCGACGCGCGCATGCGGGCGACCAGTTCGTAGGGCGCCTCATGGCCCGTGAGCGTCGTGGCGTCGATCGAGAGAGCGTGATCCGTGCGCACCACCGTGGCGCCGAGGTGCTCGAGCACCTCGGTCATGACTGTGACGTCAGAGATGTCCGGTACGTTGCGGAGCACGGACACTCCGGGTGCCAGCAGGGCGGCGGCCATGAGCTTGAGCGCCGAGTTCTTCGCGCCGCCCACGCGCACCTCGCCGGACAGCGCGCGGTCTCCTGTGACGACGATGCTTCGCATGCGGGTCTGCTGGTCTCCTCGCCGGTGGTCGGACGGCGTCGCGCGGCGCCGATGACTTCGTCGCTACAGGGTAGTCCACCCGGCGGCGCGCGAACAACGCGATGGGCGCGGGCGTTGCCGGGACGTCTACTTGTGTGCGCCGACCGAGAGCTGCACCTGGGCCCACTTCATGGCGGCCTCACCGCGGTCCAGCTCCTCCGCCGAACCCCCCGACGCCCCTGCGGATCTCAGTTCCGCAAGCCTCTGCGCCGCGAGATCGCTCGCCTGCCGCGCGCGCTCGATATCGATCTGCCCGCTCGCCACGGCGTCATCGGCCAGGATGATCACCTTGTCCTCATGGACCTGGAGGTAGCCGCCCGAGATCGCGAACCACTCGATCTGGTCCCCGCCGAACTTGACGCGGACCTCTCCGGCCTTGAGCGCAGCCACCATGGGCGCGTGCAGCGGCAGGATGCCCAGTTCGCCGTCGAGTGCCGGGGCGACGACCATCTCCACCTCGTTGGTGTAGAGGATGTGCTCCGGCGTGACGATCTCGCACAGGAGGGTGCGCGCCATACGTCTCGCCCGCCCCTACGCCGTCGCCGCGAGACGCTCGGCCTGCTCGAGTGCCTGCTCGATGGTGCCGACGTAGCGGAACGCCTGCTCGGGCACGGCGTCATGCTTGCCCGAGACGATCTCGTCGAACCCGCGGATCGTGTCCTCGAGCTTCACGTAGGCGCCCTTCATGCCCGTGAACTGCTCGGCCACGTGGAAGGGCTGGGAGAGGAACTGCTGGATCTTCCGGGCACGAGACACGGTGAGCTTGTCCTCCTCGGAGAGCTCGTCCATGCCGAGGATGGCGATGATGTCCTGGAGGTCCTTGTAGCGCTGGAGGACCTGCTGGACGGCGCGCGCCACGCGGTAGTGCTCCTCGCCGACGATCGACGGGTCGAGGGCACGCGACGACGACGCGAGCGGGTCGACCGCCGGGTAGATGCCGAGCTCCGAGATGGAGCGCGACAGCACCGTCGTGGCGTCGAGGTGCGAGAACGCCGTTGCCGGAGCCGGGTCGGTCAGGTCGTCGGCCGGCACGTAGATGGCCTGGACCGACGTGATGGCGCCGTGCTTGGTCGAGGTGATGCGCTCCTGCAGCTCGCCCATCTCGGTGGCCAGCGTGGGCTGGTAGCCTACGGCGGACGGCATGCGGCCGAGCAGCGCGGAGACCTCGGAGCCCGCCTGGGTGAAGCGGAAGATGTTGTCCACGAACAGCAGGACGTCCTGGCCCTGGTCGCGGAAGTACTCGCAGGCGGTCAGGCCGGCGAGACCGACGCGCAGACGCGCTCCCGGAGGCTCGTTCATCTGACCGTAGACCAGCACGGTCTTCTCGATGACCCCGGACTCCTTCATCTCGATCCACAGGTCGGTTCCCTCGCGGGTACGCTCGCCCACACCCGTGAAGACCGAGGTGCCGCCGTGCGCCTGCGCGAGGTTGTTGATGAGTTCCATGATGATGACGGTCTTGCCGACACCCGCGCCGCCGAACAATCCGGTCTTGCCGCCCTTGATGTAGGGCTCGAGCAAGTCGACGACCTTGATGCCGGTCTCGAAGATCTCGGTCTTGGACTCGAGCTCCTCGTACTGAGGCGCCTCGCGGTGGATCGGGTAGTAGTCCTCTGCCACGACCGGTTCGCCGCCGTCGATGACCTCGCCGAGCACGTTGAAGATACGGCCCAACGTCGAGGGACCGACGGGCATCATCATGTTGCGCCCGGTGTCGACCGCTTCCATGCCGCGCGTGACGCCGTCGGTGGACGACATCGCGACGGCGCGCACCTGGTTGCCGACCAGGTGCTGCTGCACCTCGGCGACCAGGTTGATGCGGCCGATCGGCGAGTCCGCCTCGACCTTCAGCGCGTTGTAGATGGCGGGCATCGTGTCGGGGCCGAACTCGACGTCGATGACCGGTCCGATAACGCGGACGATGCGGCCGGTGTTCATGGAAGCGTCCTTACGTGAGGTGGCCATGCGTTACTTCTCAAGGGCGGCCGCGCCGCCGACGATCTCTGCGATCTCGTTGGTGATGGACGCCTGTCGCGCGCGGTTGTAACTGCGCGTCAGCGTGGTGATCATCTCGGAGGCGTTGTCCGTCGCCGACTTCATGGCGGTGCGTCGAGCGCCCTGCTCCGCCGCCGCCGACTCCATGAGCGCCCGGTAGATGAGCGTCTCGACGTAGGTGGGAAGCAACCTCTCGAGCACATCGTCGGCGGTCGGCTCGAAGACGTACTCGGGCATGATGCGATCCACCTCTTCGTCACCCGCCTCGACGACCGTCTCCGCTATCGGAAGAAGGGTGTGGATCTCGGGCTTCTGCTCGGCAACGTTCTTGAACCGGTTGAAGACGATCTCGACACCGTCGATCTCTGAATCGGAGAAGGCGCCGATGACATGCGCCGCGATCGCGCGCGCGTCGGCGATCGAGGGCCGGTCCGAGATGTCGCGGTAGACAGCCAGGGGCTCGATCCCGCGGTAGCGGAAGTAGCCGGCGGCCTTCTTGCCCACGGCGATGATGTCGACCGTCGCGCCGCGTTCGCGCTCGTCGGCGACCAGGTGCTCCGTCATCCGCAGGATGTTGCTGTTGAAGGCCCCGCACAGGCCGCGGTCGGACGTGATCGCGATGACGACGACGCGCTCGCGCTTGTCGTGGGTGGCGAGCAGCGGGTGTGACGCGCCCCGCACGAAGTGGGCGACGTTGCCGAGCACTGCCATCATGGCGAGCGCGTACGGACGCGCGGACTCGATGCGGTCCTGTGCCTTGCGGATCTTCGCCGTCGCCACCATCTCCATGGTGCGCGTGATCTGTCGCGTGGACTGCACGCTGACGATCCGGTTCTTGATGTCGCGTAGCGTCGCCATGCCCAGTCCCTACTCGGCCTGTACCGCGAAGGACACCTTGAACTCCGCGACGGCGGCGGAGAGTGAAGCCTTCAACTCGTCGGAGAGCTTCTTCTCCTTCGCGATCTCAGCGCCGATCTCGGGATGCACGCTGTCCATGAAGTCGAGCAGGCCGGCGCGGAACGCCAGCACCGACTCCACGGGCAGGTCGTCCAGGAAGCCGTTGGTGCCTGCGAAAATCGAGATGACCTGCTTCTCGACCGGCATCGGCACGTAGCGGCCCTGCTTCAGCAACTCGACCAGACGCGCGCCCCGGGCGAGTGTCTGCTGGGTGGACTTGTCCAGGTCGGACCCGAACTGCGCGAATGCGGCCATCTCGCGATACTGCGCGAGATCGAGCCGCAAGGAGCCCGCCACCTGCTTCATCGCCTTGATCTGGGCGTCGCCGCCCACTCGGGAGACCGATATGCCGACGTTGATGGCCGGACGGACGCCCTGGAAGAACAGGTCGCTCTGGAGGAACATCTGACCGTCGGTGATCGAGATGACGTTCGTGGGGATGTAGGCCGACACGTCGCCTGCCTGGGTCTCGATGACCGGCAGTGCCGTCAGCGAACCGGCGCCCTTCTCGTCGTTCATCTTCACGGCCCGCTCGAGCAACCGGCTGTGCAGGTAGAACACGTCACCCGGGTACGCCTCGCGGCCCGGCGGCCGACGCAGGGTCAGCGACATCTGGCGGTAGGCCACGGCCTGCTTCGACAAGTCGTCGAAGACGCACAGCACGTGGCGACCGGGGTTGTCCTTGCTCGCGGGCTTGCCGTCCGCGCCGTTGTACATGAAGTACTCGCCCATGGCGACGCCCGACAGCGGCGCGATGTACTGGAGCGGAGCAGGCTCGGACGCGGCCGCGGTCACGACGATCGTGTAGTCCATCGCGCCGAAATCATCGAGGGTGCGCACGACGCCCGCGACCGTGGAGGCCTTCTGGCCGATCGCCACGTAGACGCAGATGACGTCCTTGCCCTTCTGGTTGATTATCGCGTCGACCGCCACGGCGGTCTTGCCCGTCTGGCGGTCGCCGATGATGAGTTCGCGCTGACCTCGCCCGATCGGGATCATGGCGTCGATGGCCATGATGCCGGTCTGGAGCGGCTCATGGACCGGCTTGCGGTCCACCACGCCGGGTGCTTTGCACTCGACGGGGCGGTAGCCTTCGGCGGCGATGGGGCCTTTGCCGTCGACCGGCTGACCCAGCGGATCGACGATGCGACCGAGGAACGCCGGGCCCGAGGGGACCTCGACGACACGCCCGGTGCTACGGACGGAGTCGTTCTCCTTGATGAGCGAGGTCTCGCCCATGAGAACGGCGCCGACCTCCTTCTCATCGAGGTTCAGGGCCAGGCCCATGACGGTGTGGCCGCCTTCGCCGATGAACTCGAGCAGTTCGCCGGACATGGCGTTCTTGAGGCCGTCGACGCGCGCGATACCGTCGCCGATCTGGACGACGGTACCGACCTCGCGGACCTCGAGCGAGGGTTTGAAGGCGCCGAGCTGTGCCTTCAGGACCTCATGGATGGACGAAGCGGTGATCTCCGCCATGAGTTACACGCCACCTCCTTGAGCGGACGTGAGCGCCTGGCGGACGCCCTCGAGCTGCGTGGATACGCTGCCATCGAGGACGCGACCGGCGACATGGATCCGAATGCCGCCAAGGATCGAGGCGTCCACGGTCTCCCTGAGGGTGACGGGACGTCCGAGCGAGGCGGTGAGCTTGTCGGTCACGGACGCGCGAAGCGCGTCGTCGAGCGGGATAGCGGTCGTGACCTCGGCGACGACGATGCCCCGCTCGGCCTCCGCTATATCGCGGTAGGTGCGGGCGACATCAGTCAGCGAAGCGGTCAGGCCGCGTTCGGCGAGGACCGAGACGACGGCGAGGACCTCCGGCGTCGCGTCGGCGCCGAAGATGTCGCGCAGGACGTCGCGCTTCTTCTCGGCGGGGAGAGATGTGTCGGTCAGTGCGGAGCGAAGATCGACGCTGCCGCGGATGGTCGCGCTACACGTCGCGAGACCCTCGTCGGTCGCGTCGACGGCATCGGCCAGTACAGCCAGATCGAAGAGCGCTCTGGCGTAGCCAGCAGCGACGTCGCTAGTTCCCATTGAGGCTTCCCACCTCGGCGACGTAGCCCTCGACGAGCTTGCGGTGTTCCGCGTCCGAGAGCGACGAGCCGATGAGCTTGCCTGCCACGGCGACCGAAAGGTCGGCCACCGACGCCTGGAGCTCAGCCATGGCCGCGCGCTTCTCGGCCTGGATCTCCTCGCGCGCTCTGACCAGGACCGCGGCGGCCTCTTCGTTGGCCTTCGCGACTATGTCGTCCTTCATCGTCTCGGCGACCTTGCGGCCCTGCTCTATCACCTTGGCCGCCTCCTGGCGCGCCTCGGCCATGTGGACCTTGTACTCGTCGAGCAGTCTCTCAGCGTCGACGCGGGTCTGCTCGGCCTTCTCGAGAGACTCACGGATCGTGTCGGCGCGCTGGTCGAGCATCTTCGTGATCGGGGGGAAAGCGAACTTCCACAGCAACACGAAGAGCACGGCGAACGCCACGAGGTTGACGTAGAGCTCTACGCCGAGCGGGATGATCTTCTCCACGCTGCTTCCTCCTTGTCGGATGTCCTCTACGGGGCCTTGGTTACTTGACGCCGTAGAGCACGAACGCGAGGACGAAGCCGAGCAGAGCGATGGCCTCGGCCATGCCGAGTGCGATGAACATCGTCGTCTGCAGACGGCCGGCCATCTCGGGCTGGCGCGCCATCGCCTCGATGGTCTTGCCGCCGATGAGGCCGATACCGATGCCGGGGCCGATGGCACCGAGACCGAACGCGAGTCCCGCGCCCAGAACTGACAGAGAACCGATCACTTGGTTCCTCCTTAGAATCTTCACCGCCGGGACCCATCCCGTCGGCGACTGCTCCTATGTGTGGCACGCCGCGAGGCGGCGGTTCGACCGAATGCGACTCCTAGTGCTCAGACGCGTGAAGCGCGCCGTTGATGTAGACCGCCGTGAGGATCGAGAAGATGTAGGCCTGGAGAACGGCGACGAACAGCTCGAACGCGCGCAGGACGACCTGCATCACGAACGAGAGCGGCAGCACGATCAGGCCCACCGCCGTGAAGTGCTCGAGTGTGAGCGCACAGAAGATGGCGAACACGCCCAGCATGATGTGACCCGCGTACATGTTGGCGAAGAGTCGAACGCCGAGTGTGACCGGCCGAAGCGTGTGCGAGATGATCTCGAGCAGGAACATGAAGGGCTTGAGCCAGCCCGGTGTGCCGGACGGGATGAAGCTCTTGAGGTATCCCAGCGCGCCGTTCTTCTTGATGCCGATGGCGTTGTACACGAGAAAGACGATGATGCCCCACGTGAACGTGGTGCCCACGGTGCCGGTACCGGGCAGCGCGGGCGGGACGTTTCCGAGCAGGTTGTTGAAGAGCACGAAGAAGAAGATGGTGCCGATGAAGGGGAAGTACTTCGCCCCTTCCGGACCCATGACGTCGATGCAGATGCTGTTGCGCACGAACTCCACGCCCGCCTCGGCGAGGTTGCCGATACCCTTGGGCACGAGGCTCGCCCGGCGCGCGCCGAGGATGAAGAACACCGCCACCAGCAGCACGGCGAGGATGAGCCAGAACGTGTAGTTCGTGAGCGTGAATGCCGCCAGGTTGAAGCTGTCGCCCGCGGCGAGCTTCTCCCCCTGCAGCGGCAGCACGGAGAGCTCGTGCGTGAGCTTCCCGATGGCCGCGGTCAGCGGATCGGCGGCGGCGCCTTCGACGCCTGCGACAGGTACTGGTGCCGTCACTTCTTCGATCTCCCTCCCTAGCTGGTGCGGGCGGAACGGCGCGCTGCGGACGAGGCCCTGAAGACCTCATACCCCAGCGTGCCGAGGAACGAGCTGACGAGCGCGATTCCGAACGGCACGAAGCCGGTGCCGCCGAACAAGAAGTATGTCCCCAACGCAGCGACCACTAGCAGCATCCGTGCCGAAGAGACGACCGCCAGCCTCGCGAGCCCGCCCGCCGGGTCCTCGGGGGTCACGAGACGAGCGCTCACGCGTGAGACCAGCAGGGAACCCACGCCCAGCGCCGCTCCCAACAGGACGGCGACGGCCGGATGCGCCAGCAGTGGCAGGACGGTGGCGTCAGGAGCGGCCAGCGGAGGTGGTCCTTCCCTCGTGAAGCGTCTGTCTCGTGTGCGCCGAGTGGCCAGCGCCACGTTGCGCGGGTTCCCGGGCGTGCGGACGCTCGACCATGAGGACACGGACGCCCGCGCGAACGCGCGCGGGCGGCTCCGGCGATAACCCTCCCGATGCGTCCTCGGACCCGGGGGAGCCCTCGGAAGCGTGGCCAGTGTATACCCAAGCCGCGACGCCGGACAACCGCAGCGGATCGACGAGATCTGGTCCGGAGTCAGAAGCCTTCGTCGACCTCGGATGAGCGGTCGTCACCGTGCACACGGGCGGCGTCGAACAGCCCGAGGCGGCTGGCCATGAGCGCCGAGAGCGCGGCGAGCACCACGAACACTCCCACCTTGAAGGCCGATGGGACGAAGCGCATCGAGTAGCCACCGGCGGCGAGCGCCGCCGACCAGACGTAGATGACGAGCACCGTCTGGCGATGGCTCAGGCCGCGGCGCAGCAGCCGATGGTGTATGTGGCCGTCGTCCGCCTCCTGGATAGGCCGCCCGTGCCGCGTCCTGCGGATGATCGCCGAGAGAGTGTCGAAGACAGGGACACCGATCACGAGGAGCGGCACGAGGAGCGTGATGGCGGCGACCGACTTCATGACACCTTGCAGCGCCAGTGTCGACAAGGTGAAGCCGAGGAACATCGCGCCCGAATCGCCCATGTGGATGGATGCGGGATGGAAGTTGTACCGGAGGAACCCGATGCACGCGCCGATGAGGGCTGCCGCCAGAACCGCCGCGGCAAGCTGGTTCATCTGCGCCGCCAGCACGAGGAACGACAGCGCGGCGATCGCGGTCACGCCGGCGGCCAGCCCGTCGAGGCCGTCGATCAGGTTGATGACGTTGGTGAAGCCGACTATCCAAGCCAGCGTCACAGGGATGCCGAGCAGCCCCAGCTGGATGAGCCCGCCGCCGAACGGGTTGCCCACGTAGTCGACACGCAGACCGGCCGCCAGAGGCAATGACGCGGCGACGATCTGTCCCGCGAGCTTGACGCCGGGCGGGATCGGTCGCACGTCGTCCCACAGGCCCACCGCCATGATCACGATCATGCCCGCGAACGTGCCCGCGAGCGGCCAGCCGTCGCGAGCGAACACTGCCCCCCACCCGGCGAATCGCTCGCCGAGGTACTGCACGGTCATCGCGGCACAGAAGCCCCCGAAGATGGCGGCACCGCCGAGTCTTGAGACCTCGCGCGTGTGGACACGCCTGCCTCCCGGCGCATCCAGGAGGCCGAGGCGCGCGGACAGGCCGCGGACCAGCGGGGTGAGGGCGTACGTCACGGAAAACGCGATCGCGACGAGCCCGAGGTAGTGCCGCACGCTCACGACTGCTCGAAGTCCTCCTGCCCTGGCGCGTACCGTCGGCGGGACACGCCGGCCTCGGTCAGCATCTCCTCGGACAGTGGATCGGGATAGGGCTCGCGGAACACGATCTCGGAAACGCCCGCGTTGATGAGCATCTTCGCGCATTGGACGCACGGCTGGTGGGTCGTGTAGATCGTCGAGCCTTCGATGGCGACGCCGTGCAAGGCGGCCTGGATGATCGCGTTCTGCTCAGCGTGGATACCGCGGCACAGTTCATGGTTGGCGCCTGAGGCGATGCCGCGCTGTTCGCGAAGGCACCCGACCTCGGCGCAGTGGCGCAGACCGCGGGGTGTGCCGTTGTAACCCGTCGCGAGCATGCGCCGGTCCTTCACGATCACGGCGCCGCAATGCCGCCGCAGACATGTCGAGCGCTGCGACACCTGCCCGGCGATGGTCATGAAGTACTCGTCCCAGGAGGGACGGTCGTGTGCCAGTCCTGTCATCGGGCGTCCCTACTTGGTGCCGAAGAGCCGGTCGCCAGCGTCGCCGAGGCCCGGCACGATGTAGCCGTGGTCGTTGAGGTGGCTGTCGAGCGCGCAGACGTAGATCAGCACGTCGTCGCACCTCTCGTTCACGGCGGCGATACCCTCCGGAGCGGCGATGATCGACAGCAGCCGGACGGTCCGGGCGCCGCGCTGGCGCAGGAACTCGATGGCCGCGGACGCGCTTCCGCCGGTCGCCAGCATCGGGTCGACGATCATGACGTCGCGCTCGCCGATATCCTCGGGCAGTTTGCAGTAGTACTCGACCGGCGCCAAGGTCTCGGGGTCACGGTACAGGCCGATGTGCCCGACCTTCGCTGCGGGAAGCAGCGCGAGGATGCCGTCCACCATGCCGAGGCCGGCGCGCAGGATCGGCACGACCGCGACCTTCTTGCCGGCGAGCACCTTGCTCTGCGTCTCGGTGATCGGGGTCTGGACCGTCGTCTCGGCAAGCTGGAAACCACGGGTGGCCTCATACGCCATGAGCATCGCCAGCTCGCTCACAAGCTCGCGGAACTCCTTCGCACCCGTCTTGACGTCCCGAAGGATCGTGACCTTGTGCTGGACCAGCGGGTGGTCGACCAGGGTCACGTTCGACGGCAGATCCATCATCTCTTCGTCCCTTCGCGCACAGCTGCTTCGGACTTCCGCGGCGGCTCGTAGGCCGCCGTCGCTCACAGTTCGGGGTACAGCGGGTGCTTGTCGATCAGCGTGCGGACCTCGGCCTTCACGGCTTCGGCTTTGCCCTCGTCGTCGCGGTCGAAGATCGCCCGCGCGATCAGTTCGCCGACCTTGCGCGCGTCGGCCTCGTCGAAGCCGCGGGTCGTCATCGCCGGGGAGCCGACGCGGATGCCGCTGGTGACGAACGGCGACGCAGGGTCGTTCGGGATCGCGTTCTTGTTGACGGTCATACCGCTGTCCTCGAGCAGCCGCTCCGCATCCTTGCCGGTGATTCCGGCCGGGGTGAGGTCCACCAGCATGAGGTGGTTGTCGGTGCCGCCGGACACGAGGCGCAGACCGCGCTCGACCATCGCCTCGCCCATGACGCGCGCGTTGATGACGACCTGGTCGATATAGGTCTTGAACTCAGGTGTCATCGCCTCGGCGAACGCGACGGCCTTGGCCGCGATGATGTGCTCGAGCGGTCCACCCTGCAGGCCTGGGAAGACGGCCTTGTCGATGATCGCGGCGTGCTCGGCCTTGCACAGGATGAAGCCACTTCGTGGACCACGCAGGGTCTTGTGCGACGTTGAGGTGACGAAGTCGGCGTGCGGCACGGGCGAGGGGTGCGCACCGGTCGCGACGAGGCCGGCGATGTGGGCCATGTCCACCATGAGGTAGGCGCCCACCTGCTTCGCGATCGCCGCGAAGCGCTCGAAGTCGATGACGCGCGGGTAGGCGCTCGCGCCCGCGATGATCATCTTCGGCCGGTGCTCCTTCGCGAGCTGCTCCACCTGGTCGTAGTCGATCGTCTCGGTCTCCGGGTCGAGCCCGTAGGGGACGACATCGAACCACTTGCCGGAGAAGTTGACGGGGCTGCCGTGCGTCAGATGGCCTCCGTGGGCGAGGCTCATGCCCAGCACCGTGTCACCCGGGGTCAACGCCGCGAAGTAGACGGCCATGTTGGCCTGTGCGCCGGCGTGTGGCTGGACGTTGGCGTGCTCGGCACCGAAGAGCTGCTTCACGCGGTCGCGGGCGATGTTCTCGACGATGTCGACCTTCTCGCAGCCGCCATAGTAGCGCTTGCCCGGGAGCCCTTCGGCGTACTTGTTGGTGAGCACCGTGCCGGCCGCCTCGAGGACCGCGAGCGAGGTGAAGTTCTCGGACGCGATGAGCTCGATGGTCGAACGCTGACGGGCGAGTTCTGCATCACACGCTGCGGCGACCTCTGGGTCGGCCTGCGACAGGAACCTGAATGCCATGTGCGGATGCCCCTTCGTTACGATGCTGTCATGGAGGATGCGGCAGCAGACCTGAAGGTCAGCCGCGCCCACCGTTCTCGATATCGGATATCTGCTCGATGCGTCGGCCGTGCCTGCCGCCCTCGAACGGCGTGGCGAGGAAGGTGTCGACTATCCGGGCGGCTGTCGCCTCGTCCGTGTAGCGCCCCGCGAGCGTGAGTACGTTCGCGTTGTTGTGGGCACGCGCCATCCGTGCGAACTCGGGGTCGGACACCTGCACGGCGCGGACGCCGTGCACCTTGTTCGCGGCGATCGCCATGCCGAGCCCGGTGCCGCAGACGAGGATCCCGAGATCGGCCTCGCCGGCCGCGACGACCCGCGCGACCCTGCCCGCGTAGACCGGGTAGTCCACCGAGTCCTGTGTCGCGGGCCCTTCGTCGAACACGTCGTGCCCCTGTGCGACGAGGTGGGCCTTGACGGACTCCTTGAGCGCGAAGCCCGCGTGATCACTGCCGATCCGGATCCGCATGCTAGGCGTCCAGTCCCTTCGCCGCGGCTTCGATGTCACCCGTGGAGATCGCGCCTTCGCGCAGGACCTCCGGCGTGGGGCCGGTGCAGTCGACCACGGTGGACGCGACACCGTGGTGCGTTTCCCCGCCGTCGAGCGTCAGGTCGGCAGCATGGATGATCCGCGGCTCGAGTTCTTCGAATGAAGCGGCTGGCGGGTTGCCCGAGGTGTTCGCCGAGGTGGTGATGATCGGGCCGCCGGACGCGCGGATGAGCTCCTGGACGACCTCGTGGTCGGGGCAACGCAATGCCACCGTGCCACGAGCGTCGCGGAAGTCCTTGCCGACCTTCTCCGACGCCTTCACGACCAGGGACAGCGGGCCGGGCCAGAACCGCTTTGCGAGGTTGTGCGCGTAGTCGGGCACCTCGACGCCGTAGACGTCGAGCGCCGATTCGGTCTCGACGAGCCACGGGAGCGGCTTGCTCGCCGAACGCATCTTGATATCGATGATCTCCTGGGGGCCTATGCATGACGACGCCGCCGCGCCGATGCCGTACACGGTCTCGGTCGGGAACACCACGATCCCGCCGTCCCGCAGCACGTGGGCCGCCAGGTTGATGGCCTCCGCGGAGGGTGCCTCCGGATCGATATGGATGACCTTGCTCATCGTCATCAGTCCTTCCGTTTGCGTCCGGTAGCGACTCGGTCCCGTCCGGCGAGATCCCGGACGACCCTTGTTCCTTCATACCACGCCGCCATCACGTTTACAGCCTCTTGGGCCCTTGTCGTGTCCGTTTCGATGACGAGCGCGCCTTGCGCGACGAGCCAGCCCCCCGCGCCGTCGACGATGCGCCTCACCACGTCGAGGCCGTCGACCCCACCATCGAGCGCTACGCGCGGCTCGAAGCCGCCCACTTCCGAGGGCAGGTCGGCCAGATCGGCTGTGGGGATGTAGGGCGGGTTCGATGCCACGACGTGTACCGCGCCGCTCAGTTCGTCCGGTAGCGGCGCGAACAGATCCCCTGTCAGAACGGTGACGCGGTCGGCGACGCCGCAGCGTCCGGCGTTCTCCCGGGCCATGTCGGCAGTGGCGGGGACGATCTCCGTGGCGAACACTCGCGCATCTGGCCGCTCGTAGGCGATGGAGATCGCGATCGCGCCCGATCCCGCGCACAGGTCGATCACGATCGGCGCGGTCAACCCCTCGATCGCCGCGAGCACCTCGTCGACGAGCACCTCGGTCTCCGGGCGCGGGATGAACACACCGGGACGCACCTTGAGAACGACATGGCGGAAGGGCATCTCGCCGGTGACGTACTGGAGCGGCTCGCCGGCCGCCCGGCGCTCGATGGACGCGCGATACGATGACCGCTCCGACTCGGACAGTGGCCGGTCGAAATGGGCGTAGAGCTCGACGCGGGACAGCCCGGTGGCGGCCGAGAGAAGCCATTCGGCCGAGCGGCGCGGGTTGTCCACGCCGGTGCGCTCGAAGTACTCCGCCGTCCAGTCCAGCGCGTCGCGAACGGCCCAGACGCGCTCGGCGCCCACCCTACACGACCGCCTTCAGACGCTCGGCGCGGTCGGCCGCGGCAAGCCCCTCGATCAGCGCGAATATGTCGCCGGCCATGACCGCCGGGATGTTGTGCACCGTGAGTCCGATGCGATGGTCCGTGATGCGATCCTGCGGGTAGTTGTACGTGCGGATCTTCTCGGCGCGGTCGCCGGAGCCGATCTGACTGCGACGCTGTGCTCCGAGCTCGGCTTGCTGCCGCTCGAGCTCCACCTCGTAGAGGCGCGCGCGAAGGACGCGCATCGCCGCCTCCTTGTTCTGCAGTTGCGACTTCTGGTTCTGCGACTGCACGACCGTGCCTGTAGGGAGGTGGGTGATGCGCACTGCGGAGTCGGTGGTGTTGACCGACTGGCCGCCGGGACCCGACGAGCGATACACGTCGATGCGCAGGTCGGAAGGGTTGACCTGGATCTCCACGTCGTCGGCCTCGGGCAGGACGGCGACGGTCGCGGTGGATGTGTGGATGCGGCCTTGTGCCTCGGTCGCGGGCACGCGCTGGACACGGTGCACGCCCGACTCGAACTTCATCTTGCTGTAGACCTTGTCGCCACGGATACGGAAGGAGACGTCCTTGAAACCGCCGCCATCGGTCTCGGACGAATCGATCTCCTCGACCTTCCAGCGCTGCGACTCGGCGAACCGGGCGTACATGCGGTACAGGTCGCCGGCGGACAGCGCCGCCTCGTCGCCGCCCGCTCCCCCGCGGATCTCGATGATGATGTCCTTGTCGTCGTTCGGGTCACCCGGCAACATCATGACCTTGAGCTCGTCCTCGAGCTGCGGTAGGCGCTCCTCGAGTTCGCGGATCTCGTCGGCCACCATGTCGCGCATGTCTGGATCGGATTCGGCGCGCTGCATCTCCTTGGCGGACTCGAGGCCGTCGAGCGCGGTGACGTACTCGCCGGCCTTCTCAGCGAGCGGCTGGCGGGCGCGGTGCTCCTTGGCGAGGCGGCCGTATTCCTTCTGGTCCGCCAGCACGACAGGGTCCGCCATGCGGGTCCCAAGCTCCTCGTAGGAGCGCACTATGTCTTCGAGTTTCTCGCGGAGCATGGGTGATTCCCCTACCTCATCTTCGGGCGCTTCCGGGCCCGGGCTTTCGCGCCGCTAAGGGTAGCACGCGAGAGCGCTAGCGTTTCAGGCCGAGCGACGCACGGAGCGCCTCATCCACGCGGGCCATGGTCGCCGCATCGAGAGTGGCCAGGCGACCGTCTTGCAGGCGGGACCTGTCGACCGTCCTCAGTTGCGCGCAATTGACGACGGACGCAGAGGCCAGCGCTGTCGCAGGCAGAGGAACCATGAATGGATAGGGTCTTCTCGGCCTCGCCCGGGTGATCGCCGCCACGATCGTGGTGGGGCTGAACTCGTTGCCGGCGTCGTTTTGGACGACGAGTACCGGACGACGACCTCCCTGTTCATGACCGACGACGGGATCCATCTCCGCCCAGTAGATCTCTCCGCGCACAGGGCTCGTCACCACGGGTCGTCCTCCAGCCCATCCAAGAGCGTGAAGTCCCACTCCCGCGCCACTCTCAGGTTCTCATCCGCGAGTTCCCGGTAGCCCTCGACCATCAGCTCGTCGAAGCGCTTCTCCTTGTAGGTCTCCAGCGCCTCGACGAGCACATCGGTCTTCGTGGCTCCGGTCGCCGACGCCTCTTGCGCCAGGAACTCGTGCGCCCACTGCGGCAGGCGGAACTGGGCGGGCTTCGTGGTGTACTCCGTCATGACATCACCGCCATACGTCGTGTATGTACGTTGTGACCATACACCCGCGGTCCGACACGATGCAACGAGGCGCGCCGGAGCCGCGCTAGGTGTTCGGCCACAGCGCCTTCAGCTCGCGGGCGACGATCTCTCCGTACACTGCATCCCCGGCCAGCCCTTCGAGCAGCTCGCGCGCCTGCTTCCGCACTGCGGAACGATGCGCGAGCACCGCGGGGCTCGGCTTCTTCGAGACGCCGATATCGGCGAGCAGCGCGTGCGCGAGGCTGTAGCGCATGAAGGCGTCCTTCGGCCGCTGCCCCAGCGCCCGTCGCGCCGTGACGACCGGCCGGCGCGCCAGCACCAGATCGATGCGCACGAGCGCCTCGGGGACACGCCCGTTGACCTCCTCGTCGGCCTTCGCGTATCTCCGCGCGTGCCACACCCGCCCATCGCGCGCCGCATCCGCAGTGCGCGGTGAGAGGCCTTCGAGCCCGCCGGCCACGGTCGTGTGCACGAGGTCGGCAAGCGCCCTCGATGCGGCGCCGAGATCCAGCGGCGACTCCTCGAGCGCTCGCAGCAGTGCGGGGCCGTCCGGGTTGAGGTCCACGGTGCGCAGGATGTGCTGGTAGCTGGAGTGGTGGATCGTGAGTTCGGGGATCCGCCGTCCGTCGATGCGGAAGAACTCCGTGATCAGCTGGTCGGTCCCGGGGACCTGCATCAAGGTGATCGGATGCGTCCACACCCTGCTGATGTCCGACCACGCCATCGCGAACGGCTCTTTCCCGGGCATGTCGACGACGAGCCCGTCTTCCGAGACGACAGCTGTTCGCAGCGTCCATGCGCGCACACCCGGAGTGAACGAGATGATCGCGGGCAGGCAGACCACGCCGATCGTGAGGATGACGCCCACAGCCGGGACGATGCGCAGAGCACCCATGGAGCTGGAGGAGAGGATGTACGCACACACCACGACGAGCGGGACGACCACGATCCACGGGACGAGTGGCGCCCAGTGAGCGTCACCGGGCGTGGTCAGTCGGTACGGTCCGGACTCCTCCATCTGCGGCGACCCCCCAGTCACGGCCTGCGTGCTCCTAGTCGAACGCCGGCTCCGCGGGCGGACCGGCATCGGCCGCCTCGCGCGCCTCACGGTCGATGACAGCCTGCATCGCCGCCACGGCGACCTCGATCATGTCATCGTCCGGCGGGCGAGTCGTCATGCGCTGCAACTGCATGCCCGGCCACAGAAGGACCTTCACGAGCGGGCTGTCGGCGTGCGAGCCCGCCCACTTCACCGTCACTTCGTAGGCCAGACCGGCCACCAGCGGCAACAGCACTATGCGCAGCGCGATGTTGAACAGCACGACGAGCGGCCCGGCGGTCACACCCCACGCAGCGAGGATCGCCTTGCCCGGGACGAGCGAGAAGACCACGATCGCGATGACCATCACCATCAGCAGGAACGCGGTGCCGCATCTCACGTGCAGCGTCCCGAACCGCTGGATCGCCTCGGTCTCGAGCGGCACACCCTGCTCGTACGCGTGGATGCACTTGTGCTCGGCACCGTGGTAGGCGAACACGCGACGGATGTCCGGCATGAGCCCGACAGCCGCGATGTAGATGAAGAAGACGAGCAAGCGAAGCACGCCGTCCACGACGTTCCACGTGACCGGGCGCGCGGTCGACGGTCCGACCGCAAGGTTGGTGAGCAGCGCGGGCAGCACGATGAACAGACCCACCGACAGGGCGATCCCGAGCACCATCGTCAGGCCGATCTCGCCCTTCGTAAGCGTGGGCGCGGGCTCGTCGGGCGGCACGTCTTCGGCCACGCCGGGAGGTGATGCGTACTCCGCCGAGATCGAGAACGCCTTGAGCGACAGTGCGAGCGTCTCGTACATCGCCCATACGCCGCGCGTGACCGGCCACTTCTTCCAGCCGGTCTTCTTCCCACCCGGCAGATCGTGCTCCTCGACGTGGATCGAGCCGTCGGCGGTGCGGACAGCGACGGCCCAGTTGATCTTGCCGCGCATCATCACGCCTTCGATGAGCGCCTGACCGCCGATATGCGTGTGCTTCGCGTGGCCCGCCGCGGGCGCGCGGTCACTCACGTCTGGGCGCCTTCGGGTACGGATCGCCGCACGTCATCTTCCCCTCGTTGCAGGGTCCGCGGCGACACGCCGCGCCCGCATCCATGAACACATATGGTGCACTCGGCTCGGCCAGCGCCAGCATCTCGAGCGCCGCCTCGCGGATCTCCCACTGCGCGCGCTTGCAGCAGCGCAGTTCGAAGAAGTGCAGCAGTTCGCGCACGTTCATGGTCACGACGATCTTGGTCTCCGTCGCGTTCGGCAGAAGATAGCGCGCGTCCTCGGCCTTCACACCGGCGTCGATGAGCGACCGGTACGCCAGGAACGCGTCACCGCAGGCCTGGAGGAACAACTGCCGCGCTTCCGGATCCGCATCCACCTCGGGAGGCATGATGAACGATGGATCGTCGTAGGAGACGTAGCGCTGGGACTGCTGGTTGTAGCTGGCGAGGCGATGCCGCACCAGCTGATGGGTCATCGCCCGCGAGACGCCGTCGATAGCGAACGTGTAGCTCGCGTGCTCGAGGGTGGAGGTGTGGCCGGAGGTTATGACGGTCCTGAGCACCTTGCGCACGGCATCTTCGGACATCGTCTCCATGAGCTCGGCCGCACCGACCGGCGCGTAGCACAACCGCGCTGCCGCGGCGATGGCGCGCTCGGGGTCGGGCGTGTGGTAGAGGAGACGGACATCCATGGCCTGGTGATACCTCGCGGGTTCAAAGAGAAGGGAGGCGGCGCCCTCGCGGGACAGCCGCCTCCCCATCATACCAACGTTTGCGGGTGCTACTCGGCCGACTCTTCGACCTCGACGGCCTCGGCGCTCTCGGTCTCGGCCTCCACGACGGACTCGGCCTCGATCGCCTCGGTCTCGACGACCGGCTCTTCGGCGGGAGCCTCTTCGACCACGGCGACGGCTGCGTGCTTGGCGGCCTTGGCTTCGGCCTTGGCCTCTTCCCGGGCGGCCTTCGCGGCGATCTCGGCTTCGGCGGCGTCCTTGGCGGCCTTGGCCTCGCGGATCTTGGCCTCGGCCTCCGCGTGCGCCTTCTGGCGAGCGGCCTTCTCGGCGGCGTCCTTGGTGATGACGGTCTCGGACGAGCCGGCGTACTTGTCGGCGAAACGCTGGACGCGTCCGCCGGTATCGACGAACTTCTGCTTGCCGGTGTAGAACGGGTGACACTGCGAGCACAGCTCGACGTTGAGCGTCGGCTTGGTCGAGCGAGTCATGAAGGTCGCGCCGCAGGAGCAGTGGACCTTGCACTCGACGTACTCGGGATGGATTCCAGTGCGCATCTAGGTACCTCCGAGAAGAGCGCGCCTGGTTTCCGACCAGGCACTGGGACAGCCGCGCGATAGTAGCACAGGGCGGGGCCGCGGAACAACGGCCAGCCACCCCCGATTCGCTTTCCGGCCGCTCAGCCCCTATACTGTGCCCACACCCGCGTGCCCACGATGGGTTCGCGCACACCCAAGACCCGGTCGTCCTTCGCTCACTCACTCGTGGCTGACGGATCGAATCGCGTCTGCCACAGGCGCCGCTTGAAACGCGCGCCGCGAAGGAGATCACAACTTGAGTTTCGACAATCTGGGTCTAGACGACCGCCTGCTGTCGGCCGTCCGCTCCATGGGCTACACCGCCCCCACCCCCATCCAGGAACAAGCCATCCCGCTCGTATTGGCCGGCCGTGACGTCGTCGGCTGCGCGCAGACGGGTACCGGCAAGACCGCCGCGTTCGTGCTCCCCACTCTGCAGCGCATCCAGAGCCGTCCCGGCGCCCCCCGGGCACTCGTCGTCACGCCGACGCGCGAGCTGGCGCTCCAGATCGACGAGGTCGCCCGCACCGTGTCGCGCACCACGCGCCACCGGACCGCCGTCGTCTACGGCGGCGTCGGCTACGAGCCGCAGCGCCAGGCGATGAAGCGCGGCGTGGATATGCTGGTCGCGACCCCAGGCCGCCTGCTCGATCTTGCCGGCCAGGGCCACGTCGACCTGTCGCGCGTCGAAGTACTCGTCCTCGATGAGGCCGACCGCATGCTGGACCAGGGATTCTGGCCCGATGTCCGCCGCATCCTCGCGCTCCTGCCCAGCAAGCGTCAGAACCTGCTGTTCTCGGCGACCATGACCGATGAGGTCCTCAAGGTCATCGGAGAGACGCTGACCGATCCGGCCCACGTGGACGTCTCCCCGCCCAGCCGCCCCATCGAGGCCATCGAGCAGGCACTCTACCCCGTGTCGGGCGAGCAGAAGAACGACCTGCTCGTGAAAATGATCAATCACCACGGCTGCGAGCGCGTGCTCGTGTTCACCCGAACGAAGCACCGTGCGGACCGGGTGGCGCGCACGCTCGACCGCGCCGGCATCCGCAGCGCAGCCATTCACGGCAACCGCAGCCAGGCCCAGCGCGTCAAGGCGCTCGACGAGTTCAAGCGCGGCAGGTGCCGCGTGCTTGTGGCAACCGACATCGTGGCCCGCGGCATCGATGTCGAGGGCATCAGCCACGTCATCAACTTCGACCTCCCGAACGTCCCCGAGGACTACGTCCACCGCATCGGCCGCACCGCCCGCGCGGGCAAGAGCGGCTGGGCCTTCACGATGATGGCGCCCGAGGAGCACGACAACCTCCGCGACATCGAGAAGACCATCGGCGCGATCATCGAGCGCGGCGACGACATCACCGGCTTCGACTACAGCGGCGACCGCCTCGTTCCGGACCCCGCCCGGACGCACGCGGGCCCTCGCAAGAACCCCGCTCCGCAGGGCGCCAGGCGTCAAGGACGCCGCGGTGGTAGCGGTCGCTACAACAGGAGCGGCGCTCAGCGCTAGCTCACACCCACGAGGCACGCATGCGAAGGGCCCGGCATCTGCCGGGCCCTTCGTCACACGCAGCGAGCCACGTCGACCCTAGTCGCCGTTGCCCGCCTTGGTCTTGGAGATCGCGGCGAGGAACTCGCGGTTGCTGCCGGTCTTGCGCAGGCGGTCGATGAGCAGTTCGATGGCGGGCGCGGCCTCGAGCGAGTGCAGCACCCGGCGCAGTTTCCAGATGTAGGGCGCCTCGACCGGATCGAGCAGCAGCTCCTCCTTGCGGGTGCCCGACTGGATGACGTCGATCGCCGGGAAGATCCGCTTGTCGGCGAGGCGGCGATCGAGCCGCAGCTCCATGTTGCCGGTGCCCTTGAACTCCTCGAAGATGACCTCGTCCATCTTGGAGCCGGTGTCCACCAGCGCCGTGGCGATGATCGTCAGCGAGCCGCCGAACTCGATGTTGCGCGCCGCGCCGAAGAACTTCTTGGGCGGGTAGAGCGCGGTCGAGTCGACACCGCCGGACAGGATGCGGCCCGAGGCCGGGCTGGCCAGGTTGTAGGCGCGGCCAAGGCGCGTGATCGAGTCGAGCAGGATCACGACGTCGTAGCCGCTCTCCACGAGGCGCTTCGCGCGCTCGATGCACAGCTCGGCCACCGCGATGTGGTTGTCGGACGGCATGTCGAACGTCGAGGACAGCACCTCGCCGTGGATCGAGCGCTCCATGTCCGTGACTTCCTCAGGCCGCTCGTCGACGAGCAGGCACATGAGGTAGACCTCGGGGTTGTTCGCGTGGATGGCAGCCGCGATGTCCTTCAGGATCGTCGTCTTGCCCGCCTTCGGCGGCGAGACGATGAGCCCGCGCTGACCTTTGCCGATCGGGGCGACGAGATCGATGATCCGGTCCGTGATCTGGTCGGGCTTCCACTCCATCTTGAACTTCTCGTCCGGGTAGATCGGCGTGAGGTCGCGGAAGTCCTTGCGGCCGACGTTCTCCTCAGGCCCCTTGCCGTTGATGGAGTGCACGTTGAGCAGTGCGGCGTACTTCTCGGTCTCTTTGGGGGGACGGACCTGTCCGCGCACCATGTCGCCGCGGCGCAACTGGTAGCGTCGCACCTGCGTCATCGAGCAGTAGACGTCCTTGTCGCCCGGCAGGTAGCCGCTCGTGCGGATGAAGCCGTAGCCCTCTGGAAGGATGTCGAGGATGCCGACGATGTCGACGAACCCTTCCTTCTTCACCTTGGCGTCGAGGACGGCCTCGATGAACTCGTCCTTCTTCTTCAGCGCCTTGACGTCGAGTGTGAGCTCCTCGGCCATCGCCTTGAGTTCGGCTACGGTCTTGGTCTCCAGGTCGGCACGGGTGATGGTCGGCGCGACCTCTGCCGGCCCGCCACTACCGCGGCGACCTCTCTTGCGGGGACGTGCACTCATGAGTTCTTCACTTTCTCCCAGTCCGCGAGGAACGACTCGAGCCCGCGGTCCGTCAGGGGATGCTTGACGATGTTCTTAAGCACGGCGAAAGGTACCGTTGCGATGTCGGCGCCGATCAGCGCCGCTTGAGTCACGTGGTTGGCGCTGCGGATCGATGCCGCGATGACCTCCACGGAGTGGCCGAAGTCGTAGTTGTTGAGGGCGGCGACCATGTTGGCGAGATGCTCGATGCCGTCCTCGGAGATGTCGTCGAACCTGCCGACGAAGGGGCTGACGTAGTAGGCCCCGGCGCGCGCGGCCATGATCGCCTGCGGCACCGTGAAGCACAGCGTCATGTTCACCTTGATACCCTTGTCGAAGAGGCGCTTGGTGGCCGCGAGGCCTTCCGGCATGACCGGCACCTTGACGATGAGGTTGGGCGCCAGTGCCGCCAGCTCCTCGCCCTCGCGCACGATCTCGTCGCGCGTGAGGCCGACCGTCTCGCCGCTCACGGGGCCGTCACAGATCTCGCAGATGGCCTTCAGATGGTCGTGGAAGCCCGAGAGCTTCCCGCCGATGCGGGCGTAGAGCGTGGGGTTCGTGGTGACCCCCGCCAAGACACCCCAACTGGCGGCCTCTTCGATCTCCGCGAGGTCCGCGGTATCCAGGAAGAACTTCACTTCGATTGTGCTCCCTTTTCCCTTGAGGTCGCGTCCGGCCGTCCCGCCGACGCGTCCCTCTCTCCCATCACGGCGCTCAAGATGCGCTCCAGCGTCTCGGACACCGTCCTGTCGAGCTGATGACTGTGGATGATCGGCGTGTCGTGCTGCTTCGCGAGATCCTCGATGTAGTGGCCCAGAAGGCGGATGTCCCCGAAGTTCTCGCGGTACTTCTCGAACGGCCGGTTGCCGTCGGTCTGCACCTCGCGGATGTAGAAGTGGCTCCGGTGAGCCTCTTCTTCGTCCACCGTGATCACCAGCTGGACGACCCACGCGTCTTTGAACTGGGAGGGTTCGATGTAGCCGGGAACGATGTGCACGCCCTCGACGACGAGGCTCACGCGTTCGACCACCGAGCGGTCGATGAGAGCCTTCACGCCCGTCGTGACCACGGCGGTCTGCTCGCGGAAGCCCACGATGACAGGGTCGGCGCCTTGGGGAACGGGGATTCGCAGGCTCCGCCAGGCGTCGAACGACGATTCGTAGATCGCCGGCATGAGCTCACGAGAGAAGATACCACGCATGACCTCCCGGATGCTATCGGTGCTGGCGATGCGCGTGATCCCGAGGCGGTGCGCGATCTCCGCCGCGACCGTCGACTTGCCGACACCGGTGGTCCCGCCGATGAGCACGATGAGCGGGCGGTCGAGCCTGCCGATCTCCTCGAGCCGCCGGTAGCGCACCGCGTAGGTGGTGCCGGCCAGCTTCGAAAGCGTCCCCGCCGCGAGATCGCGTAGCCGCTCCAGAGAGACCGTGAGCTCGCCGCGGTCCCGCATCTCCTGTTCCATCGCGCGGGCCGCCTCGTATGACTTCGCCGGCGAGAGCCCCGTGGCCATGAACGACTGCGCCATGAGCCCCTTGCTGTACGGCAGACCGAACCGCATGTCGCTGATGACGATGGGGTCGCGCGGTTCAGCTGCCATCCGCGGTCACCCTCCCCCGGCCACGCTCGAGCGCCGTCCCGGCGAGCGCGCGGATCATCGCTTCAAGGTCGGTCCCGTCGGTGGCATGCGGCACGTTGTCCGCGAGCACGACCGGGACCCCGGCTGCGTCACCCGCCTCCACGACCACATCGACCGCGGCGGCCTTGAGCTCGGTCACGAGCACGTCGAAGGTGCCGTGGGCCGCGACGAGATCACTCCGCAGCCTGGCGCGATCCGACAGATGCGGGCTGGCGGCGACCACCGTGCAGCCGTGGTTGCCCACGAGGTGTGCGACGAGCGTCGGAAGCAGCGCCGGTGGCGCCGTGGTGGCGAAGAAGACACGAGCGCCGTCGACGGGGGTGATCGGGCGCGGCCGGAACGTGATCGGTACGACGGGGATGTGCGGGTGAAGCCTGCGGACCGCGCCGACGATGGCCGAGATCTGTGCAGCGCTGGCGAGTGGTCCCTCGGCACCGGCGATGACGACAGCATCGGCCGATCCTGTACGCAGCGGGCCGAAGTAGTCGGTCACGTAGCCGGGGCCCTGGGTGGCGCCGATCACGAGCAGAGACGCGTCGGACGCTACGGGCGGCACGGCAGCCCCGGAGCCTTCGAGCAGCATGAGCTCCATCCCGAGCCCGTCGGCGAGCAGCGCGCCCTCGCCGACGTTGCTGAAGTAGACGGAGCCCGCCATTCCGCCGCCGCATCGGCGGCAGCCGACCGTAGCGACGCGCGCCATGACCGCGTCCTCGTAGTTGTCGGAAGCGGCATGCCTCCCCGCCCGCGCCAGCGCGAGCAAGTCGTCCGTGGTGAGCGCCACTTCGTCGCCACGGATGAGCTCCGGCTGTTCGGGTCCGCCACGGCCCATCGCGAGCACCACGACGCGATGGCCATCGGCGGTCAGCGTGCGCGCCACATGCGCGGACACGGCCGTCTTGCCCACCCGCTTGCCGGTGCCGACGATGGCGAGCGCGGGCGTCCGTGTGACGAGCACGCGCGATGGCGGGTCGAAGCTGAAGTCGGCGCCGCGGTACCCGACGCCGAGCGAGAGCGCGATGGACGCCAAGTGGAAGCGGTCTGCCGATGAGACCACCGGCTCGTCGGAGAGATCGATCACGGCGTCGGGCCGGTACTGCTCGATCGCGGCGCGCAACGCGTCCCCCGCAGTGGATCCGCGGACGACCGCGACACCGTAGGCCTCCGGCGCGGCCGCCGCCCCGACCTTCTCCGTGCCGCCCGCGAAGACAGCGGCGGCCACCTCGTGCTCGCCCGAGAGCGCGGCGATGGCCCCGCGCACGACCGGCGGGTAGTGCTCGCCGTCGATGAGAACGACGATCCGGCTCACGCGATACCTTCCCCGTCGAACTC
>JAUSBS010000020.1 GCA_030651905.1 Coriobacteriia bacterium
CGGACAGTGCGGCGTTCGCCATCACCGCGGCCGCGGCGCATCACGTGGTCGACGTGCGGGTCGATGGCGTTTCCATCGGCGCGACGGACAGCGTCACCCTCACCAACGTGCAGAGCGATCACGCACTGTGGGCCGTGTTCGCTCCCGATACGGTCGACATCGCGGCGGCAGCCGGCGCCAACGGCGCTATCACTCCCGGTGCCACGATCGCCGTTGCCGCAGTCGGCTCCTCGCCGATGATCACAGCCGCGATCCCGTACGGTGCCAGCCAGACATACCTCATCACCGCCGACCCTGGTTACCACGTCGCTGACGTGATCGTCGACGGAGTGTCGGTCGGGCCGGTCAGTTCGTACACGTTCGAGAGCGTTCTGGAGCCGCACACGATCCTGGCCGAGTTCGCACTCGACACGTACGACATCACACCGTCGGCGGGGCCGAACGGATCGATCACGCCGGACGATGTCCGGGCCGTGCCGTACGGCGAGAGCGTCACGTTCGATATGACGCCCGCAGCGGGCTACCGGGTGCTCTCGGTGCTCGTCGACGGATCCTCGGTCGGTAACGCCTACAGCTACACGTTCACGAACGTGACGGCTCCCCACAGTATCTCCGTGTCGTTCGCGCCGAAGCTGGCGACGAGTCTCACGGTCCGCTCATCCACCTCGCGGCCGCGCAGATACCGCTCGTTCACCCTCTCCGGTTCGCTGCGCCCCGGTCAGCCGGCGGGCACCACCGTCGCGCTGCAGGCGTGGCGACCGAACCGGCGCGTGTGGACGACGATCTGGGTCGGTCCGGTCAACAGGTACAGCAACTGGGCGAAGTCCTACCGGCCGACCGTCCGTGGCACACACTACTTCCGGACCATCTTCTACGGGAACCGCGACTACGCACCGGTCATGTCGCGAAGGCTCACGCTGAGAGTGCGGTAGCTCCGACGCGCACGCGTTCGACCGTGGCGGCCCCTGGAAGCACGAGCCTTCCCGGGGCCGCCACTTGTGTTCGTGCACGGGCAAGGTAGAGTTGCATAGACAGCGCGCGTTTCTGTATCTAGGCGAAGGGATCTCCACGATGATCAGGGTCGCCGTATGGGGCACGGGCATGATGGGTCAGGGCCTGCTGGGATTCCTCCTGGACCGGCCGAAGGACGTCGAGCTGACCGGCGTGATCGTCACGAACCCCGCCAAGGAAGGCAGGACCGTCGGCGAGCTGCTCGGCCGCCCGTGCGACGTGAAGATGACCACCGACTTCGCTTCCGTCTTGGCGCTCAAGCCCGACGTCGTGTGCATCTGCACGCAGAGCTTCCTGCACGAGGTCACCGACCAGGTCGAACCTGCGGTGAAGGCGGGCGTCAACGTGCTGTGCATCGCCGAGAAGCTGGCCTATCCGTGGGCCAGTGACCCTGCGTGGGGCGACCGGTTCGACGCGCTGGCGAAGGAGCACGGTGTCTCGATCCTCGGCACCGGCATCAACCCCGGCTTCATCCTCGACGCACTCATCGTCATGTGGACGTCGATCAGTCTGTCCGTGGATCGGATCGAGGCCCAGCGCGTGAACGACCTGTCGCCGTTCGGGCCGACCGTCATGAAGACGCAGGGCGTCGGCACGACCGTCGAGGAGTTCGAGCGCGGCGTGGCGGACGGCAGCATCGTCGGCCACATCGGCTTCCCTGAGTCGATCCACCTCATCGGGCGTGCCCTGGGCTGGAAGATCGACCGCGTCGAAGAGACACGCGAGCCCATTGTGACGTCCATCGAGCGCTCGACCCCGCACGTGACCGTCAAGGCGGGCGACGTCGCCGGCTGCAAGCAGATCGGTCGTGGCTACGTCGGCGACGAGCTCAAGATCGAGCTGATCCACCCGCAGCAGATCCATCCGGGGATGGAGGGCGTGGGCACCGGTGACTACATCAAGGTCATCGGCGACCCGATGGTGAACATGGCCACCAGCCCTGAGATCCCGGGCGGCAAGGGCACCTATGCCTCGACCGGCAACTACATCCCGCTCATCGTGGACGCTCCGGCGGGTATGCTCACCGTGGTGGATCTGCCGCTGCCGAGGTTCTGGGCCCCGACCGCCTGACCGGTCTCACACGTTCAAGGAGGCTCATCCATGGCCGACACCGTCCGCTGCGAGGCAGGCGACTGGGTCGAGGTCAGCTACGTGCTGCTCGAGCCCGCCGATCGCTCGGTCAACCTGCCGCCCGAGACGGCGGCGCAGCAGCTGATCGTGTGGGTGAAGGGATTCGCGCGTGACGGGGCGGACGTGGGCGAGGAACTCACCGTCGAGACGATGACGGGTCGCAGCGTGACCGGTGTGCTCACCGACGTGAACCCCGGCTACGAACACACCTTCGGCCGTCCCACGCCCGAGCTCACGCACGTGGGCGCGGACCTGCGCGCGCGCGTGGCCGCGTACCGGGTCGCCGCCGACGCCTCCGCCGCCTCGCCGAAGGCCGGTGAGTGACGTGGCCTCGCGCACCGAAGCGGTCCTGGCGCGCAAGGGCGAGATCATGAAGCGGGCGCTCGGCATGGACTACGCGCAGTTCGAGCGCAGCCCGATCGCCTTCGACTACGAAGGCATGATGGCGGCGCACGGCTTCTCGCTCGACGACATCACGCGGATCCAGCGCGCCGGCGGCGTGGGCGACACGCCGCTGCTCGAGCTGCGCAACCTGACTGACCTGGTGCGCTCGTACGCCGATCCCGGCATGGGCGCGCGGCTGTTCGTGAAGGACGAGGCGGCGAACATGGCGGGGTCCTTCAAGGACCGCCGCGCCAGCGTGTCGATCCACGTGGCGAAGGCGAAGGGCTACCTCGGGGTCATCGCCGCGACGTCGGGCAACTACGGCGCCGCCGTGTCGAGCCAGGCGGCCCGGGCATCACTCAAGTGCATCATCTGCCAGGAGGCGTTCGACTCACGCCACGTCGGACAGCCCGAGATCATCGAGAAGTCACGCATCTGCGAGGCGTTCGGCGCCGAGGTCGTGCAGATGACCGTCGGCCCGGAGCTGTTCAGCCACATGCTCGAGCTGCTCGATGAGACCGGCTACTTCGCCGCGTCGCTCTACTCCAGCTTCGGTATCTCCGGTATCGAGACGCTGGGTGCCGAGATCGCGCGCGAGATGACGGCGCTGACGGGCGCGGCGCCGAGTGCCGTGGTCGTCACGCACGCCGGCGGCGGCAACACGACCGGGACCGCACGCGGCCTCAAGCGCGCGGGCGCGACGAGCACGCAGGTCGTGAGCGCCAGCGTCGACCTATCGGGCCTGCACATGGCGAGCGACTCCGACTTCAACCGCAAGTCGTTCACCACCGGGCACACGGGCTTCGGCGTGCCGTTCGCCACGTGGCCCGACCGCGCGGACGTCCCGCGCAACGCGGCGCGTGCGCTTCGCTACATGGACCGCTATCTCACCGTCAGCCAGGGCGAGGTCTTCTACGTGACCGAGGCGATGGCGAAACTCGAAGGCCTCGAGCGCGGGCCGAGCGGCAACACCGCGATGGCCGCCGCGATGTCGATCGCCCGCGACATGCCGAGAGACGCGACGGTGGTGGTGCAGGAGACCGAGTACACCGGCGCCGGCAAGCACCACTGGGCCCAGCTCAACTTCGCGCGTGAGAACGGCGTGCAGGTCGTGGCGGGGGACCCGAGCACCAACGTGCCCGGCAAGACGATCGTCATCCCGCAAGCACCCGAGCAGATCCGCGCCAAGGAGATGGACCTGTCCAAGATGCGCCGCAGCTACGTGCGAAACGCGCTGCAGCACGCCGGCGAGGGCTACGCGCCCAGTGCCGACGACATCGCGTTCCTGGCGGCCGACACCAACACCACACCCGAGGCGGTCGAGGAGATCGTCGCCGGGCTGGCCGCGGGCGCGTGATCCGCGTGCGCGCAGCCGCGCTAGATCAGCCGGATCTCGACGTCTGTGTCGAGGTTCGCGAACACCCGGCGATCCGCCGTCACCAGCGGGCAGCCGAGTTCCTCCGCGAGTGCGAGGAACAGCGCGTCGTAGATGCAGAGGTTGTGCGCGAGAGCCAGCACCGTGGCATGTTGCAGGCGCTGCGTGGTCGTCGGGAACAGTTCCACTCTGGCGGCTTCGATGAGCTCGATGATGTGGAGGATCTCCTCCTCGGAGAGCTTGGCGTATCGCAGCGTGTTGGACAGCTCGACCGGGAGCGTCGTCGGACCCACGAGCACGATCTGACGCTCGAGATGCGCCCGCAGGAGCTCATCCGCCTGGGCCAGGCCGTGTTCGTTCTCTCGGTAGAACCACTTGTAGGCCACGCATGAGTCGACCACCACAGGGCTGCTCATCGCTTCTGCCCCTCGGGGGTGTCGCGCTCGCGGTCCGCCCGGATCTGGGCCATGTAGTCGAACTCGTAGTCGGCAGGGTGGCTCTCCCGGATCCGTCTGAACCCGTCGATCGCCCGCTGGATGTCCTTGCGCCGCTGTTCCTCGGCGGAGAGGTTCTTCACGTCCGCGACGTACCGCGCGGTCGCCTCGGCCACGAAGCCGCTGCGCGTCAGGCCCAGCTCACCGGCGACCTCGTCGATCTCGCTCACCAGGCCCTCGGGCAGGGAGATGTTCACCTTGTACACGGCCA
>JAUSBS010000025.1 GCA_030651905.1 Coriobacteriia bacterium
GAGTCTCCCGACCGAGAGCGAACGGACAGCCACGATGCCCAGAGTGGATCGCCAAGACGGGTTCACCCTCGTGGAACTGATGGTCGTTGTGCTGATCATCGGCATCCTGGTGGCCATCGCGATCCCGGTCTTCAACAACGCCGCCGCATCCGCACGCCTCAAGACGTGCATGTCGAACCAGCGCCTCATCGAGGGCGCCATCCAGACCTATCGGGCCACGGGCGCGGCGATGTTCGGTCAGGGCCGCTTCAACGGGAACGGAACGGCGAGTACAGCCGACGTGCTCGTGCCGAACTACCTGAAGGCCGCCCCGGTGTGCCCCACGTCCGGCCGCTTCTACTGGATCGACGCCACAGGCAGGGTGACCGGCGACACGAACGCTGCAGGATTCACGACGGGGCACAGCCACTACTAGCACCGCCCCGCTCTCTGTCGCACTCGTCTGTTGGGTCACCTACCCGCCCGCTGGTATCGTGTGACGCTGACGCATACCGCGACGCGCGTGCCGCGATGGGGAGGGTCTCGTGGGTGGTTCGGTCGCTACTGGGGATCATCGGGACGACGACCTCTGTCATGACTGCGGCGGTCTGTGCTGCTGCCTGTACCTCGCGCACGATGAGAACGGCGAGTACATAGGCGAGGACTGGCTGCCTGCGTACATCGACCTGTGGCTCGATCGATTGCGGGAGTCGGGCGCCCTTACGGCGACGGCATCGCAGTACGGCGCAGGTGTCGCCGGTGTGGAGCCTCTCCACGATCCTCGGATGAGCCACCTGCCCACGAGTGAGGGGGCCGCGTACCGCGCGACGCTGCCGGACTGGGTGGACGTGCGGAAGTGCCAGTTCTGCCACCCCGAGACCGGGTGTCTGCTCCCGCGGGGATACCGCGCACCCATCTGCGGTGAGTACCGCTGCGAGCTATGGGAGCCGCACGGATGCGCGTCCGGCGTGCCGAGCGATGACTGACGCCGCCGGTGCCGCGTCGGCTGCGAGGCGGGTGCGCCTCGAGCCGCTCTGGGTGAGGGTCGATCGTAACAGGGCCAAACTCGCCACCTTCGTCGTAGCCTTCATCGGCGGATCGGCGACGCTGCTCACGGCCGCTCTCGTCGCACTGCCCGGATGGCTGCTGGGATGGGGTGCCGACCAGATCGACCTCGTGTCGTGGAGCGACTGGTTCAATGCGTACCCCTGGGTGGTCGCCGGCGCGTTCTCCTTGGTACTTGCGTCCGGCGTCCTCATCGCGGCGGTCCAGCTGGCCAACGCGCACGACTGGGTCCGCAATCGCTTCGCGGGTCGTCCGTTCGGGCCGGACGATGACCGGCGCTTCGTGAGCGCGGTCGAGGACATGTCGATCGCCGCGGGCCTGGCCGCGCCACCGGAGTTGATGGTGCTCGCATCCGGCGCTGTGAACGCCATGGCGGTGGGAACGACGCGCAGCCGCCCACTCATCGGCGTCACGGAAGGATTCCTGGCGCAGCTGACCGAGGAGGAACAGCGCGCAGTGGTCGCCACGCTCATCGCGCGCATCTGCGCGGGTGACATCCTGTTCGGGACGGCACTGGCCGCCCTGATGGGCCCGATCCGCGCTATCCGAGAGTCGCGAAAGGGCGCGAAGGCGGTGGCCGCGGGTACCGGAGGCTGCTTGGCCGACGGTTGCACGAGCGGTTGCGGCGACGTCGGCGGTTGCCTCGACGTCGGGGACGGTTGCAGCGGTTGCGCGGACCTCGGCGACGATGGGCTGGCGGGCTGCGCGGGCGGCATCGTCATCGTCGTCTTCGTCGCTGCGGTGGCGGCCCTCACGTATGCTGCCGTGGTCGCTGCGGCGTGGATCGTGACGCTGTGGGGGCGAGCGCTCCACCGGACGAGCTACGAGAAGGCCGACGCCGAGGGGATGCTACTGCTCAAGGACCCCGCGCCGATGCTGTCGGCGCTCGACAAGATCGTGCGAGCGACGACCGGAGTCGGGGATGGAGATCCATCCTACGATGGCATCTTCTACGCGCCGACGAGCGGGACCACGCGCGTCGAGCCCGACGAGCGCCGCCGCTTCGAGCGCCTCAGGGAAGTGCTCGGGACCGAGGGGCTCGCGCGGACGCTCGGAGCACCGACCCTCGAACAGGCTCCGGCGGAGAGTGCGGACAGCCAGAGCGAGTGAGGCGGAGGTCCGGATCCCGGATCGACGATCCGTGAGACACACCCAGGTGTTGACCGTGTGTCGCCACGGGTATATGTAACAATAGTTACAAGCGACAGCAGGCACGCCCGTCTGCCGGGGCGTCCGCGCGTGCTGCCATGGACCTCACAAGGAGGCGGCACATGAAGGCGTTCCAGTTCGTCGAATGGCAGAAGCCCGGCGAGATCCGCGATGTCCCGGTCCCGGAGCCGGGCCCTGGGCAGGTCCTCATCAAGGTAGGCGGCGCCGGAGCCTGTCACTCCGACCTCCACATCATGGAGTGGCCCGGTGGCATGCTGCCCTGGGCGCTTCCCTTCACGCTCGGTCACGAGAACGCGGGTTGGGTCGAGAAGCTGGGCGCGGGCGTCTCAGGCTTCAACGTCGGCGATCCCGTGGCCGTGTACGGTCCCTGGGGCTGCGGGCACTGCTACCAGTGCGTCCAGGGAGTCGAGACCTACTGCGAGAACGCGGCGACAACCAACGGCGGCGCCGGCGGCGGCGGACTCGGACTCAACGGCGGTATGGCCGAGTACATGCTCGTGCCGAGCGCCCGCTCACTCGTCCCGCTCGACACGCTCCACCCTCGCGAGGCGGCGCCCTACACTGATGCCGCGCTCACGCCCTATCACGCGATCAAGCGCTCGTTGCACAAGCTGACACCGCGCTCGTCGGTGGTCGTGATCGCCGTCGGCGGCCTCGGTCACATGGCGGTACAGATACTCAAGGCCATGAGCGTGGCGCAGATCATCGCCGTCGACGTCGCTCAGGACAAGCTGGACCTGGCGAAGGCGGTCGGTGCCGATCACGGAGTGCTCTCGACCGACCCTGACGCCGTCGCCAAGATCCGGGAGCTCACACACGGCCGAGGTGCCGAGGTCGTACTCGACTTCGTGGGCCTCGAGCCGACCATCGCTCTGGGGTCGAAGATCCTCGCACTCACCGGCGACTTCACCGTCGTTGGCATCGGCATGGGCAACATCAACTGGAACTTCATGGCGCTGCCCTACGAGGTCAATCTGACCTCCACGTACTGGGGCACTCGCTCGGAGCTCATCGAGGTACTGGCGCTCGCCGAGTCCGGCAAGCTCAAGGGCCACATGACGTACTACCCGCTCGACAAGGCCGCCGAGGTCTATGAACTGCTGCACGCCGGGAAGATCAACGGTCGTGCCGTCATAACGCCGAACGGATAGGGCAGGTCGGTCCAAGCACGCCCGACGCACGAACGGACGGCGCCGCAGTGGCGGCGCCGTCCGTTCGCATCGTTCCCTCGAGCCGCTCTATAGCGTGACGTCGTACGCCCACCACCCGTGCAGATTGCAGTGTTCGACGGCGCGCAGGACCGTGCCGGCGGGCAGGCTCACGACCGCACACACGGATGGCGAGGTGACTTGCGGCGACAGGTCGAACCGCGCGATGGGCGTCGTGCCCGCATAGAGTTCGATCGTCGTGATGTAGTGGTCGGTCCCGTTCGGATGGGGGACCTCGTGCCCGACCTCGACCTTGACGAGCGTGGCGGTGCCGGCCGGTTCGAGCGTCAGATACGGTGCGTGCTTCTTGGCGAAGTCGTCGGCGGCGGCGAAGTCCTTCACCACGTTGACGACGGGAGCGTCGGCCATACTCGTGCCTCCTCGGTCCGGATGTCACATGACGGTCGGCGTACGATCGTACGCCCGCGACACGGTATCTACCCGAATGCAGGTGCGGGGTAGGGTAGAATCGCGACGACGCCTCAGCACGCCGACCCAGACGGGAAGCGCAGCATGCCGTTCCATACCGGTCTCGTCCACCGCGCGAGCCTCGTACTCGTGCTCATCGACGTCCAGGAGCGGCTCGCAGCAGTGATGGAGCGCCGCGACGACGTAGTGGCGACGGTCGTGCGACTCGTGCGGTTCGCGGAGCTCATAGGAGCCCCGATCGTCGTGACCCGCCAGTATCCCGACGGACTCGGGGACACCGTCCCCGGGATCGCTCACGCCCTGGAGCAGGCGGCCAGGACGGTATCGGTCACCGTGGTCGACAAGATGTCCTTCTGCGCGTGTGACGAGCCGGCGTTCCTCGAGGCACTCTACGAGACGTCACGCAGCCAGGTGGTCGTCGCCGGCATGGAGACCCATATCTGCGTCACGCAGACGGCGCTGACTTTGGCGAAGAAGACATACCCGGTGCAGGTCGTGGCCGATGCGTGCTGTTCGCGCCGGGGAGCGGATCACCTGACAGCCCTGGATCGTCTCAGGACGGCGGGAGTCGTCGTCACGACCGCCGAATCGGTCATGTACGAGGCGGTCTCCCGTGCGGGCACCGAGGAGTTCAAGCGGCTGCTCGCCATCGTGAAGGAAGGCTAGTCGCTTCCCGGCTGCCGATCGCGGCTGCCCCTACGACCCACGGAGGTGCACGGCGCGTGTTGTCGGACGTCGAGATAGCCCAAGGTGCGGCGATGCGGCCGATCGCCGAGGTGGCGGACGGGCTCGGGATTTCGCCCGAGTATCTGGAACCCTACGGCCGGTACAAGGCGAAGGTGTCGCTCGGCGTCCGCTCATCGCTCGCCGACAGGCGCAACGGCCACTACGTCGTGGTCACGGCGATCACACCGACGCCGTTGGGCGAGGGCAAGACGCTCACGACGATCGGTCTCGGACAGGCGCTGCGGGCGAGCGGCCGCAGCGCCTTCTCGTGCATCCGGCAGCCCTCGCTCGGGCCCGTCTTCGGCATCAAGGGCGGGGCGGCGGGCGGCGGCTACTCACAGGTCCTGCCGATGGTCGACCTCAATCTGCATCTCACAGGCGACGCGCATGCGGTCACGGCCGCCCACAACCTCTGTGCGGCGTTCGTCGACAACGCGCTGCATCACCGTTCGGGCGTCGATCTCGACCCCTACGCTGTCACCTGGCGCCGGGTGCTGGACGTCTCGGACAGGGCGCTGCGCGGGAATGTCGTGGGTCTAGGAGGCCGGACCGGGGGCGTCCCTCGCGAGACCGGATGGGACATCACGGCGGCCAGTGAGCTCATGGCCGTGCTGGCTCTGGCCGAGGACCTGGCGGACCTGCGTGCCCGCATCGGGCGCATCGTCGTCGGGACGTCACGCGACGGCCGAGCGGTCACCACGGAGGATCTCAAGGTCGCGGGCGCCATGACGGTGCTCATGAAGGACGCGATCATGCCGAACCTCCTTCAGGACACCGAGGGTGGCCCCGTGTTCGTACACGCGGGTCCGTTCGGGAATATCGCGCACGGCAACAGTTCGATCATCGCGGACCGCATCGCGCTCAAACTGGCGGAGTTCGTGGTGACCGAAGCCGGCTTCGGCGCCGACATGGGGCTCGAGAAGTTCATCAACATCAAGTGTCGCGCCTCGGGCCTGCGTCCCGACTGCGCGGTGCTGGTGTGCACGGTGCGCGCGCTCAAGGCGCATTCCGGACGTTTCGACGTGAAGCCGGGCCGCCCACTGGATCCAGGCCTGCTGGCCGAGGATCTCGACGCGCTCGAAGCCGGGATGCCCAACCTCGTGAAGCAGATCGAGAACGTGCGCTCCTTCGGTATCCCCGTGGTCGTCGCCGTCAACCGGTTTCCGAGTGACACCGATGCCGAGCACGAACTCGTTCGAGCTCACGCGAAGTCGGCCGGCGCCGCGGACGCGGTGTCGCATACCATGCACGCCGACGGTGGTCGGGGAGGGCTCGAACTCGCGGAGGCGGTCGCCAAGGCGTCGAAGGAGGTCTCGCAGGTCCGCTTCACGTACCCCGACGACGAGTCCGTGCAGGCCAAGATCGAGTCGATCGCCCGGCGCATCTACGGAGCGGACGGCGTCGACTTCGCCGAGGAGGTCGAGCGCAAGATCGCCCAGTTCTCGGCGATGGGTTTCGGCCGACTGCCGGTGTGCATGGCCAAGACGCATCTCTCGCTCTCGCACGATGCGCGACTCAAGGGCCGTCCCCGCGATTGGAGGCTCCCGGTGAGTGACATCCGTCTGTCCGCGGGTGCCGGGTTCCTCTACGCGTTGTGCGGTGACATCATGACGATGCCCGGTCTGCCCAGCAGGCCCGCGGGCGAGAGCATGGACATCGACGCCGAGGGGACCGTCGTCGGCCTCTTCTAGCGCTCCAGGGGCGATGCCGGTGCGTGCGCGGCGCGTCTCCTCCCCACACACACGAGGAAGGCGGTCGACATGGCACCTCTCATAATCGATGGCACGATCGTCTCGGCCGCCGTCGAGGTGCGGACGGTCGAGAGAGTGGCTGCCCTTGCTGCTCGCGGGGTGACTCCCGGTCTGGCCGTGGTCCTCGTCGGCGACGACCCCGCGTCACGGTCGTACGTGAACATGAAGGAGAAGGACTGCGCCAGGATCGGCATACGCTCGTTCGACTACCGGCTCGGGGCACAGACCGGCCAGGACGAGCTCGACGTGCTGATGCGGCGCCTGAACGCCGATCCGGACGTCCACGGGATCCTCGTGCAGCAGCCGTTCCCGGCTCATCTGGACGTCGAGCATGTTGTGGCCGCGGTCTCCCCTGAGAAGGACGTCGACGGATTCCATCCCGAGAATCTCGGACGTCTCATGCGGGGTCTCCCGGGACACCGTGCGTGCACCCCGTGGGGCGTCATGCGCATGCTCGATCACTACGGCATCGACCCTCGCGGCAAGCGGGCCGTCGTGGTCGGTCGCTCGCTGCTCGTCGGGAAGCCGATGGGGCTGATGCTGCTCGAACGCGACGCGACGGTCACGTGGTGCCACAGCCGAACGGCCGATCTGGCGGCGGTGTGTCGCGAGGCCGACATCCTCGTCGCGGCGATCGGGCGTCCACGGATGATCGGACCCGAACACGTCAAGGAAGGTGCGGTCGTGATCGACGTCGGCATCAACCGCACGGACGAGGGGATGGTCGGTGATGTAGACTTCACCGCTGTGGCTCCGAAGGTCTGCGCCATCACGCCCGTGCCGGGCGGCGTCGGTCCGATGACCCGCGCGATGCTCATGTCGAACACCGTTGATTCAGCTGAGAGGACCGCCTAGATGCGCCCGTCCCGCCTGATGCCGATCATGCTTGCGATCGCCCTGATCCTGCCCTCCGCCGCGTTCGCCGCCGTCGGCACCGGAGCCAGGACGGCGACCTCGACGACCGCAGTTCCGGCCGCCACGCCAGCGAGTGTCACGCCGGCACCTGCGTCCCCGAGCACCCCTGTCGCGGCGGCAGTTCCTGCCGCAGTCGAGGTCCAGCTGTGGCCCAGCGAACCCGACGGCTTCAACGTGGTCGTGAGTGCGCAACTCGCGGAATCTGTGAAGCTCCCGGCCACGGTCCGGATCCCCGTTCCCGCGGGAGTCACGCTCGGCTGGGTCGGTGAGGTCTTCGGCGGCGACCCCGCCAAGGACGTCAAGCGCGCGTACATCATCGAGGAGGGTACCGGGGGCAGAGTGCTCGTTGTGACCCTCACGCAGTCGCGGATGATGCAGTACGAAGGCCTCATGCCCCAACTCGTGCAGGACGGTGAACGCTACACCGCGACCGTCGACTGGGTGCAGTCCGCCCCGTCCCCGAGCCAGGGCTTCGCAGTCAAGATGGTGGCGGCGACGGGAGACGTGAAGACCGAGCCCGCGTTCGAAGGCGCACCTCAGGTCAACGCGTCCGGCGAGAAGCTCTACTCGCTTCCGACCACCACGCTCTCGGTGGGCCAGACCCAGAGGGTGACCGTGTCGTTCGTACGCGCCGCGGCGGGGACCACTCCCGCGCAACCGGTGTCGGGCGGCGACGGGTCTCCGGTGCTCACCGCACTCTTCAGCATGCTCGCTGCCGCGGTGATCGCTCTCGTGATCGTCGCCGCGCGCTCGAAGCGCCGCACCGCCGAGTAGGAGCTGCTTCGTGCTCTACGCGCTCGCGGTCGCAACCATACTCATAACCCTCGCCGAACTGGGCGACAAGACACAGTTGCTGGCGCTGGCGCTGGCTGCGCGACACGCGTGGTGGAAGGTGCTCATCGGCATCTTCATCGGCACCTTGGTCATCCACCTGTTCTCGACGCTGCTCGGGCAGGCGGTCGGCAATCTCATTCCGCAGTTCTGGCTGGCGATCGTTACCGGCGTACTCTTCGTGGGGTTCGGCGTCTGGACCCTCCGCGGCGACACGACCGACGAGGAGGACACCGATCGGAGTGGTGGCCGGTTCGGGCCCATCGTGACCACGACGATCGCGTTCTTCCTCGCCGAACTGGGCGACAAGACGCAGATCATGACCACGACGATAGCGGCGGACCCCGCGGCCGTCTTGCGGACGTTCGGTGCCGCGGGCCCGGCCATCTCGCAGTGGCTCGCTTCAATCGGGCTGACGGCCGAGGGGCTCACGCCCGTCCAGACGTTCTGGGGTGTGTGGATGGGCTCGACGATCGGGATGATGATCGCCGACGGTCTGGCCATCCTCGTTGGGTCGGTCATGGGCAGGCGACTGCCGAAACATCTCATCACGCGTATCTCGGGGACGATCTTCATCCTGTTCGGCATCGCGACCGTGACCGCGGCATTCCTGAAGTGACGCGGGCATTCAGGCGCCGCCGCATCAGAGGGTCCTGTACTGTGACGGCATGAGGATCATGCTGCATGCCTGCTGCGGGCCCTGTCTGCTCGAACCGTTCGACGGGCTGTCCGCGACACACGAGGTCCGCGTCGTCTATGCGAATCCCAACATCCACCCGCGCGTCGAGTATGAACGCCGTCGCGACACGTTGCTGGAGTACGCGCGTGAGAGCGGGATCGTGGTCGAGGAGGTCGCGTACGAGCCTGAGTCGTGGACCGAGGCGGTTCGCGGTCTCGAAGACCGTCCGGGGCGGCGGTGTCGTGCGTGCTTCCGGCTGCGGCTGGGTCTTGCCGCCGCGAGGGCGGCGGAGTCGGGCTGCGACGCGATCGCCACGACGCTCTCGGTGAGCCCCTATCAGGACCCGGATGCTATCCGCGAGGCGGGGGAGGCGGCTGCCGCTCAACACGGCATCGCATTCCTCGTCACCGACTTCAGAGACCGCTACGCGGAGGCGTCACGGCGCTCCCGCGAACTCGGGATGTACCGGCAGGACTTCTGCGGATGCAGGTACTCGAAGGATGAGGCGGCTGCCGGTCGCGAGCGCAGGCGCTCAGAGAAGGCCGCGAGGGCGATCGCGAAGGGCGGTGGAGCGCGGGGCTGATCAGCCGGTGCGCTTGCCGTTGCGCGTCTTGGGCTCGGGTCGGATCCCGGCATCGACCTCGCGTGCCTTGCGGTCGCGGTCGCGTCGCATGATGGTGGGGACGTTGCGCGCGTAGCGCCAGTTGCGGCGGGGGGATATGCCAGGAAGTGCGGCGCGGGTCCGCCGTCCCTCGATCGCGCTTCGCAGCTCGACTGCCGTCGTGCCCGGGAAGAAGGTGCGGCTCGAACCGATGACCGTCAGGATGTGTGCGTCGCTGCCGCCCGTGCACGCGAGTCGCTGATGGTGCGTGGTCCAGTAGAAGCGGGCGAACCAGTTCGACAAGAACAGCAGCGGCGTGGAGTTCGCGATTTCCAGGCCGTCGAAGGCGACTGTGTCGTAGACGTCGCGGTCGCCGCGGTCGAGCCCGGCTCGGGCCCAGAACCGAGGAGCGAAGGGGTGCGCTGCGATCGCCAGGCCGTTCTGCGCATGGATCGCCGCGACCGTCTCGGCGGCAGGCATGCGCGGAGAGACCAGGTCGGGCGTCCACAGCCCGATGATGTGACCGTCGGCGCTCTCGACCTCCTGGCCGACGATGACCTCGACGGGATAGCGCCCGTTCGCCGCCAACTCGGCGGCCTCGAGGGCACCCTCGTTGGTGTTGTGGTCGGTGATGGCGATGACGGCCAGGTCGGTCCGGGTACACACCCAGTCCAGCACCATCTCGGGAGAGGCGACGCCGTCAGAGGCCGTTGTATGTATGTGTAGGTCTGCTGCGGACCACGGGGTCTGTTGCATGGCCTCACGAATGGTACTGCATGACGGCGACCAGCGGTACACTGGCACCGGCATCCGACGAGCACACCTGTGACGGGGGCGACACGTGCGTACCGCGGACTTCGACTACGACCTGCCCACCGGGATGATCGCTCAGAGCCCGGCAGTGCCCCGCGACTCGTGCCGTCTCCTGGTCGTCGACCGCGCGAGCGGGCAGATCGACCATCGCATCTTCTCGGACCTGCCGGAGTATGTCCGCCCGGGTGATCTTGTCGTCGTGAACGAGACGCGTGTCATGCCGGCGCGTCTCCACGGGGTCAAGGAGGGCAGTGGCGGCGCTGTCGAGGTGCTGCTCTTGCGCGAACGCGGCCGCGACACGTGGGAGTGTCTCGTCCGGCCCGGACGTAGGCTCCAGCCCGGGACGAAGATGCTCTTCGGCGACCTGGAGATGACCGGGCTCGTCGTGGGCGTGCTCGAGGACTCCGGCGGTCGACTCGTACAGTTCAGCGTGAGGCAAGGCCGGTTCATGGACGTGGTGCGGCGAATCGGCGAAGTGCCTCTGCCGCCCTACATCACTCGCGCGCTCGACGATCCCGAGTCGTATCAGACCGTGTTCGCGACCAACGAGCATAGCGCCGCGGCTCCCACCGCCGGACTCCACTTCACCACCGCGTTGCTCGACCGTATCCAGGAGGCGGGGGCCCATGTGGCTAAGGTCGAACTCGACGTCGGGCTCGACACGTTCCGGCCCGTGACCGAGGAAGACGCCGTCCGGCATCACATCCATACGGAGCGGTTCCGGGTCCCACCTTGGACGGCCGACGCCGTCAACGACTGTCGGGCGCGGGGCGGGCGTGTCATGGCCATCGGGACGACCGTGGTGCGCGCGCTCGAGAGCGCGTATGACGAGGAGAGTGGACTCGTCGTGGACGCTCGCGGTTCCACCGATCTGTTCATACTGCCCGGATTCCGGTTCGGCGCGGTCGACGCGCTCGTCACGAACTACCACGTTCCGAGGTCGACGCTGCTGATGCTCGTGAGCGCGTTCGCCGGCCGCGATCTCGTCATGCACGCCTACGACGTCGCCAAGGACGAGGGCTACAGGTTCCTCTCGTTCGGCGATGCCATGCTCATCCTGTAGAGGCCTGCGCGGCCCTACTGGATCGGGGACCACCACGTCCAGTTGGGATTGCCGCTGGCCGGGTCGGTCGAGGCAGTGCCCCCAGCGATGCCGAAACCGAACTCGGGTGTCTGGCCCACCCGCACGTAGACGCGAACGCCTAGCGCATCCGTTCCTGCCGCGCGGTAGTACGGAGAGCCATCGGCGCCTGTCGGTTGCGTGTAGCCCTCGGGAAGAGTCGGCCAGATCCCGAAACGGTCGAGAGACGTACCGGAGCGCATCTGGAACGTGCGGCTGCCGTACGAACGGATCACCGGTTTGAGTGCGCGATGCTCGCCCGCGGGGAGCACGAGGAGAAGGTCACGCCCACTCCCGGGCACCTGCAGCACGCTCAGCGTCTGGACCGCGCCGCTCCGCAGTGCGGTCTGCGTCGTTCCCAACGTTGTCGCCTGCGATGGAGTCGCCTCGACGGCAGTTGCCACGAGATAGGCGAACGATTGATATGCGACGTAGTCCGGGACCGTGGCGGGAGCACTCGGCGCGATGGCGCCGGGAGCCGGTGGGGTGGGGGTGCCGGCCACTTCCGCGTCGGTGACGGCCCCGGCCTGCGGGCCGTCCTTGGCCATCTCTCTGAGTGCTGCCTGATCGGCCGCCTGACCCGAGACGATCACCGCGACCATGACGCTTGCCGCGGCAAGGATGACGGTCCCCGTGGCCGCCCAGAGGCGGGTGCGGGTCAGCCAGGCAGGAAGATCGGAGACCGGCGCGGGTACTGCGCCATCACCGGTCGCCGTGGGGTCGCGTGGAAGAGCCGCGGCGGCGAGGGCCACCTCGGCATCCCGGTCGACGACGGCTGCCTCGTTCGCGACGGCACGGACGATGCGCTCCGCGAGAAGCGGGGAGGCTTCCGGTGCCGGTATCGCGTCGAGTTCGGCGAGAGCGGCGGAGTACCCCGCGCACTCCGGGCACGTCGCAGCATGCGCCCGAGCGGTGATCGTGGCGTCGTCGGGCTCGCAGCCGTCGTGGGCCGCGGCGAGAGCGTCCTGAGCCTGTCGGCAGTCCATCACGCGTCTCCTCCCGGGCCGAGTCCGAGGCGGCCGATGATCGTCCGTCGCGCGCGGAACACGCGTGACTTGACCGTGCCCGGTGGAACGCCGAGCACGGTCCCCGCGTCGGCGTACGTCAGGCCGAAGAGCGCTACGGCGTTGAACGCGTCCCGGTCCTCGGGCGGCAGGGCCGCGACGGCGCGCTCGAGATCCGCGGACGTCGCCGCAGCGTCGGCGAACTCACCGGATGGTGTCTGCGGCAGATCCAGCGGGTCGATCGGGGAGGCCTGGCGCTTGCCGCGCCGGAACATGTCCAAGCAGACGTTGCGCGTGACCCGATAGAGCCACGTCGAGAACGCCGCCCGCCCGTCGAAATCGCCCATCGAGCGATACACCTTCACCCAGACCTCCTGCGCCGCGTCCTCGGCGGTCGCGTGGTCTCCGAAGAACCGCAGCGCGTGTCCGTACACGGCGTCGAGGTGCGCCCGCATCAGGCGCTCGAAGGCTCCGAGATCACCGGCGCGCGCGGACTCGAGCAGTACCGCGTCGCTGGGGCTCGCTTCCTTCATGTCCGCTCCTTTGGACGCCGCGCGGGCTGTCCGGGTTCTGGGCAGCCCTAGTGTAGCGCGGATGCACGGCGTCGGATGCGGACCCGGGCGCCCGCGATGGTAGAATCCGTGGCCATGGCTCTCTTCGAGTTCACCTTGGATGCGACCGACCCGGCGACCTCCGCGCGGGCCGGCACGTTCACCACGGCCCACGGTCCGGTCACGACACCTGTGTTCATGCCGGTGGGCACCCGCGCGACCGTCAAGGGCGTGACGCCTTCGCAGCTGCACGGGATCGACGCTTCCGTGGTGCTCGCGAACACCTATCACCTGTTCCTGCGTCCCGGGTCGGACATCATCCGCGAGGCCGGTGGCCTGCACTCGTTCATGTGCTGGGACCGCCCGATCCTGACCGACTCGGGCGGCTTCCAGGTCTTCTCGCTCGCGGACACCGTGAAGCTCCACGACGGCGGTGTGGAGTTCCGCTCCATCGTCGATGGGGCGAAGCACTTCTGGACTCCCGAGGACAACATGGCGGTCCAAGCGGACCTCGGCGCCGACATCGCGATGGTGCTCGACGTGTGTCCCCCGTATCCCGCCGACGAGACGCGCGTCGCCGAGGCGGTGCGCCGCTCAGCGGAGTGGGCGGCGCGATGCGCCGTCGCCCACTCGCGCGAGGATCAGGCACTCTTCGGGATCATCCAAGGGGGCGTCTTCGATCATCTGCGGCTCGAGAGCGTCGAGGCGACGGTGGAGATCGGATTCCCCGGATACGGCATCGGGGGCTACTCGGTGGGGGAGCCGCATGAACTCATGCTGGAGTCGCTCGCCCCGGTCGCCGCAGCGCTGCCCGCCGATCGCCCACGCTACCTCATGGGTGTCGGCAACCCGACGACGATGCTGCGGGCGATAGCGCTGGGGGTCGACATGTTCGACTGCGTCCTGCCGACCCGGACCGCGCGGACCGGCACGGCCTTCTCCTCCCGGGGTCGCATGAACCTGCGCAACGCGAAGTACGCACGGGACTTCGGTCCACTCGACCCGTCGTGCTCCTGTCCGACGTGCACCACCTGTTCGAGGGCGTATCTGCGCCATCTCGTCACCGTCAAGGAGATGCTGGCATCGACACTGCTGTCGGTGCACAACCTTCACTTCCTCATCGATCTCGCGTCCCGCGCGCGACGTGCTGTGCTTGACGGCACGTATGGGGCACTCCTCGACGAGTGGATGTCCGGGCCGGGCGCTGTCGACTACTAGCACTGGAGCGCCGACCGGCCGGTGGTATCATCTGCTCACCGGCCGTCCGACCGGCGTCCGACCACTCGACGAGGGGTAGGGGCTCGCACGATGAATCAGAACGTCGTTCTCGCTGTCGGCTACGCCGCCGTCGTGTTCGGCGCGATGTACTTCCTGTGGATCATGCCGCAGCAGAAGCAGCGCAAGGCGCAGGCGGAGATGCTCGCGGCACTCCTGCCCGGTGATGAGGTCATCACCGCCGGCGGCATCTACGGTCGCGTCGTGTCCCTGACCGACGATGATGTGAAGCTCGAGATCGCGACCGGGGTCGCGATCCGTGTCGCGCGAGGAGCCATCGTCGGGCGCACGGGCGAGGAGCGGGCCTCGGATGAGTGACCCGTCCAGCGCCACGAAGCCAGGCGACCCCTGGAAGCGAGTCACGCTCGCGGACATCTCGAGCGACCCTCACGTGATCGCCTACATCGAGGTTGCTGACGAGTACCTCGGCGCGATCGGCTACACGGAGCACGGCTTCCGGCATGCGAATCTCGTCTCCCACATCTCCGGCAACATCCTTCGCCGGCTCGGCTTCGACGAGCGCACCGCGGAGCTCGGCGAGATCGCCGGCTTCATGCACGATCTCGGCAACTGCATCTCGCGCGAGTTCCATGGCGTGAGTGCGGCCCTGCTCGCGAAGGGACTCTTGCGGGAGCACGACATGGACCCTCGCGAGATCGCGCACGTGATGAACGCGCTCGGCAACCACGAAGAGGAGTTCGGTACGCCTGCGAACCCGATCGGGGCGGCCACGATCATCGCCGACAAGGCGGACGTCCACCACACGCGCGTACGCAACCCGGAGCCCTCCGCCTTCGACATACATGACCGCGTGAACTACGCGGCGAAGCGCTCGTTCCTTCGTGTCGACGGCGAGACACGGACCATGTCGCTCGAGATCGAGATCGACACGGAGACCAGCCAGGTGATGGAGTACTTCGAGATATTCCTGTCGCGCATGCAGATGTGCCGCTCGGCGGCGCGTGTGCTCGACGCCAGTTTCGAGTTGGTCATCAACGGCACGCGGCTGCTCTAGGCGGCGGCTTTGGTGTAGTCTGTCCGGTGGCGTCGCGCGTCCGCGCGGCGCCGCGCGCAAGAGTGGGTCGACTCGGAAGGCGAAGGCATGGATTCAAGGCAGTGGAACTACATCTCCCTCGCCGGGGTACTGGCGCTGGTGCTGGTCGCGGTGTGGCTGTTCTGGCCGCCCGCGACGCAGATCAAGAAGGGCCTCGACATCCAAGGCGGCCTCTCGGTGATCCTCACCGCGGAGAAGGCGAACGTCGATTCGGCGTCCATGGAGCGCGCACTGCGCATCGTGGAGAACCGTGTCAACGGACTCGGCGTCTCGGAGGCCACCGTCCAGCGTGAGGGGGCCGCATCCATCTTGGTTCAGTTGCCGGGGATCAAGGACTCGCAGCAGGCGCTGGAGATCCTGGGGAGCACCGGTCAGCTCGAGTTCGTCGATGTGGCGAGCATCCAGACGTCCGAGACGGTCAAGGAGGGCACGAAGTTGGTCAAGGGCACCTACCAGGTGGCCCTGACGGGCGATGTCATCCAGACCGCCCAGGCCGAGGCGGATACCGAGAACCCGGGCTTCTATGCCATCAGCATGACGTTCAACAACAAGGGCAAGGACGAGTGGGGCAAGATCACCACGCGGCTCGTCGGCAAGCCGGTCGCGATCGTTCTCGACGGTATCGTCCAGTCGGCGCCGACGATCCGCGAACCGATCCTGGACGGTAGCTCCAACATCTCCGGCAGCTTCACCGCCGATGACGCCAAGAAGCTGGCGACGGTGCTGCAGACCGGTGCGCTGCCCGTCTCACTCAAGTTCTCGGACACGCAGGAGGTGGGTCCCACCCTCGGCGCGGCGTCCCTGAATCAGGGTCTGCTCGCCGCGCTGGCGGGACTGCTGATCGTGGCCGTCTACCTCGCGGTCTACTATCGCGGCCTCGGGGTCCTTTCCTGGGTGTCGCTCGCGCTGTTCGCATTGCTCTACCTCGGGGTCCTCGGTGGGCTCTCGCGCGCCGGCGCGTTCGCGCTGTCGCTCCCGGGCATCGCAGGCATGGTGCTCTCGATCGGTATGGCCGCTGACACATCGATCCTCATCTTCGAGCGATTCCGCGAAGAAGTGGGGATGGGCAAGAGCCCGCGGACCGCGGCGAAATCGGGCACGAAGCACGCCCTGCTCACCAGCATCGACGCCGATGTCGTCACGTTCGTGTCGGCCGTCTTCCTCTACGCGATCGCGATCGGGCCGGTGCGCGGTTTCGCGCTCACGCTGATCCTCGGCCTCATCATCGACCTGAGCGTCGGCATCTTCTTCACCCGACCGATGGTCATCATCCTGGCCGAATCGGTGATCGCGAAGATGCCCGCACTCTGGGGCCTGAAGGGGGGTACCAAGAATGCCTAGGCTCTACGTGGATTTCATGGGCAATCGCAAGTGGCTGTTCTTGGTCTCCGGCATCGTCCTCGTCGTCGCCATCGGCGCGCTGCTGATCAAGGGTCTCGTCTTCGGCATCGAGTTCCGGGGCGGGACGAGCATCAAGCTCCCGCAGACGGCCGGCGTGACGACCGAGAAGGTCGACCGTGCGCTGCGCAGTGCCGGCATGACCGACGCTATCGTGCAGCCGGCTCTGACGCAGGGTCGGCCGGATGGCTGGCTCGTGCGTAGCGGCATCTCGGACACGGTCAAGGCCAACGCGGTGTTCGGCACGATATCGAAGGACCTCGGTATCGACCTGAAGGACACACGCACCTCGGTCATCGCGCCGTCGTACGGCGCATCGATCACCGACGCCGCCATGCTCGCGCTCATCGTTTCCATCGCGGCGATCCTCGTCTACATCTCGGTGCGATTCGAGTACAAGATGTCTCTGACCGCGGTGCTCGCACTCGTGCACGACGCGATTATCACCTTGGGGATCTACGCGCTCGTCGGACGCGAGGTCACGCCGAACACGGTGGCCGCGCTGCTCACGATCCTCGGCTACTCGCTGTACGACACGATCGTCGTGTTCCACCGGATCCGCGAGAACACCGCCAATCTGCAGAAGACGACGTTCATGCGCATGGCGAACGACTCGATCAACCAGGTGTTGACCCGCTGGATCAACACGGGTCTCTCGCAGATCATCCCGGTCGTCGTTCTGCTGACGTTCGGTGGTGAGACGCTGAAGGACTTCGCATTCGCTCTCCTGATAGGTCTCGTCGCAGGCGCCTACTCGTCAGTCGCGGTCGCAAGCCCGCTGTACGCGATGTGGAAGGAGCGGGAGCCCCGCTACAAGGCGCTCAAGCAGCGCTACGCGAAGGCGTCCGTCTAGGCGCTCCGTTACTTCGAACGAATCAACGGGCCCGACACCCACACGAGGTGTCGGGCCCGTGATGCTAGGATGGATCCGATGCACACCACCTCCGCTCCGAAGAGACGCTGGTCCGTCGCGCCTGTGGACGAGACCGCGGTGCGCGGTCTGTCGGAGGCGACGGGCGTCTCGAGCGTCGTGGCGCGGATACTGCTCGGTCGCGGTATCACCGACCCGACACAGGTGCGTCGCTTCCTCCACCCGGACCTGGCGACCGATTGGCGCGCTCCTTCCTCGATACCGGGAATGGTTGACGCCGCCTCCG
>JAUSBS010000100.1 GCA_030651905.1 Coriobacteriia bacterium
GGTCCCGTGGTGGCCCCCCTGGGATTCGAACCCAGACTGACCCGGGTTTAAGCCGGTTCCCTCTGCCGATTGGGGTAGGGGGCCGACCGGGACCGCCGATCCATGCCGTCCGCGACTGAGGGGGGCGTCAGGCGCCCTCGATCACCAGCCCGTAGAGGATATCGTGCTCGCTCACGATGGTGGAATCCAGTCCGGCGAGCGCGAGGATCGTCTCGAGGATGAGCGCCCCCGCAACGATGACCTCCGCTCGGTCGGGGTCCATCCCGATGACCGTGCGTCTGTCGCACAGCGTCATCGCCGCGAGTTCCTCGCGAAGATCGGCTATGTCACCGCCCGTCAGACGCGAGCCGTGAACCTTCGCCGGGTCGTAGACGGCCAGCTGCTGCCTGACCGCCGACAGCGTCGTTCCGGTGCCCGCAAGCGTGAGCAGCGTCCGCGGCCGCTCCGGGAGCGCCGCGAAGAACGGACGCATCTCGTCGGCGACCCATGCGCGCGCGGCTGAGAGCTCATCGCCTGAAGGTGGGTCGCTGGCGAGGAACATGTCGAGCACGCGCCGCGAGCCGACATCGATCGACCGAGCCGCAGAGATCCTCACGACACGGCCCTCGTCGGTGTCGTGCGCGGACCCGAAGACCAGTTCGGTGGAGCCCCCGCCAAGATCGGCGACGAGCACGTCATCGTCGTCGATGGCGCTGGTCGCGCCGAGGAAGGACACGTTCGCCTCGGTGGCCCCGGATATGATCCGCGGCCGGATGCCGACCGACTCGAGTCGATCCAGGAACTCGCGCCCGTTCGTGGCGTCACGCGCTGCCGACGTGGCTACGGCGACAACGTCCTCGACCCCCGCATCGACGATGTCGCGCATGAACCCACCGACCGCGTCGGCCACGCGGCCGATCGCGTCCGCGGACAGCTCGCCCGTGAGGTGAAGACCCTCACCGAGATGTGTGACGACAGTGCGCCGGGTGATCTCAGTGACGGAGAAGCCCGACACGTCTGCGATGAGCAGACGTGTGGTGACCGTGCCGATATCGATGGCCGCCCTGCGGATCGGGGTGGTCTCCATGCTTCCGGCCGCCTGCCTCTCGCGCCGCACTTCGATGCGCGGCGCCTCGTGGACGCATTCTACGCCCGGGACGCACCCCGAACAGCCTCGCAACGGCGCTCAGGACACTCCGCGGCGAACCCGTCCTGCCCCAGGGAGGCGAGGACGCCTAGACCCACGGGGTCGGCGATCCCACCCAGCGCCGCTGCGACCCGCGCATGCAGGCACTTCACTGCGAGCGGGTCGGCTTGCCCGGCTGTCCCGACGCCCGCGCACGGGTCCGCTCCGTCGGCGAGGGACGCGCGCAACCGCCTGTAGTCGTCGTCTGCTGCGCCAGCGGCGGCAGCGAGGTCCGGATCGGCGGAGAGCATCCCCGCCCACTCGGCGGCGCGCCCGAGGGATTCGACGTCGGAGACTGCTCCCGCGAGCCACGGACACGTGAGCCACAGAGTGGTTGGAAACGGTGATCCGTCCTCGAGCACGGGCGCGACCTCGATCACGCGCGGGCGGCCATAGGAGCAACGCAGCGCGACTCGCCATCGTCCTCGCGGAGGTCGTCCGATCTGGCGCTCGACATCAGCGGCGTCGCGCCCACTGTTCACCGCCGGATGCCGAAGATCGCGTCCAGGAACGCGGTGACCGCGTCAGGTGGGGCTGAGGCGGGGACCGTCGAGGATGTGGCGGGCGACTGGCCGCTGCCGTCCTTCGACGGGTCCATGACCACGTAGACGTTCTCCCCTGGGCGGACGAGTCCGAGACTCTCGCGAGCCGCCTTCTCGACCCCTTCCGGGGTCTTGAGGTCCGCGACCTGGGCCCGAAGCACCTGGTTCCTGTCGCTGAGGTCCTTGTACTGGCGCTCGAGACCCGCCAGGCGGCGCCCGGTCTCGTACTGGACCTTGAGTGCCGGGTACATCGACCACACCAGCAAGGCGATCGCGCCGAGGATGGCGATGGGGAGGAGCGGGCCGCGGGCCTTGCGCGGCGCGGCGCGCGGCTTCGAGCGCCGCGCGCCGCCTACCGCGCCGGTCTTCTTGCGCGACTTGGACGGGGTGGTCCGAGGCTTCCGGGGGGAGGAAGAAGCCGTCGCGCTGGCGCGGGCACGTGCCGACGAACCGCCGGTGCCCGTCCCCTTGTGGGAAGACGCGCTCCGACCGCTCCGCGAGGCCCCGCGCTGCGATGGTGAGGAGAATGGCATGGCGTGGTGGTCCTGTGTGAAGGCCCGCGATGATGGTGCCGTGACACCACTATAGCACGGGCCGTCAAACAGTCGACCTCAACGCGAGGTCTAGGCGACACACCGCGCACGAACAGGGGTTCTTGTCCGGTCCCGCTAGACGTGGACCACTCGGACCATGTCCGTGGTCCCTGGTGTGTTCAACGCCACGCCGGCAGTCAGCGCGATGATGTCGCCGGGTCGCGCGAACCCGGTGGCCCGCGCCACCTCTGTGGCGGCGCCGGCCATCTCCTCAAGATTGCGCGGAGCCGGCACGACCTCCGGGTGGACCCCCCAGACGAGCGCGAGGCGCCGCGCGACAGCCGCCTCGGGTGTGATGGCGACGATGGGTACCGACGGCCTGTAGGACGCGATAGCGCGTGCCGTCGCTCCCGACTCGGTCGCCGTCACGATGGCGGCCAGTTCGAGGTCGGTCGCCAGCGAACAGACGGCCGCACTGACCGCGCGGGTCACATCGTCCCGGGCACGGCTGAGCGCAGCGGTGTGGGGCGGTGGACCACCGTACTCCTCGGCGGTCACGCAGATGCGCGCCATCGTCTCGACCGCCAAGACCGGATGCGCACCCACCGCCGTCTCGGCGGAGAGCATCACCGCGTCCGCACCCTCGAACACGGCGTTGGCCACATCCGAAGCCTCGGCCCGCGTGGGGCGTTCGGCGCTGACCATCGACTCGAGCATCTGAGTGGCGACGATGACGGGCTTCCCGCCCGCCCGGCAGGCGCTGACGATCGCGCGCTGGATGACCGGGACCTCCTCGGGCGAGGTCTCGACCCCAAGATCGCCGCGAGCGACCATCACGGCATCGGCTGCGGCCACGATGGATTCGATGTCACCCGCAGCCTCGTGCTTCTCGATCTTGGCCACGATGGGGATCTGCCGATCGCCCATGGCCTTCCGGAGGCGCAGCACGTCCTCGGGCCCGCGAACGAACGACTGAGCGATCAGATCGATCCCCGCCTCGATCGCCCACGCGAGATCGTCGATGTCCTTGTCAGTGAGCGGATCGAGCGCGAGCCGCACGCCAGGGATGTTGACGCCCTTGTGGCCCCCGAGCGGACCGCCGATCTCGACGAGGGTCTCGATCCGACCGTCCGAAGTACCGGTCACACGCAGTGCGAGCCGCCCGTCATCGAGCAGGAGCTTGTCTCCCGCGGACAGGTCGCCCGCCAGCCCCGGGTGATTCACGTATGCGAACGAGGAGTCGCCGACGCACTCGCCCGCCAGTAGGGCGAAGGAGCTCCCTGCCGCCAGAACCGTCCCGGCAGTCATGACGCCGACCCGCAGCTTGGGCCCGCCGAGGTCGAGCATGACACCGACATGCCTTCCTGCTCGCTCAGCGGAAGCCCGCACGGCGGCCAGCCTGCGCTCCAGGTCCTCGCGCGCTGTATGCGACGCGTTGAGCCGCACCACGTCGACACCGGCCGCGACGAGGTTGTCGAGCACACCCGGCTCGTCACACGCTGGTCCGATGGTCGCGACGATCTTCGTCCTGCGCATCTGCCTGCCCTTCGGTCCGACTCGCGACTACCCCCGTGTGGTTGGTACCCACCGGAGCAGGCGCGGGCACGGCAGCGGACAGCGAGGCGGCGGAACGGGCGGTAGGTATGAGTCGCGCTACCGCGCGATGTTGTAGAACGCCCGCATGCCGGGATAGTCGCTCGAATCGCCGAGCTCCTCCTCGATACGCAGCAGCTGGTTGTACTTCGCGACCCGGTCAGACCGTGCGGGTGCACCGGTCTTGATCTGACCCGCGTTGACCGCCACGGCCACGTCGGCGATGGTCGTGTCCTCGGTCTCACCCGAGCGGTGCGAGATGACGCACGTGTAGCCGGCGCGCTTCGCGAGCTCGATGCAGTTGAGCGTCTCGGTGAGCGACCCGATCTGGTTGAGCTTGATGAGGATGGAGTTCGCGACCCCCATCTCGATGCCGCGCCCGAGGCGCTCGGTGTTCGTGACGAACAGGTCGTCGCCGACGAGCTGGACGCGGTCGCCCACGCGCTCGGTCAGCAGTTTCCAGCCGTCCCAGTCCTCCTCGGACATGCCGTCCTCGAGCGAGATGATCGGGTAGCGATCGATCAGGTCCTCCCAGAAGTCGACCATCTCGGCAGAGGTGAGCTCGCGGCCTTCGCCGGCCAGCACGTAGCGCTTCTTCTTGTCGTCGTAGAACTCGGTGGCCGCCGGGTCGAGAGCGATCATGACCTGCTCGCCCGCGGTGTATCCGGCGGTCGCGATGGCCTCCATGATCACCTTGAGCGCGTCCTCGTTGCTGTCCAGGTTCGGCGCGAAGCCGCCCTCATCCCCGACGCCGGTCGCGAGCCCGCGCTTCTTGAGCACGGCCTTGAGCGTGTGGTAGATCTCCGCGCACATGCGAAGACCTTCGGAAAACGACGTCGCGCCGACCGGCATGACCATGAACTCCTGCAGATCCACGTTGTTATCCGCATGCGCCCCGCCGTTCATGATGTTCATCATCGGGACCGGGAGCTGGTGCGCGTTCGCTCCGCCGATGTAGGAGTACAGCGTCAGCTCGGTCGACTCTGCCGCCGCCTTCGCACATGCCAGCGACACGCCGAGGATGGCGTTGGCGCCGAGCTTGCCCTTGTTCGCCGTACCGTCGAGGCCCAGCATCGTCATGTCGACGAAGCGCTGGTCCGAAGCGTCGATCCCCATGAGCTCGGGCCCGATGACGTCGTTCACGTTCGCGACCGCCGTGAGCACACCCTTGCCGAGGTAGCGGGCCGAGTCGCCGTCGCGCAGCTCGACGGCCTCGAAAGCACCCGTCGAAGCGCCGGACGGAACGGCCGCACGGCCTTGGCTTCCGTCATCGAGCGTGACTTCGACCTCAACGGTCGGATTGCCGCGCGAGTCCAGGATCTCGCGCGCCCAGATGTCGGTGATGAAGCTCATGAGTCGTGTCGCTCCCCTCGGTCGGTGGCGTCTCCGCCCCGTTCGTCCTGTTTCGCCTGGCGCCAGAGCGCCTCCATCTCGTCCAACCCCATCGCGGAGAGGTCCGCGCCCGATCCGGCGGCGCTGGCCTCCATATGCGAGAAACGCCTCTGGAACTTGTCGCACGTCGCACGCAGTGCCTGCTCGGGATCGACCTTCAGCTTGCGTGCGAGGTTCACGATCGTGAAGAGCAGGTCCCCGACCTCGTCCGCCGCCTCGGGAGTACCCGCGGCAGTCGCCTTGAGCTCGTCGATCTCCTCGTGGACCTTGTCCCACACGCCGTCGACGCTCTCCCAGTCGAATCCGACGGACACGGCGCGCCGCGACATCTTGTCAGCGTACGTCAGCGCAGGGAGCGTGTGCGCGATGCCGTCGAGGATGCCGCCGCCGGCCTTCTCGTCGCGCTTGATGCGGTCCCAGCGATCCATCACCTCGGCGGGGGTGTCCGCCGTCGCGGTGCCGAAGATGTGCGGGTGGCGGCGGCGCAGCTTCGCGATGATGTTGGCGACCGTGTCGTCGATCGTGAAGTCGCCGTTCTCGGCGGCGATCTGCGCATGGAAGACGACCTGCAGCAGGATGTCGCCGAGTTCGTCGGCGAGTTCGGCCGTGTCGCCGTTCTCGATGGCAGCGACCGCCTCGTACGCCTCCTCGACCATGTGCCTGCGCAGTGTCATGTGCGTCTGCTCGAGGTCCCACGGGCAACCGTCGGGCGCGCGCAGGATCTGCATGATGCGAACGAGCTCGTCGAATCCGCCCGGAGGTCCCACATGGAACGGCGCGACGTAGACGGTCGCGTCGGGCCAGGTGACCGTCAGAGCCGGCAAGGACGCCACGGTCGACATGCGGAGCTCGTGCCCGCCCTCCCGCTGCGCGATCGCGACCACGACGAGGTGTTCGCCGGGGTAGAGCTCGGCCAGGCGTTTCGATACGCCCTTGGCCGCGATGGTGTTGACGATACCTGTCACGACGAGGTGTGATCCGCGCTCCGGAAGAGCGGATCGCAGCGCCGACGCGTCGAGCAAGTCGAGGTCGGCCGTGACGTCGACGTCGAATGCGAGCAGCAGCACCTCGAGCGGCGAGACCGCAGGCAACACCTCCACCGGGCCGATGCGCTGGAGCATGCCCGTCACGACCCCCTCCCGCAGGAACGGGTAGCCAGAGACGGCCAGCACGACGTCGCCTTCACCGGCGAGGCGCTTGAGCGTGTCGACCACCTGGTCGGCGGGGGCGTCGGGAGCCATCCCGTGATCGGCGTAGGTCGAGGCGAGGACCCCCGCGGCGTCGAGCGCCGACGCCGCCGCGCCTGCCATGGAGGGGACCACCACGGCCCGAGCGTCCCGGAGACGGGCGAGCACCCGGGGCGCGAACGCCTCGGGTGCTCCACTGAGATCGACTATGGTGACTCGGCCCACGTCACCCCTCACGCGAACGCGCGGCTACTGGGCGGGTACGGTCGAGGTCGCCGGCTGCGCAGCCGCGTCGATGAGCTTCTTGATCTCGGCATCGAGGATCTCGATCTTCGCCTTCTTCTTCAGCTCGTCGACGTACTTCGTGAAGTCGTCCGACTGGTTCTGCTGCTGGATGATCTGCTTGATCTGGTCCTTGACCTGGTCGAACGTCTTGTCCTCGGCCGGCTTGGTCTCCACGAGCTTGATGATGTGCCAGCCGAACTGGGTCTCGACCAGGCGGAACTCCCCGACCTTCATGCTCGAGACCGCCGCAGCGAACTCGGTGACGTACTGCGTGGAAGGCGCCCAGCCCAGGTCGCCGCCCTTGTCCCTGCTGCCCGGGTCGGTCGAGTACTGCTTCGCCAGTGCCGCGAAGTCGCCACCCTTCTTGACCTGGTCGTAGACCTTCTCGGCCTGGGCCTTGTCCTTCGTGGCGAACAGGATGTGCCACGCATGCACCTGAGCGGCGGTCTTGAACATGCCGGGGTTCTTCGCGAAGTAGTCCTTCATCTCCGCATCGGTGATGCTCCCGGCCTTCGTGGCCTTCTTGCCGACCGCGTCCACGAGGAGGCGACTCTCGATGCTCGAGCGGAGCTGGTCCATCGTGACGCCGGACTGCTTCATGGCGTCGGTCAGGCCACTCGCACCGCCGTACTGCGTCTCGAGCTGCTTGATGTAGTCGTCGATCTGCTTGGCCGTGATCGACACGCCCAGCTCTTTGCCGGCCTGCTTGATGAGCTCGAGCTGGATCAGGCTCTCGACGATCTTCGCCTTGAACTCTGTCTCGCGCTTCTTGCCGTCGGTCCCCTGGAACGTCTGAGGCGACGACTTCTTCATCTGGGCGAGCTGCGCGTCGACGTCGGAGAGCTTGATCGGCGAGCCGTTCACCTTGGCGATGACGTCCTTGTCGGCGCACCCGGTCGCGCCGAGCGCGGCGAAGAGCAGGACACCCACGAGGGGCAGGGCGAAGGTACGTGAGCGAAGCTTCATTTCAGGGATTCCTCCGTGTCACACGGGGTCAGTCGAAGCGAGGGAAAGTATAGCATCCAGTACGCCCAGTACCGCTCCCACCACGGATTCTCCATACGCCAGCGGCATCTGCAGGCGCCGGTCCTTCTCGAAGTAGACGGCGCCACGCGGAGCGAGCTGCCCGCGCTCCTCGGCGGACAACGTGATCGGCGAGACGGCGACACGACCTCTCGTGATCGCGACGTGCGTGATCCCGAGTTCGCCGGCGATGGCGCGGGCACGCGCGACCCCCACCAGGTTGGAGGCCGCCTCCGGCATCGCACCGTACCGGCCGGTGAGCTCGACCCCGATCGCGATCGCGGCCTCGGGCGTGACGGCCGCGGCGAGCCTGCGGTAGTAGCGCACCCGTTCATCGACCTCGGGCACGTACTCCTCAGCCAGGAACGCGGCTGCGGGCACGTCCACACGCACATCCGTGTGTGCCGGCAGAGCCTCGCCGCGGACCTCGGCGACCGCCTCGCGCAGCATGTCGGCGTACAGGTCGAAGCCGACCGCCGAGAGGTTGCCGGACTGCTCGGCGCCGAGCAGAGAGCCGGCGCCACGGATCTCGAGGTCCTTGAGCGCGATCTTGATGCCGCTGCCGAGCTCTGTGAGCTCGCGCATAGCGGTCAGCCGCTCGACCGCCTGCTCGGTGAGGGCCTTGCCTCGCCCAACGAGGAAGTACGCGAAGGCACGTACGTGGCTACGTCCGACGCGACCCTTGAGCTGGTAGAGCTGCGCGAGTCCGAGCCGTTCGGCGTCCTCGATGATGAGCGTGTTGGTGTGCGGGTTGTCGATCCCGCTCTCGATGATCGTGGTCGCGACGAGCACGTCGACCTGGCCCGCCGCGAAGCTCTCCATCACGCGTTCGAGCTGGTTGTCGGACATCTGCCCGTGGGCCACACGGATGCGGGCCTCGGGCACCATCTCACGGACACGCGCGCTCGCTTCGTCGATGGTCATGACGCGGTTGAACACGTAGTAGACCTGGCCGCCGCGCTCGAGTTCGAGGCGGATCGCCGCCTGGACGAGATCGTGGTCGAACTCGCCCACGTGCACCTTGACGGGGAAGCGGTTCGGCGGCGGGGTGTCGATGACCGACATCTCGCGCACCCCCGAGAGCGCCATCTGCAGCGTCCTGGGGATCGGTGTGGCCGACATCGCGAGCACGTCGACTTGCTCGCGGAGGTTCTTGAGGTGCTCCTTGTGCTCGACGCCGAAGCGCTGTTCCTCATCGACGACGATGAGACCGAGGGCTTGCGGCGATACGTCGCGCGAGAGCAGCCGATGAGTGCCCACGAGGATGTCGACGCTGCCGTCCGCGAAGCCCGCCAGCGCGGCCTCCTGCTGACTCTTCGTCCGGAAGCGGGACAGGACTTCGACGCGCACCGGATAGGGCTCGAAGCGATCGGAGAACGTCGTGAAGTGCTGCTGGGCGAGGATGGTCGTCGGACACAGGATCATGACCTGCTTGCCGTCCTGAGTGGCCTTGAACGCGGCGCGTATGGCGACTTCCGTCTTGCCGTAGCCCACATCACCGCATACGAGACGGTCCATCGGCTTGTCGGTCTCCATGTCGGTCTTCACGTCGGCGATCGCCGAGATCTGATCGGGTGTCTCCTCGAAGGGGAACGAGGCCTCCATCTCGAGCTGCCACGGGGTGTCCGGGCTGAACGCATAGCCGGTGGTCGTGGCGCGGCGCGCGTAGAGGTCGACGAGGTCGAAGGCGAGCTTGCGCGCCGCCGCCCGGGCCTTCTTGGTCGCGCGGCTCCAGTCGGCGGTGTTCAGGCGCGTGACGCGCGGCGCGGACGCATCCGGACCGACGTACTTCGTCACACGGTCGAGCTGCTCGACCGGCACGAACAGCCTGTCGCCCTTCGCGTACTCCAGGTGCAGGTAGTCGCGGGGGCTGCCGAGCACCTCCCGGCGGACCACCTCACGGAACAGCGCTATGCCGTGCGTGGCGTGAACGACGTAGTCGCCCGGCTTGAAGTCGAACGTGAGCAGGGTCGGGTCGGCGGTGGGGCTGCGTCGCCCGCTGCGCGGGAAGGCGTCGTCGACGCTGACGACCGCGAGCCGGGCGTCGGGGATGACGTATCCGGCGGGGATGTCCGCGAATGCCATGTGCACCACGCGATCGCCCAGTCCCACCGCGATGTCCGCCGTTGAACCCGGTTCCGCATGCTGTGCGCCCGCGTATGTCACCACAGGCAGGCCGGCCTCGGACAGCGACGTGGTCAACGTCTCCCGCTGACGGCGATCGTGGGCCGCCAGTACTACCCGGAACCCGGACTCGAGCAGTCCTCGCAACCCGGCGACGGTCTTGCTCTCCCCGCCCGCGACGTCGGGACGGCGGCTGGCAAGCTCGCCGTCGACAGTCCCACCCGCACGCAGCAGCGAGACGAGCGTGAGCCGCTGGCGACCGCCGAGATCGACCTGCGGCGGCTGCAGATAGAATCGTGTCGCGTCGAAGCCGGCGGTGTGTGCGGCGGTATCAACCTCCTCGAGGTGGCGGACCGTGTCGTCGAACAACGCACGGGGTTCGGCGACGACGACGAGCGTCTCCTTCGAGATGTAGTCGGTGACCGAGCCGAGCTCCTTGTAGATGTTGGGCATGTACGCCTCGACGCCGTTGAAGTAGGCGCCCTGCTCGAGCAGTTCCAGGTCATGGGCGAGCCACGGATCGGCCAGCGCCTTCTCCTTGATGTCGCGGAACGCGGAGCGGTAGCTGTGCACGATGTCCTTGGTCACGCTGTTCGACAGCCGCATCTCCCGACACGGGTAGATCTCCGTCTCGACCGCGTCGCCGACCGTCTGGCCGGTACCGGGGACGTAGCGACGCAGACTCTCGATCTCGTCGCCGAACAGCTCCGCCCTCACGGGCGAGTGGCCGTCGGACGGATAGACATCGAGCGTGCCGCCGCGTACGGCGAAGCGACCGGGCTCGTCAGCTGTATCTACGCGCTCGTAGCCCATGAGCGCGAGGCGGTCGCTCGTCGCGACGAGATCGAGTTCCGAGCCCGTGCGCAGGACGACCGGCTCGTATGTCTCCGGCGCGCTGCGGGGAGCGACTCGGCGCATGAGCGACCGGGCCGACGCGACCACCACGACCGGGCGCCCCTCCTGCAGGGCCCACAGCGCGCGGGCCCGCCGTCCGGCCACTGCCGGCCGCGCAGGGTCCCGGGACCACGGCAGCGTGGCCGGCATGGGCAGCGTCAGCACACGGTCGAGGGGTAGGTACGCGGCAAGCTGGCGGGCGAACCGGTCGGCGGCCTCCGCCCCCGACACCACCACGAGCGTCGAGCGCGGATCCGAGCGGAACAGCGCCGCGGTCACCAGCGGGCGGACACCCGCGGGCGCGGCAAGCGTGAAGTCCTCGCCCTGTGCGAGCGCTGCGCGCGCGTGGGCGTACCCGGGAGCGCTCTCGAGGGGCTGCGACAGGTCTGCGAGCAGTGACATCCACGGTTCCTTCAGCTGGGCGCGCGCTCACGCGCGTGCGGTTCGCGTTCGGACAGCACGACCGCCCCGCGCCGGAGTCCGGGGCGGGGTGTACGTGCTGCGTGAGGGTACGCCCGCGACGGGTGTGGGTCAAACGGACGGCGCTGGCAACGCCCTAGATGAACAGCGATACGGCGCAGTAGACGAGCAGGGCACCCATGACATAGCCGACCATCCGGTGGTTCTGGGCCATGAAGCGCTGGAATACCGAGCCGAACAGCGCCCAGCAGTTCGTGGAAACGAGGCTCACCGCGGCAAGAGCTGCCGCGAAACCCACGAGCACCGGCACTGCGTGGTAGTAGGGGACGATGAACGTGGAGGCGGCGGTGATGCCGTAGAGGATCGCCTTCGGATTGAGGAACTGCAGGAGCAGGCCGGAGAGGAAGGAGCTCTCCCCGCCCCTCGCCTCATCGTGCGGCGAACTCGTCACCGTCTTGTACGCGAGCCACAGGATGTACGCGGCACCGATGACGGTCATGACCGGCTTGATCGTCGGGATCACACGGTACAGGGCGATGGTGAAGGCGATGGACAGCCCCACGATCGCGAAGAAGCCGGCGCCCACGCCGAGTGTGAACGGCACGCTGCGACGGAATCCGTGACGGGCGGCGTTGGACATCGCCATGATGTTGTTCGGACCCGGGGTGAAGCTCGTCACGACGACGAACGACAGGAACGCGAAGACGTCGGGCACGCTCACCTCCGGGGGGAACGGTCGCGAGGCAGATCACGCACGCAGTGTACGCGACGGCCCCGAGTCCGCCTACGCCGTCGGCTCGACCTTGCGAGACGTGGTGACGCCAGCGCTCCCCGTGAGAGAGCCGGTGTACTCGACCAGGTCGATCCGGCACCCCACACCGATCGTGACGTCGGCGCCGCGCACGACCTTCGCCCGGGTGTTCTCCAGGTAGACCGTGTCGCCTTCGATGGTGTCCGCGGTGAGGTTGCGCTCGCCAAGGAAGGGCAGGAACGCCCACTGCTTGCCCTCGCGAACCTCGATCGTCCCGCCGCCGATATCGTGCGCGTCGGCGCCTCCGTAGAGCTGGATGCTGATCGTACCGGCGTTGAGCAGGCCTCCTATCGAGAACACGCCTTTCGCCTCGAACACCTCCGCCTCGACGTCTCCGCCGATCTTGGCGGTACCGCGTATCTCGACATGCTGCGTCGTGACCGGTCCGTCTATGCTCGCCGTACCCGACACCTTGAGCGAGTCGCCCTTGAGGTGGCCGCGGACATCCGTGGTGCCGTTGATCACGACGGCGCCCCCGTCGACGTCGCCGTCGAACGTGGCCGTCCCGTTGACGACGATGCTCGTGGCCTTCACGTTCCCGATCACGTCGACCGCGCCCCCGACCTTGAAGGCGAGCGCGTCCACGTCGCCCCGCACCGTCCCGGCGCCGGCGACCGTCACGTTGCCGTACGTGCCGCCGCTTATCGTGCCCGCTCCGGCGATGCGCATGTCGTTCCTGCTGCCATCACTCATCGTTGTCACTCCCCTTCCGGCTTCCTCAGCCGCGTCTTCAGTCCTTCGATGACGGAGGGAAGGCTCACCCTCGCCACGACACGCGCACCGCTCTCCACGACGAGCTCTGTCGCGCTGGATACCAGCAAAGCGGTCGACACGCCCATCTTGCGAAGCAGGACAAGGTCCATGCTCGTCTTCTCCGCAACGACCCAGCCCGCCTCCAGCGTCGCCATGACAGCGCGGGCCTCATCCGTGCCTGCATCGCCGGAGCGCAGCAGCTCGTCTGCGGCGGCCACGGCGAGAAGCTCCTGGAACCGGTACTCCGTGATCCCCGGATGCGCCTCCGCGAACAGATCCAAGGCCGAGAACGACGCGGCACTTCGGGCCTCGACGTCGGCCCTCGTGAACGTGTCGGGGAGCGGCATCGGCGAGACCGCCTCTGCGATGTCGTCGAGCGAGTGATCCTCGTCCTTCATCGAGAGGATCCGCTCAACCCGGGCGAGCATCTTCTCGCGCGGGAAGAACGTCTCTTGGCCGGTGAACGTCGAGCGCCGCACGAACCAGTCCTCCGGGATGAGTCCCTTGCGCTTCCAGCGGTAGAGCTGGCCGTAGCTGATGCCTGCCTGCAGGAGCAGGTCCTTCTTCGAGATCAGGTCAGCGGGGTCCATGGGTCACACCTCCTTGTGCTGATACGTAGCGTAACAACACATTGTTACGCTGTCAATAGGCACGAGACGGCCACAGGACCTCCCCCCGCCGGGGGGTTGTTACGCGGTCCGTGTATCGCGCAGGAGTGCGACCGGCCCAGCCCCCCCGCCACACGGGTATGCTCTTGCGCGAAGGCCCACGGTGATCAGGAGTCGAGATGCCGCCAGAGATGACGAAGCAGGCCCGCGCGTGCGAGATCATGCGTCGCCTGAGCGCGCTCTACCCCGCCGCACACATCGCACTGGACTACGACACCCCGTGGCATCTGCTGGTCGCGGTCATCCTATCGGCCCAGACGACCGACGCCGGCGTCAACAAGGTGACGCCTGTACTGTTCGAGCGCTTCCCCGGACCGGAAGACCTCGCGGCGGCCGACGTGCTGGACGTCGAAGCGATCGTGAAGCCGACCGGCTTCTACCACAACAAGACGAAGCTGATCATGGGCTCCGCGCGGATGGTCGTGGCCGAGTTCGGTGGCGAGGTCCCCGATACGATGGAGGAGCTCATGCGCCTTCCGGGCGTCGCTCGCAAGACGGCCAACATCGTGATCTCGGGCGCGTTCGGCAAGGTCGAAGGCATCGCGGTCGACACGCACGTCTTCCGTCTCGCTCACCGTTTCGCGCTCTCAGTGGAGCACGACCCGAACAAGGTCGAGCGCGACCTGTGCGCACTCATCCCGCGCGAAGAGTGGTACGCCGTGAACTACAGGTTCATCGACCACGGGAGGACCGTCTGCACGGCGAAACGCCCGATCTGCGGCGCTTGCACGCTGGCCGACATCTGTCCGAGCGCGTTCACCGTGAAGGGCTGGCGGCAGGTGTCCTAGGGACCGCGCAAGGCGGTGGATACACAAAGTGCGAGACACTCATCCCGCCGAACGAACCGTCGCATCGCTGCTGAGCCCATCCGCCGTTCCAAGTGCCTCGCATAGCCCACTTTAGCGGACTCGGCGCACAGCGCAATAGGCTTCTTGCCTCATTCGCCGAACGGGCCCATATTCGCCTCGGTCGGAACCGCCAGATGTGTGAATGGTCGCTATCCGCGTTTCGGCGGCACCGCGCTATCCGAAGAAGGCTCCCAGCAGGCCCGCCACGAACACGGCCGGCATGAGATTGCCCACCGGCAGGCGCTTGATGTCCATGAGATCGAGTCCGATGGCCAGGATGAGCGTCCCGCCGACGGTGGACATCTCGCGCACCACCGGCTCGGTCAGGAAGGGCTGAAGCCAGTGGGCGCCGAGGGCGATACCTCCCTGCACGATCAGGATCGGGATGACCGAGAACCCCACGCCGATGCCGAGCGCGGAGGCCAGCGCGACCGACGCGATACCGTCGAGCAGCGCCTTGAGGTAGAGCAGGTTCGGCGATCCGAGGCCGTCTTGCAGCGAGCCGATGATGGTCATCGTCCCCACGCAGTAGAGCAGAGATGCGGCGACGAAGCCTTCGACCATCTGGTGCTCGCCGCCGCCGGACGCCGCGAAGAACGGGATGCGGTATGCGACCTTGCGCAGCCACTGCCCGAACCGCGTGAGCCAGGCCTCTATGCCGATCGCCTCGCCGAGCAGACCGCCCACGACGAGCGAAACGACGAGCACGAGCACGGCGTATTTCGAGCCGGCCGCATCCGCCTTCATCAGCCCGCCGATGACCATCACGCTGCCGATGGAGAACGTGGACAGCCCGAGAGCGACGAAAGCGATCTTGCGGAAGCGCTCCGCGATCAGACGGCCGAACACCAGGCCGATGGCTGTGCCCGCCAGTACAGTCGCGACGTTGACGATGACTCCGATGCCGGGCACTGCGCTACTCCTTGTCGCCGTCGAGCCAGAGGTCCTCAAGCTCGCGCGTTATGGTCTCATGACCGCTCGGCAGTCCGCCATGCGGATGCCTACGAGCGGGCCTGCGAGCCGACGGCGGCGCGACCGCGTCCTCGAAGATGCTCGCCACCTGACGCACGTCTATCGAGCGTCCCGCGTGCTCGCGCACGCGGGACCGCAACTCCCGGTCCGACGTGATGACCACGACGTCCCCGCCCTCGGCGATGGCCATTCGCACGATGACATCGTCCGCGCTCTCATCACTGGAGAAGCGCACGTGCACGTTGCCGTGGACCTCGTCCTCGCGCAGCGCGCCGCCGTCGAAGACGACCGTCACCTGACCTGGACCCAGCAGCTCCCGGCCACGGGCCGCGAGGCGCCGCACGAGCGCGAGGCGCTGGGCATCACGTCCCAACCGACGAGTCGCCTCGTCGGCCATCGTCACGTTGTAGCCGTCGACGAGGTATCGCATCGCACCATGGTACGCCAGCGAGCGGACGACTCCGGCGCGTAGCGGGTCCTACTTCGTGTCTGCCGCGCCCACCCGGAAGGACTTGGCCAGACTCTCGGCCATGGTCACGAACTCGGAGGGCATCATGATGATCGTCGTCGTGTTCTGCTCCGCGCCGACCTCCGTGATCATCTGCATGCGGCGCAGCTCGAGGCCCAGCGGGTTCGCGGTGATGATCTTGGCGGCATCGGCGAGCTTGGAGGACGACTCCAGTTCAGCCTCGGCCTTGATGATGCGGGCGCGCTTCTCGCGCATGGCCTGCGCTTCCTGAGCCATCGCGCGCTGCATGCTGACCGGGATCTCGACATCCTTCATCTCGACCATCTCGACCTTGACGCCCCACGGCTCGGTGGCCTGGTCGACGACCGCCTGGAGTGCCTCGTTGATCTTGTCGCGCTCCTTGAGAACCTCATCGAGCACGTGCTGCCCGATGATGTTGCGGAGGCTGGTGAGCGCGACCTGATACGACGCCGCGTAGTAGTTCGCGACCCCGACGACGGCCTTGACCGGGTCTGAGATCTTGAGCCAAACGACAGCGTTGACCTTGACGGTGACCGAGTCCTTCGTGATGGACTCCTGGCTCTCCATATCCACCGTCATCGTTCGCAGGTCCATCTTTCGCTGGGTCTCGATGCCGAGCGGGATGAGCCAGTACAGCCCCGGACCGCGCAGCCCCTTGAGGCGACCGAGCCGGAAGACGACGGCCCGCTCGTACTCGTTCGCCACACGAAGTCCGGAGATGGCGATGAGAAGCAGCAGCACGAGCGGGAACACCAGGCACATCAGCAGCAACTCCACGTTCCAACCCCCTTCGACACGAACCGAATGACCCGCAACGAGTATAGCCGCGCAGCGGGTGTCCCACTTGGGCATATCCCCTTGGTGGGCGCCTGTCCACACCGAGCCGACCCGAGTTCGAAGGAGAGCCTCATGGCCGACCCGCAGGTCTCACCCACCGTCGGAGACCCCGCTCCCGATATCGACGAGCCCATCACGCAGGGTGGCCGTTTCGTACTGGCCGAGCAGCGCGGGAAGTGGGCGGTCGTCTACTTCTTCCCGCGGTCGAACACCCCCGGTTGAACCCATGAGGCCAACGACTTCCAGCAGCACGCCGGAGAGCTGGAGTCGCTGAACGCCCTGGTCGCGGGCGTGAGTGCGGACAAGCCGGAGACCCAGCGCAAGTTCATCGACAAGTTCGGGCTGGCCTTCCCGCTGATATCGGACACGGCCAAGCGCGTCATCGACGCGTACGGCGCTCGCGAGGTCCTCGGAGTGACCGCCAAGCGCAAGACGTTCCTGATCGGGCCCGACGGCCGGATAGCGCACGTGTGGCCGAAGGTGAACGTCGAGGGCCACGCCGACGACGTGGTGGCCACGATCCGACGGCTGCAGGCCGGATAGTCTCGCCGGGCGGGGTATCCTTACGTGCAGGGGCCGAGGGCAGGTCCCACCCGCATCCCTGAGGAGCCCTCACGATGCCCGACCCGAGACTCGCCGACTCCGCGTCGCCCTACCTTCGCCAGCACGCCGGCGATCCCGTCGAGTGGTACCAGTGGGGCGACGAGGCGTTCCAGACCGCTCGTGATCTGGGTCGTCCGATCTTCCTGTCCATCGGCTACTCGGCGTGCCACTGGTGTCACGTGATGCAGCGCGAGTCGTTTCGCGATCCGGAGACCGCGGCGCTGCTCAACGAGCGCTTCGTGTCAGTGAAGGTCGATCGCGAGCTCCGGCCGGACGTCGACGCCTTCTACATGGACTACGTCGTGGCGACCACCGGCGCCGGCGGGTGGCCCATGTCGGTGTTCCTGACGCCGGATCTCGTGCCGCTGCTGGGCGGTACGTACTTCCCCAAGGAGCCGCGCGGTTCGGCCCCGTCCTTCCGAGACGTGCTGGGCGCCGTCGACGTCGCCTACAGCACGGGCGGGGATGCCCTCACGGACGCTACTGAAGGTACCCTACGCTTCCTGCGCGACCAGGCGGCGCCCAAGCCGCCCGGCGAGTTCGATCGCGAGGCGCTCGACTGCGCGGCCGAGTATCTCCTGCGACTCACCGACGTGGCGCACGGAGGCTTCGGCGACTCGCCGAAGTTCCCTCAGTTGGCGGCGCTGAGCTTCCTCGCCGACTACCGTGTGCTCAACCCGGACCCCGACGTCGATTGGGTCGTCGAGCACACGCTCACGCATATACTGCGCGGCGGCGTCACCGATCAGGCCGGGGGCGGCCTGCATCGCTACACGGTGGACGCTGCGTGGCGCACCCCGCATTTCGAGAAGATGCTCACCGACCAGGGACTGCTGCTGTCTGTTCTGGCCGCGGCTGCTCCGATCGCGAGCGACGAGACCGTGCGCTCCGAGTACGCCCACGCGGCACGGCGCACAGCGGAGTTCCTGGCCTCTGAGATGGCGGCGCCCTGCGGAGGCTTCTTCGCCGCGCTGTCTGCCGACACGGACGGGATCGAAGGTGCGACGTACGTGTGGTCCCGCGCACAGCTGGCGGCGTTCCTTCCGCGCGAGACGTATGAGTTCGCCACGACCATGCTCGGCGCGGACGCCGAAGAGGAACCGTTCACGCTCACTCGCTCGAGCGGGCGCGCGGACAGAACCGAGGCGCTCGACGCAGCACTCGACGCGATCAAGGCCGAACGTGACAAGCGCCCCCAGCCGGACGCCGACACCAAGGTCATCACGTCATGGAACGCCATCGCGGCCCGAGGGCTCATGGAGGCGGGCGCGACCTTCAGTGACGAACAGCTGGTCACGCTCGGGCTCTCCACGCTGTCCGCGGTCTTGGATCGGGCGCTCACGCCGACAGGGCTCCTGCACGTCCCGGACGACCCTTCGATAACGTCCGTTCGCCTCATCGAGGACGCGGCGCACCTTGCGGCGGCGTGTCTGACCGCTTTCGACGCGACAGGCGGACCGGTCTGGCTCGATCGTGCCGTGCATCTCCATGCGGATACGCTCGAGACGTTCTGGGACGGGGACTTGCTGTACATGACGCCCGTCACGACGGAGCTGCCGGTGCGACCGCGCGAGCAGAGCGACCAGCCGGTGCCATCAGGCGCCTCGACAGCGATCGAGAACGCCGTCCGGCTCGCCGCGGCGACCGGGGACGCGTCCTACGCCGAGTGGGCACACACCGCACTGCGGCAGTTCTGGGCGATAGCGGACTTCGCGCCGGAGCAGGTCGGACGCGCACTCGCAGCCGGAGTGCGGCTGCAGCTCCTCTAGCGGCGCCGCCCGCGCCGACCCATCACGCGGCCGCCGAACGCGCGACGCTTCTTGCGCCCCGCAAGCCGGCCTTCGTGTGGGACCGCACGCTCTCGGTACGGGAAGCCCTCAAGCTCTTCGACGGGGATCTCGGAATCGATCAACATCTCGATAGCATCGAGCTCCGGGAACTCCATGATCGAGACGAAGGTGAACGCCGTCCCGCTCGCGCCGGCGCGGGCCGTCCGCCCGATGCGGTGCACGTAGTCCTCCGGGTTGCTCGGCACGTCGTAGTTGACGACATGGCTGATGCCCTCGACATCGATCCCACGGGAGACGACGTCGGTCGCCACCAGGACCCGAAGGCGACCGTCGCGGAACCGTTCGAGCGCCTTCATGCGCTGCTCCTGAGAGCGGTCCGAATGCATCGCGGTGGCAGCGACACCGGCGCGGGACAGCGCATCCACCACGGCGTCCGCTCGCCACTTGGTGCGGGTGAACACGAGGGTCCGATCGAAGTCGCCGTGTGCCTCCATCAGCGCCACCATGAGGTCGACCTTCTGCGACTCGTCCACGGGATAGAGCGCCTGGTGGATGGCCTCGATCGGGGTACCGGACGGCGCGATGTCGATCCGTGCCGGGTCGACGAGGTTCTTGTTCACGATGCGGAGTACCTCGGGCGCCATCGTCGCTGAGAAGAGCAGCGTCTGGCGCTTCGCGGGGAGCAGCGCGAGGATCCGGCGCACGTCGGGCCAGAAGCCCATGTCGAGCATGCGATCGGCCTCATCGAGCACGAGGATCTCGACCCGAGAGAGATCCGCGGCCTTGCGGTTCACGAGATCGAGCAGACGCCCGGGCGTCGCGACGAGCAGGTCCACGCCCTTCTTGAGCGCCTTGACCTGGGCCTCGACCGGGACGCCCCCGAGCGCGGAGGCGACACTGTGGCCTGTGCTCTCTGCGATAGCCAGTCCGAACACTTCGATCTGCTGAGCGAGCTCACGCGTCGGCGAGACGACGAGGATCCTCAGCACGCCTTCCGCGGGTACGAGCTGCAACGCGGGCAGAGTGAACGCCGCGGTCTTACCGGTACCCGTCTGCGCGCATCCGACCACGTCGCGACCGTCCAACACGAGGGGGATCGCCTGCTCTTGGATGGGCGTCGGGTCCGTGTAACCCATCGCGGTCACGCCATCGAGCAGTGCGGGGTTCAGGCCCAGGTCGGCGAATCTCATGAAGCTCCTCCAAGCAGCGCCGGAAGCGCCTCGACGAAACGGTCCACATCAGCTTCGGTGGTGTCCCAGGATGTCACCCAGCGCGCCACGGTCGTGCCGTCGTCGCGCGCGTCCCACTCATAGAAGTCGGCCAGGGCCCGCAGCGGCGCTATCGAGGCGGTCGGCAGGACCGGGAAGAGCTCGTTCGCACCCACGGGGTAGGCGAACGTCGTGCCGGCCGCGCGCGCACCGTCCTCGAGCCGACGGGCCATTTCGTTCGCGTGCGAGGCGAGCTCGAGCCACAAAGACGACCCGTACATCGCTGCGAACTGAGCGCCCACATAGCGCATCTTACTGGCGAGTTGAGCGGACGACTTCCGCACGTACTTGAATCCCTCGGCCAGTCCGGGAGTCAGGAACGCGACGGCCTCACCGAAGAGCATGCCGTTCTTCGTCCCTCCGAACGAGATCACATCAACGCCCGCGTCGGTGGTGAACGCCGCGATCGGGACGCCGAGCGACGCGGCGGCGTTCGAGACCCGTGCGCCGTCCATGTGGAGATACATACTGTGTGCGTGACAGTAGTCGGCCAGTGCGCGCACCTCGTCCACTGTGTAGACGACGCCGGTCTCGGCCACCTGACTGATGGAGACGACGCGAGGCTGGACGTGGTGTTCCACGCCTGTGAGCAGTCGCACCTGCGGCTCCAGGGCCTCGACGGTCAGCTTGCCGTCCGTGGAGGGCACGGCGAGGACCTTAGCGCTGGTGAGGCGTTCGGGAGCACCACATTCGTCGGTGTTGATGTGCGCGGTGGCCGGACACAGCACGGCATCGCCGGGGCGCAGGAGCGCGGCCAGCGCGGTCACGTTCGCTCCGGTGCCGTTGAACGTGAAGAAGACCTCCGCGTCCTCGCCGAGGTGGGAGCGCACCGCGCGGATGCCGCGTGCCGTCCACGGGTCGTCGCCGTACGCGTGGAGGTGCCCGTCGTTCGCGTCGGCGATCGCGACGAGCATGTCGGGGTGAGCGCCGGAGTTGTTGTCCGACGCGAACGTGCGTCCAGCCATCTTGAGGCGCCTCTCGCCCATGTTCTCCTGTTTCGCCGTCTGAAGGATACCCGAGAAGGCCTGTGCCCGCTCGGGAACACAGATACCTGGATGCATGAGACGAGGAGGGGCGGCAAGCGTGGAGCGGCGCGAGTTCTGCAGATATCTCGGCGTGTGCACCGTGGCGGCCTGCACGGGAGGGCTCGCGGGCTGCGCTCGCCTGATCGACTGGTCTTCCGGCTCACGCGATACAGCTTCGCGCTCCATGAGCGGTACCGAGACCACGTCCGTGCAGCCGACCGGGACGTCCGTGCCGACCGCCACTCCGGAAGCGCCGGCGCCGCCGCCTGATCTCGCCGTCTGGACGGGCGACGATCCTGAGAGCAACGTCCGCGCCGCCATCGCGGCTCTCGGCGGCATGGAGCGCTTCGTGAAACGTGGTGCGAAGGTCGTCGTCAAGCCGAACGTGCTCACCGGACGCGCGCCGAAGTACGCCACGACGACGAACCCGCAGGTGCTCGCCGGCGTCGTGAAGATGTGCCTCGAGGCCGGAGCCGCGAGCGTCGTCGTGCTCGATCGCCCGACGAGCTCCGCGCGCCAGGCGTTCGACGTCTCGGGACTGACGGCCGCCACGCAGTCGGCAGGAGGAACGCTCAAGATCCTCAGCGACCGCAACTTCGAGCGGGTCGAGATACCGGGTGGCCGCTCGCTCACCTCATGGCCTCTGGTCGCGGACGTCTTCGACGCCGACGTCTTCATCAACGTCCCGATCGCCAAGACCCACGGCATGGCGGGGCTGACGCTGTCGATGAAGAACCTCATGGGGATCATGGGCGGTGAGCGCGGCACGATCCACCAGGACTTCGCACAGAAGATCGTGGACGTGAACACGCTCGTGAAGCCGCACCTCGTCGTGTTGGACGCGTACCGGATGCTCATCCGCAACGGGCCGACCGGCGGTGATCTCAGGGACGTGCGTCTGGCCAAGACCGTGGTGGCCGGAACGAGCCAGGTGGCGGTGGACGCGTTCGGTACGACGCTGTTCGAGATGAAGCCGACCGACCTCGACTACCTGGTGCGCGCCGCTGAGCAGGGGCTCGGGATCATCGACCTGGCCCTGCTCTCCGTTGCGCGAGGGCAGGCCTGAGATGGCCGACGCTGCGCGAACGCGTGCGCGGAGAGGACTTCGGCGCCTGCGGAAGGCTTCCCAATACACGCTGCTCGCCGCGTTCCTCGTCTTGCTGACACTCACGGTCTGGCCTCTCGGCCACGTCTACCTCGGAGCCTTCCTCGTCGCGGACCCACTCATCGCGGCCAACAGCGCCATGGGCGGCGTCTTGAGGATCGAGATGCTGCTCGCCGTGGTCGTGCTGCTCTCGCCGCTACTCCTCGGCCGCGCGTTCTGCGGCTACGTGTGTCCGACAGGAGCACTGGCGGAGGCCGTGTCGCCGACGGAGCGTCCTTCTGACGGAGGACCCCCGCGCATGCGCGCTTCACGCGTGCCCGCGCGAGCGCGCGCGATCCTTCGCGCGCTGCCCCCCTACGTGCTCATCGCGTGCGGGGGTCTGCTCCTCTTCGCGAGCGGGTCCTTCCTGTTCTTCGATCCTTTGACGACGCTGACCCGCTCGGCCACAGTCCTGCTCTATCCCGCACTCGACCGCCTCACACGCGTGATCGGGGACGTGGCCTACCTGGCGCCGCCCCTGCGCGGCGGAGTGGATGCGGTCACCTCGGCGCTCACGGGGCGGATCGTCTTCACCCGTCCGCTCACGTACGGCCTCCAGCTCGGCATCCTCGGCTACTTCGGCATGATGCTCGGCCTCTCGCGGCTGGAGCCGAGACTATGGTGCCGCCATCTCTGCCCGCTCGGCGCCCTGCTGGGCCTGACGGGACGTTTCGCGCTGTTCGGAAGGGTCGTCGATGCGGAAGTGTGCATCCAGTGCGGGAAGTGCGAGCACGTCTGCCCGCTCGATGCGGTCTCGGGCGATCACCTGTCCACCGACACGGCGCGCTGCCAACTCGGACTCGAGTGCGCCGAGGTCTGCCCGACGGACGCGATACGCGTGGGCTGGCTGCCCTCGAGAACGACGTTCCAGCCGTCGCGCAGGGCGCTGCTCGGCGCATCGGGCGCGACCCTGCTCGCCGGGTTCTTCACCTACACGGGCCTCTCACGCTCCGAGCGCGACGTGCGACTCATCAGGCCACCGGGCGCACGCACCGAGACCGAGGTCCTGGGACTGTGCAGCCGCTGCGGACAGTGCATGAAGGTCTGCCCCACGAACGTGCTGCAGCCGGCGGTCACCCGCGCCGGGATCGAGGGTGTCTTCACCCCGCAGATGGACTACCGGCTCTCCTACTGCGACTGGTCGTGCAGCGAGTGCGGGAAGGTGTGTCCGACCGGAGCCATCATGCCGCTTGCGCTGGAGGCCAAGCGCAAGACGACGATAGGGCGCGCCTACATCGATCGGAACCGCTGCATTCCGTGGGCCGACTACAAGACGTGCCTCGTGTGCCAGGAACTCTGCCCTATCCCCGACAAGGCGATCGCGTTGCGCGAGGTCGAGGTGGACGACCCTCGTGGCGGCAAGGTCAGACTCGGACGGCCCGAGGTCCTTGTCGAGCGCTGCATCGGTTGCGGCGTGTGCGAGAACGCCTGCCCGGTGCCCAACGAGTCGGCCATCGTCGTGCGCGCGGTCGCCCCGGAGCGGCGCGCGTGAGTGTCCGCTACTCGTACGCGATGGCGTCGCGCACGCTGACCTGCGAGGCGCGGAACGCGGGGAGCAGGCTCGCCACGGCGGAGATGCCCGCCACGACGAGAAGCCAGGCCAGCACCCCGCTCCACGAGAACTCATAGGACAGCGGGATGGTGATGGCCTTCTCGAGCAGCAGGACGAGTCCGAGACTCACGGGATAGGTGAAGACGGCCCCGAACGCCCAGCTGAGCACGCCTATGACGACACCCTCCGTGACGAAGACCTGGAATATCGAGCCATGCGAAGCGCCGACAGCGCGCATGACCCCGATCTCGCGGGTGCTCTCCAGAACGTTGATGATCATCGTCCCCGACAGCCCTATGATGCCGACCGCCGCCAGGATGACCGCCATCACGATCAGGAACGTCACGAGGATGCCCAGCTCGTTCGCGAGCGTCGTGGACATGCCACGCTGTGTCCGTACGCCGGACACGACGAAGCCCGCCGACTTCAACCGCGCCTCCAGGCGATCGCCGGCCAAGCGCTGGCCCGCGTCGGAGGTGTCGGTCGTCCGAACGACGGTGCGCCCGACGGCGCCCTCCTCGCCCAACGCTCGGCTGAGATACTCACGGTCGGTGAAGACGAGCGATCCCATCATCTGTCCCTGGACGATGCCCACCACGCGCCACTCGAGCTCCCGGCCGCGGACGGTGAACGTGCGCGTGTCTCCGATCCGCAGACCCTCGTCGTTCGCGATGTCGGTGTTGATGACGACGAGTCCCACATCCCCGGGGCGGAGCCAGCGGCCCTCCACGAGGCGGGGCTTGATGAACGTGCTGGCCGGCGGCAAGCCGATGACGCTCGGGGCGTCGTTCTCGCTGCCGTCGGGTCGTGCGAGCGACGCTCCGTGCAGGATCCAGCTCTCCGCTCCGGTGACACCCGGGGTGCTCAGGATCTCGCGCTCGACGGCGGCGCGGTTGACGGGCTGCTGGTAGCTCACCTCGACGTCGTAGCTCCACCACGCGGCGACGTCGTCGACGGTCTTGAGCATCGAGCTCCGGACGCTCATCACCGACATCACGACCGTCGAGGCGAGCGTGAGCGTGACGAGCGTCATGACGAGACGCCCCTTTCGCAGGAACGTGTTGCGCAAGCCCAGGGCGACCGGGCGTGGCAACCCGCGGACGAGTCCGAGCACGCGGTCGATGAAGCCATGGCCGAACTTGGCAGAGGACATCCCCGTGCGCGTGAGCGCGTTGACGACGCTGATACGCGTCCCGGTGCGGATGGGGAAGTACGCGGCGGCGAGCGGGACGAGCAGACCGACCGCGATCGCCAGAGCGATGGCGTAGCCGGGCGCGGTGGCGGGAGCATCGCCGAAGTTGAGCAGCCCGCCGCCGAACCGCGCGAACCATCCGGCCCACCATCCACCGGTCGGCAGTCCGACGAGCAGCGCGAGCACGCCGTACGCCGCCACGAGCGCCAGGTACATCCACATGATCTGCGACGAGCGCCCGCCGATGGCCTTCATCACGCCGACCTGTCTGACCTGCTGCGTGACGAGCGCGCTCACGGTGTTGACGACGAGGAAGCCGGACAGCAGCAGCGCCATGATGCCCAGTGCCAGCAGCAGGAGCGCCACGGCACGGAATATGTCGCCCAGGAAGTGGCTGTTCGGCTTCGGAACGTTCATGCCATAGACGGCCACGCCGCGCGGCGCCAGTACGTCGTCCCGCAGATGGGCCGCGAAGCGGCTCGCCTCGTCGCGGGTGAGATCCGCCCGATCCATCGAGACGACGAGCTGGTTGTAGGCCTCCGGCTGACGGAGGTCGGTGAGCTCTCCCATGGAGACGAAACCGCGGAGACGGCCGGAGAACATGGCAGGAAACGCGTTGATGTCATGCGCGAACCCCACGACGCGCAGGACGCGCAGCTCGCCGTCACCGGCATCGACGGTGATGGAGTCGCCCTGCGCGATGTCGACCTCTTGCGTGGCCGAACGTTCGATGACCACTTCGCCGGGACCCGGCGGCCACGGCACTCCTTCATCCGCGAACGCGCGCTCGACCTCCGAGGATGCCCAGTCGCCGGCGGACACGATCTCGATGCTGCGTGAGCGCTCAGCGACCGTCACGCCGGCGGGAGGCTCCTCCACGCCCCGCAGATCGCCGAGGCGGAACCGCATGACCGTCGAGCGACGCCCGTCCGCCGCACGCACGCCCGGCTGCCGCGCCACGGCGCGGACGAGCTCTTCGCCGAAGTCACTCGTGTAGAGGGTGGCGTTGGCCGGGACGGACCGGGGGAAGTTGCTGTCGAACGACTCGACGAGCATGCCACGGCCCCCGATGACGACGAGGATGGCGAAGACCCCGATCGCGATCGACAGCACAGTGAGTAGCGTGCGGATCTTGTGGGCGAGCAGGTCGCGTCCGATCTTGGACCAGCGCGGCTCAGCCATGACCTTGACCGGAGCCCTTGAGCGGACTGCGGGTCTCCTCGACGATCTCCCCGTCACGCACGTGGAGCGCGCGTGTCACACGTGCCGCCAGATCGTCGTCGTGGGTCACCATGACGATGGTCTTGCCTTGACGGACGAGCTTCTCGAAGAGCCCGAAGACAGCCTCGGCCGTCGTCGAATCCAGATTGCCGGTGGGCTCGTCGGCTGCGAGTATCGGCGGATCGTTGGCCAGCGCGCGTGCGATGGCGACGCGCTGCTGCTGGCCGCCGGAGAGCGCCGCGGGAAGCTTGTGCGCCTGATCGACCATCTCGACTTGCTCCAGAAGCGCCATCGCATACGACTCCCGCTCCCGGACGGCGTGCACGTTGCAGAAGTCCATCGGGAGCATGACGTTCTCGACGACGGTGAGCGTGGGAAGCAGCTGGAAGAACTGGAACACGACACCTATGGTCCGCCCTCGCCACGCAGCGAGCGCATTCTCCCCGAGAGCGTGGACCGGTGTCCCGTCCACGACGACCTGACCGGACGACGGACGATCGATACCCGTGATCATGTTGATGAGGGTGGTCTTGCCGGAGCCCGACTTGCCGATCAGTCCGACGAACTCGCCCTCGTCCACGACAAGATCGATGCCCTTGAGCGCGGTGAAGGGGACCTCGCCGGTGTCGTAGACCTTCACCAGGGACGAGAGTTCGATGAGCGGACGACCATGAGAGCGGCGAGCCACGTGTTCGTGCGTCCCTTCCAGGGAGCGGTGAACGGACGCGTGCATGCGCCACCGGCATCCGCGCGCAGCGTCCGAGGTAAGAGGATACCCCGAGGTATCGACCGAGCACACTCCCGGTGCCGGCAGCGGGGCACGAGAGAGGCGGCGGGCGTCTTCGCCCGCCGCCTCGAGGAGCGGCACTGGATCGCTGCGGCGAAGCGCCGCTTCGAAGTGTCTAGCGGACCCGCACGGGAGCCTTCTTCGCGACCGGCGCCGGCGCTGCGAAGAACATCCTGGCCGCGACCGGTGCCACATGGCAGGCACCACACGTCGGCGTCGCGATCGTCGCGCCGTCGGCGCTGACGACGTGGCACTTCGCGTTCGTGCAGGTGGTCGCCTGGACTCGGGCGGTGACTGCCGAGGCGTTGTTGATCGGGGTACCCCGGGTCATCAGTGCCGACACCGGAGCGTACAGGGCAGCGCGGTTGGTGGCGTTGTATGCATGACCACTGTGGGTCGCGGGAGCGACGTGGCAGGCATCACAGGCAGCCGGTGCGTGGCAGGAGGCGCAGGCGGCGGACTTGGTGCCCGACTGCGGCCACGAGCCGCGAACGTGGATGGCGTGCAGTTGGGCTGCGCTCAGCTTGGACCAGTTCGAAGTGCTGAAGTAGCCGTAGGCCGTCGGAACGGACATGACGGTCCTCGCGGGGCCGGCGCCGTATCCGGCGTGGCAACCGGCGGCGGCGCAGTTGGAGCCCAGCCCGTGGCTGTGCTTGTAGTAGGTGCCGATCCTCTGGCTCGACTTCAGCCAGTGGCAGGACTTGCACTTCGAGTAGTTCACGACGGCAGTGAAGTCGGCCACAGGGGCACCGATCTTCGCACGAGGCGAATGGCAACGGGCGCACTCCGCGCTCGTGCCGGTCGCGCTCAAGCGGGCGAACGCCGGAACGACGCTCGTGAGAACGATCGTCGCGGCCACCGCTACCACCATCAGGATCTGGATGCTGCGCTTCATCTTGATCAGCCCCTCGTCCGGGATTCTCGCCCGGGTTCCGCCTGTCCCCACTGTCAGACCGTTCACGCTTGCAGGACGACCGCTTGTCTCTGCTAGTGTCGGCTGAACGGTCTCCGGACTGAACCAAACGGTTAGCTCGACGCGCCGAACGGTCGGTCTGACGCTTTCGCGGCGGCCGGCGAGTAGGGCTGGTGTGCTGGAAGGCACCTCCTGAAAGATGAACGGTACCTTCAGGATGATGTGGTGGCGTGCCGGTTCCTGAGTCGCCCGTGCCGCGGTGGGCTATAGTGGCCGCCATGGACAAGCGACGTCTCGCGATCGCCTTCAGCATCGTCCTGGTGGACATGCTGGGCTTCAGCCTCATCCTGCCGCTGCTGCGCTACATCGCAGTGGGCTTCGGTGCCAGCGACTTCACCGTAGGTCTGCTGGTCTCCGTCTACGCTCTGGGCCAGTTCTTCGGCGCACCCGTCCTGGGCCGACTCTCGGATCGCTTCGGACGCCGCCCGATCCTTCTGGTGTCGATCTTCGGTACCTTCGTTGGCTTCATCGTCCTGGGATTCGCGACGACGCTTTGGATGCTCTTCCTCAGCCGGATCATCGACGGCATCACCGGCGGCAACATCTCCGTGGCGCAGGCATACATCTCCGATGTGACCGACGCCGAGCATCGGGGGCAGGCGCTCGGCCTCATCGGCGCGGCCTTCGGCATCGGGTTCGTACTCGGCCCGGTCACCGGCGGACTGCTCGGCGAGGCGTTCGGCTACTCGGTTCCCGCGTTCGTCGCGGCAGGACTGGCCGCGCTCAACATGGGGCTCGTGGCGTTCCTGATGCCCGAGTCACTCACGCGCGAGATGCGCCGGCGGCTCTCAGAGCGCAAGCGCCCCATCATCGACATCGCAGGCCTGCGACAGGCACTCGAGCACCCCCGAGTCGGCCCACTGCTCACCATCCGCACCGTGACGGCTCTGGCGTTCCAGACGTTCGAGAGCGGGTTCGCCATCTGGGCGCCGGTCGCTATCGGTCTCACCGCACGCGGGAACGGCCTCGTGCTCGGCTACATCGGCGTGTTACAGATCATCATCCAGGGCGCTCTGATCCGCCCACTCACGCGGCGGTTCCCGGAAGGACGGCTGCTCACGGCGATGATCGCCCTCGCCGGGGTGTCCCTCGTGGCGTGGACACTCTCGCCGAACGTGTGGGTGCTCCTGGTCGTCTTCATACCGCTGTCGATCGGGATGGCGGTATCGAACACACTACAGAGCTCACTGCTCTCGAAGTCCGTCGACCCGGACGAGGTCGGAACGGTCTTCGGCCTCTCGACCTCAGCGCTGAGCCTGATGCGGATCCCCGCGGGCGTGCTGGCGGGCTCGCTCACCGGCCTCGCACTCTGGTCGCCGGGAGTGTTCTGCGGCGCTCTAGCGCTGGGGATCGTCCCGTTCGCCTGGCGCAGATGCCGTGGCGGCGTGTGCGAGGAGCCCATGGGTGACGACGAACCGGTCCCCGCCCAGACCTGAGTCCGACATCGAGACCGACCCGCGCACCTCATCCATCCCGTCGCAGGCCGCTGTCCTTTCGAGCTCGAACGCACCACGGGAGTCGGGACCCTGACGGGGACACTCCGCATGTGTGTTCGCCGGCGTAGCCGGTGGACACACGAGGACCGTCCCCGAAGGGGTTCCGACTCCCGTTCCGTAACGCTCTTCCCCAGCCAGTACTACTTGGCCTCGACGACCGCCCACTTGCCCGCGGCGCTCTTGAGCTTGGCCGACGTCAAGGCCTCGCCCTTCGGGCCCTTGAAGGAACCGGTCACGAGAACGCTGTCCTTCGCGGCCGACTCGTAGTTCACGTACACGTACATGGGGTCGCTGACCACGTAGCCGGCGGCCTTGAGGACCTCGAGCATCTCGCCGCGAACGCTCTCCGGAGCGGCAAGCGTCTCTGCGCCCTTGGGCGCACCCGTGCCGCTCGGCCCGCCCGGTGACTCGATCGTTCCACCGCAACCGACCAGTGCCACGGCTGCCAGCAGCATCACCGTGACCGTCGCGATGGCGACGATCCTGCCGAACCTGTCCGTACCTCCCACTGCGATCATGGAGACCCCCTGCTCAATCAAAGATGGTATGTGGGTTCGTTCGTGTATTCGGCGCCCGAGGCGCCGCTCCTGCCATCGTACCCTAGCTCGACGCCTACTCGTCTCGTGAGATACGTCGTTGGATGCCGCCGCGCGGTACGAGCACGATCTCACGGCGATACGAGGCGTGCGCCGCTTCGATCTCCCGATCCATGCGCCGTCGGATGTCCTCGACCATCCCCCGGAGCGTGTCCATCTCGGCGAGCATGTGTGCGCGCTCGTCCTCCAGCTCGATGATCCGGACCACCCCTGAGAGGTTGATGCCTTCTTCCTGGGTGAGATGCTGGATGAAGCGGAGCCGCTCGATGTCGATGTCCGAGTAGAGCCGGGTGTTACCCGACGAACGCTGGGGGCTGAGGAGCTCACGACGCTCGTAGACACGCAGCGTCTGAGGGTGCATACCCGCGAGCTCGGCAGCCACGCTGATCATGTACAGCGGGCGCGAGCTCCCGGAGTCCCCCGCACGTCGTCGTGGCGTCATGGTCGAAGTCGCCTCCTTGGCTATCTACCTGTCGAGGTGGGAGCGCACGTTGTCGTCTCGGGACGAAGCGAATCGCTTGAGCAGTTCCTTCTGCTCGGCGTTGAGCCCTGTCGGGGTCACGACCACCACGCGGACGCGCATGTCGCCGCGGGACGTCCCCTTCAGCTTCGGGGCGCCCTTTCCCGGCAACTTGAAGACCTTGCCGGTCTGTGTGCCCTCTTTGATCTTCAGCTTGACACGGCCGTCCAGCGTAGGGATCTCGAACTCGGCACCCATCGCAGCCTCGTCGTAGGTCACGGGAAGATCGAGCACGATGTCCGCCCCTTCTCGCTTGAAGTAGGGATGCGGTTTGATGTGCGTGACGACGTACAAGTCACCGTGCGGCCCGCCGGCCGCCCCCGACTCGCCTTTGCCCTTGAAGCGGATCTTGCCACCGTCCGTCACGCCGGCCGGGATCTGGACGGTGACCGGCTTCACCTTCACCACGTGCCCTTTGCCCCGGCATGCTTGGCAGGGAGTCTCTATGATCTGGCCGCTGCCGGCGCACCGCGCACACGGCCTCGAAACAGCGAACAGCCCCTGACCCTGGGACGAATGACCGCTGCCCTTGCACACCGGGCATGTGACCGGCCCCGTTCCCAGCGCGGCGCCGCCGCCCTTGCAGACAGAGCACCTCTCGGTCCGCTGGACGTCAACCTTGGTCGACACGCCGGTCAGTGCATCGTCGAAAGCGAGTGTGACGTCGTACTGGAGGTCTCGCCCGCGCTGAGCACGCGGCTGTCCGACGCCCGCGCCGCTTGAGAACATCGAGCCGAAGAGATCTCCAAGATCGCCGAGTCCGCCGACATCGACGTTCTGGTAGGAGAAGCCGCCGCCCGGACCGCCGGCACCCTGCCAGCCCTGACCCGGACCGCCCCGCCCCGGACCGCCCGCGCCCGGCGGCTGATTCCCTCCGAAGTACTGACCGAACTGGTCGTACTGGGAGCGCTTCTCCTTGTCGGAGAGCACCTGGTACGCCTCGTTGAGCTCCTTGAACTTCTCTTCCGTACCACCCGTGTCCGGGTGGTGCTTCCGGGACAGTCGGCGGAAGGCCTTCTTGATCTCGTCGCCCGACGCCGTCTTGGGCACACCCAGGACGTCGTAGTAGTTGGGGGCGGCGGCCACGACGCTCTACTCCTGCGCCGGCTGCGCGCGCTCGGGGCCGCCGCTCGAGACGACCACCATCGCCGGGCGCAGGACGCGCCCGTTCATGCTGTAGCCCTTCTGGAACACCTCCACCACCGTGTGTTCGGGGACCTCACGGTCCTCGACCTGGTTCACCGCGTGGTGGAGATTGGGGTCGAAGGGCTGGCCGAAGGGGTCGATGATCTCGACCCCTTCGCGCCCCAGCACATCCATGATCTGCTTCGAGACCATCTCGACGCCTTTGAGCAGGTGCTCCAGGTCACCTCCGCCGACAGCGTGCTCGACGGCGCGATCAAGATCGTCGATGACCGGGAACAGGCGCTCGACCACACGTCCGCTCGCACGAAGCGCCTGGTCTTGGCTCTGAGCCGCCTGGCGGCGGCGGAAGTTCTCGAACTCAGCCTGCCAGCGCGCGGCCTCCTCGACCGCACGCACGGTCTCCTCTCGGGACGCGACAAGCTCGGCCTCCAGCTCGGCGCCAGGGACTTGCGCGCCCAGATCCGCCTCTCGCTCGTCGTCGATCGGAGCCGGTTCGCCCGGCGTCTCATGGCGTTTCATCGCCTACTTCTTCTCGTCTTCGTCGACGACCTCGAAGTCCGCGACTTCCTCGTCACCGTGCGCGTCGCCGGTTTCGGCCTCGGCACCGGACTCAGCGTCCGCCTGCCCGGTCTGGTAGACGATCTCGGCCAGCTTGTAGGACGCCTCCTGGAGCTTCGTCGACGCGGCCTTGATGGCATCGATGTCGTCGCCCTCCAGAGCCTTCTTGACCTCGGCTGCGGCCTCTTCGACCGTGGTCTTGGTCTCGGCAGGCACCTTGTCGCCGAGGTCCTTGAGTGTCTTCTCCGTGGTGTAGACGAGGGTGTCGGCGATGTTGCGCGCTTCGACCTCTTCCTTGTGGGCACGGTCCTCCGACGCATGGGACTCGGCGTCCTTGACCATGTTCTCGACCTCGTCGTCGGACAGAGCGGTCGTGCCGGAGATGGTGATCTTCTGCTCCTGGCCGGTGCCGCGGTCCTTGGCCGAGACGTTGACGATGCCGTTCGCGTCGATGTCGAACGTGACCTCGACTTGCGGCACGCCGCGCGGCGCGGGCGGGATGTTGGCCAGGCTGAACTTGCCCAGCGTCTTGTTGCCCGAAGCCACCTCGCGCTCGCCTTGGAGCACGTGGATCTCCACAGACGTCTGGCCGTCGGCCGCGGTGGTGTACGTCTCGGTCTTGCGGGTCGGTATCGTCGTGTTCCGCTCGATCATCTTCGTCATCACGCCGCCGAGCGTCTCGACGCCCAGCGAGAGAGGGGTCACGTCCAGCAGCAGGATTCCCTTGACGTCGCCGCCGAGCACGCCGCCCTGGATGGCGGCGCCCAGCGCCACGACCTCGTCAGGGTTGACGCCCATGTGCGGGTCCTTGCCGGTGAGCCCCTTGACCATCTCCTGGACCGCGGGCATGCGGGTGGAGCCGCCGACGAGGATGATCTCGTCGAGCGCGCCCATCTTCATCCCGGCGTCCTTCATCGCGGCTTCGACGGGCTTCTTGCACCTGTCGAGCAGGTCCGCGGTGATCTTGAGGAATTCGGAGCGTGTGAGTTCGTAGTCGAGATGCTTCGGGCCCGACGCGTCGGCCGTGATGAACGGCAGGTTGATCTGGACGGTCTGGGCCTGCGACAGCTCCATCTTCGCCTGCTCGGCCTTTTCCTTCAGGCGCTGGAGCGCCATCTTGTCCGCGCGAAGATCGATGCCGTATTCGGACTTGAACTTGTCGGCGAGCCAGTCGATGACCCGCTGATCCCAGTCGTCGCCACCGAGGTGGTTGTCGCCGTTGGTGGCCTTCACCTCGTACACGCCGTCGCCGAGCTCGAGGATCGACACGTCGAACGTGCCGCCGCCGAGGTCGAAGACGAGCACTGTCTGCTCCTTGGAGCCCTTGTCGAGGCCGTACGCGAGCGCGGCGGCGGTGGGTTCGTTGATGATGCGCAGGACTTCGAGGCCGGCGATCTTGCCGGCGTCCTTCGTGGCCTGGCGCTGCATGTCGTTGAAGTACGCGGGGACGGTGATGACCGCCTGTGTCACTGACTCGCCCAAGTACGCCTCAGCATCCGTCTTGAGCTTCTGCAGGATCATGGCCGAGATCTCCTCGGGCATGTACTGCTTGCCCTCCACGTCAACGACCGCGCGTCCGTCCTTGCCCTTCACGGCCTTGAACGCGACCGTCTTGCGCTCCGAGGCGGTCTCCTCGAACTTGCGACCGACGAAACGCTTGATCGACTTGATGGTGTTCTCGGGGTTGGTGATGGCCTGGTTCTTGGCCGCCTTGCCCACGATGCGTTCGCCGTCCTTGCGGAACGCGACGACGGAAGGCGTCGTTCGATCGCCTTCCGCGTTGATGATGATGGACGGCTCGCCGCCTTCGAGGACGGCCATGGCCGAGTTCGTCGTACCCAGGTCGATACCTATGACTTTGCCCATCGCTGGTGTCTCCTTCTCGTCCGATGCGAGGCGCCGACGTGGCGCCACCGCCTCCGAATCCTAGAATGTGAGTGTCCTCGTGTCAAGTTTTGTGATGGTGTGCCAGTGAATCTTTCCCTCGAGACGGCGAACTGTAACTCCCCCGGGATCCGCGCACGGTCGAGGCTCGCCGTGCGTCAGGGACTCACCCGTTCGAAGGCTCCTTTACAGCCTGTCCGCGCCTCGGTAATGTACGCGCGAACGTCCGTCAGGACTCGAAGGAGAGACGATGCCCCGACCCATCATCAACGAGGACGAATGCTCCGGCTGCGGCATCTGCGTCGACACGTGCCCGGACAGTGTCCTGGAGCTCGTGGACGACAAAGCGGAGCCCGTCAACGAGGATGACTGCACGGGGTGCGCCAGCTGCATGGAAGAGTGCCCGATGGGCGCGATCGTGGAGGTCGAGGAGGACTAGGAGCCCGATCCGGGCAAGCCGGAGGCCTTGACGAGCGCCTTCAGCCGCTCCCACACCTTCGCCTTGGCCTGTGCGTCCTGAAGTGAGGCGGACAGGCTTCCCACGGCGCCGAGTGTCCGTCCACGTACCGAGACCGGGCGACCCGGTACCAGCGCCTTGAGTGCGAACGCTGCAGCCAGATCCTCGGCGGCTTCGTCGTCCAGAGCGATCACGAGCCGGGGGTCGACGGCCTCGACGACGAGCTCCAGGCGCCGGGCACGTGCCTCGAGCGGCGCATCAGCGGGGCGGGTGCAGACAGCCCACACCGAGCGGGGGTCGAGCCCGAGCGCCCCGAGTGCCTTGTCGGCCGCTTCGCCGTCGGGGCCCGCCAGCACACGTCGAGCGGTGCGGTCGGCCGCCTCGGGCAGCCCCTTGGCGACAACGACCGCCGCGAGCGGGTCGCCGGCCGAGGCGACACCGAAGGCGACTCCGAGCGCGGCGTCGGCGTCCTTGAGCTCCGCTCGCGCCTTGGCCTCGAAGCGGCGCTGGATCCGTTCGGCATCGTCGCTGGTCACGCGCTCTGCCTGAAGTAGGCCCATGTCATGGCGAGTCCGCTCTCCAGGCCCTGGTTCGCCGTCCAGCCGAACATCTCGAGTGCCTTCGCGGGATCGAGCGCACTGCGCTCCACGTCGCCTTCTCGCGCGGGGAGGCGCTCGAACTCCTTGAGCACCATCGACTCCATCCGAAGCACCCCTGCGATCTCCTCGACCGAGGACTCGCGGCCCGTTGAGATGTTGTACGCCGGCCCGTCGGGCCCCGGTCCCGCTAGTGGGTCATCCGCGAAGAGCGCGTATATGATGGCGGCCACGACATCGCCGACGTAGATGAAGTCCCGTGTCTGTCGGCCCGTCCCGTAGATGACCGGCCTATCTCCGGCGGCCAGCTTCGTGGCGAAGATGGCGACCACGCCACCCTCGCCGTGTCCGTCCTGGCGGGGACCATACACGTTGGCGAATCGGAAGGACGCGAAGTCGGTGCCGGTCCCGGCCAGCGCCCCGGCAAGCGCCGCCTCAGCCTCCAGCTTCGAGACCCCATACGGGTTCATGGGCCGCTTGGACGACGTCTCTGACAGGGGGACCTCCGCCGGCTCGCCGTAGACCGCCGCGGACGACGCGGAGACGACGCGCTCGACGCCGGCTGCAGCTGCCGCCGCAGCGACGGCCCGCGTCCCATCGACGTTGACCGCGTGGTCGCGAGCGGGATCGGCGATGGACGCCTGCACATCGGCCTGCGCGGCGAGATGGACGACCGCTTCGGGAGCGAACTCGGCGACGAGGTCCGACAGGCCCGGGTCGAGGATGTCGATGCGCCTGAACCACGCCGCGGGATGGAGATTCTCGGCGCGACCGACCGACAGGTCGTCGATGACTCCCACCTCGTGGCGTCCGGTGATGAGGGCGTGGACCAGGTTGCTGCCGATGAAACCGGCGCCGCCGGTTACGAGTACGCGCATCAGCCGTGCTCCTTCGCAGGTCGTGTCCGGGTCACTTCGCCGACTCGCCACTTCCCTCGAGGCGCCGGACGTCCACCAGACGCGCTTGGACGATGAGGCGCTCGCGGGCGCTGTAGGGGGGATGACACGCCGTGAGCGTGAGCATCGGGTCCTCGGTGTGCGCCACGACCTCCACGTGGTCGGGTGTCACCGCGAAGATGCGGACGACCTGGTAGCGGTAGCGGCGATACGGCGAGTAGAGGTCGATGGTATCACCCGATGTGAGCACGTCCAGACTCCCGAAGGGGTGCCCGTACGTCGTGCGGTGGCCCGAGATGCCGACGTTGCCCGTCGCGCCCGGCAGATCGGTCGTGGTGATCCAGCCGGGGCCACGGCGAAGGTCGCCTGCCGCCGTTCCCTTCACGACGACCGTGTCGAGGCCCATCTTCTCGATCACGAGCCGCCCGAACGCTCCGCCGCGCGCGAGGGAACCCCAGTATCCCCCGTCGGCGGCGTCCCATCCGGAGAAGTCCATGAGGACGGGTTGCGCCGGCGATACCACCGAATTGCCGAGGACGGAAGCGACCAGCTGCGTGCGCAGGGCCGACTGGTCGAGGTAGTTCACCGCATCGGTGACCCCGACATAGGCCACAAGCCCGAGGGCCGCACCGAGCAGCACGTTGGCCAGCGCGTGAAGTGAGAGCCGGAGAGGGCCGACCGGCACACTCGCCGCAAGCACCGATCCACTCATGGCGGTCCGCCTCCCTCCCGCTACCGGCACCACCTCCGCGCGCTCCCCCACTATAAGTAATCTCACCTGACCTGCCGATATCACTCCTGTACGGCACGTTTGACATCAGGGACGCGAAAGCGGCTTCTCCCCGAAAAGGCACACCCCGCGAAAGCGGGGGTCGCAAAGTCACGGGTCTACCGGAGGGCGAAACCCCTCCCATGACGGCCGGACTGCCGAAGGTGAACGACCTGACGTCCGCATGGTGCGGCCGGGCCCTCCCGAAGGCGACGCGACCTTCGAGGATGAGCCCGGCTTCTCGTCTCCCCGCACGCACAGGGAGTACGCGCACCATGCACCGTTGCTCATCATCCACACGACTCATCGCGGCGCTGACGATCGTCCTGATCGTCGCGCTCGTGGTTCCGGCGATCGTGAGCGCGGCACCCGTGCCGTTCCGGGTCGGTGCGACGAACGCCGGCTCCTCCGCTGCGCTCGCCTCTGTGGCCGAGGAGCACGCCCTCGACGCCAAGACCGCAGCGGTGGCCGCCGAGGCCGCTGCGTTGGCGGAGCAGCAGCGGATCGCAGCTGCCGCTCTGGTGGAGAAGGAGCGACTCGCGGCGGCGGCATACACGGCGGCCCGGACGAGCGCGAAGAAGCCGGCCGCCAAGACCGCGAAGATCTCAGGCGGCAGCGAGCTCACGCAGGCACAGTCGATCCTCGCCTCGCTCAGGTCCCGCTACCCCCGCTACCTGTCCGGAGCCACCGTCTCGATCGGCTCCGCAAAGGGCTACCAAGCGATCTCGTACTACACGTCGGGCCGCATCGTCATCAGCCCGACGCATCGAGCCAGTCTTGAGCGGATCCTCGCCCACGAGATCTGGCACATCATCGACTGGCGGGACAACGGCCGCATCGATTGGGGCGAGCGCGTACCGCCGAGCAACGCCGCGAGCTACCGCTAGCAGCTCGCGCTGAAGGATGCGAACACCGCCGGGTCATCCGGCGGTCTGGTCGTGCAGTGGCGCCGACCGGCCGGGCACCCGACGGCCCCTTTCGGCGTGTGCTGCTGCCGTTCATCGTAATCATGGACCTTCTATAAGCGAGAACCGTCCGACCCTATAAGGGTTCGCCACGTCGGTGCCGATAGTGTGTGATGTAAGGCACATTGACAGCGAGATGAATACGGGTGCTCCCCGAAAAAGGCACAGCCCGCGAAAGCGGGCGTCGCAAAGTCACGGGTCTACCGGAGGCGGAATCCAAGCCTCCCACGACAGCCGGACCGCCGAGGTAGAGAACCAGGACTCGAATAAGTCGAGACCCGGGTGCTCCGAAGGCAAGATGCGACGGAGCGCTCCCGGGTCTCGTCTCGTGTCAGGTTCTCAAGGGGCGCACCATGAAGTACACGATCAAGTCGCTGGCCACCACGATGATCGCCGCTCTCCTCCTGGCGATCCTGGTCCTGCCGCTCGCCGGCTCCGGAACCCCGGTCGCCAGCGGTGCATCGATCGCGGCCTCCAAGAGCGCCCCGTTCGCCGCCTACACCAGGCGGCGCCGTGTGAAGCGCGTCATCAAGCGCCGCAGGGTCCGCCACCATCATCACCGCGTCGTGCGTCGCCGCAAGGTCGCACGGCGCCCGGTCGCCACGGCGCCCGTCGCCCCGCTGGCCATCGTCGCAGCCCCGGTCGCCCCCACGGCTCCGGTCGTCGACGAGGCCGCTCTCGCGCAGACGATCCTCGACGGGCTCAAGGCGCAGTATCCGCGCTACCTCAGCAACGCGACGGTCAGCATGGGAGATGCCATGGGATACCAGGCCATCTCCTACTACACCAGCGGGCGGATCGTCGTCAGCCCGACCCACACGGCCACTCTCTCCAGGATCATGAACCACGAGATCTGGCACATCATCGACTGGCAGGACGATGGCGCGCTTGACTGGGGCGAGGCCATCCCGCCCACGAACATGAGCACGTACGCGAACTAGCTGTCCTGGGCAAGGACCGGTTGGAGGGGCCTCCCCGCGCGAGTCGCGGTGGGGCCCCTCCGCCGTTCTCGGTGACCGCCATCGGATGCCGTGGATGACCCCGGACATGGTGGAGGGCGGGTCGTCTCCGAGGAGATGACCCGCCCTCCGGGGGCAAGGACCGGCGGGGTGCGCCGGGCTTGTCGTCCTTATGCCACGCGGTGCGAGACGCGTCGAAGTACCACGCCTGCAAGCGCGAGCACGCCCGCCGCGAGCAGCAGCAGGTAGAGGTCGATGCCGGTGAACGGCAGGAACGGCAGCGTCACGACCACGCGCGCCTTGTCCACGTTGTCGACCGGAGTCTTGTCGATCGTCGGATCATCCGGGAAGTCGATCTTGACGGTGTTGTCGATCTTCGTGCCGTCCGCCACGTCGCTCTTGACCCTCATCTTGTAGACGATGGTCCCGGAGGCATCGGGGAGGAGCGGGCCTGTGAGGTTCCACGTGATCTTGCCGCCCGACACGGTGCCCCCAGCCGCGTCGACAACGTCGACGTAGCGCTCGTCGTAGTCGTCCACGATCTGGAAGTCGGTGGCCGAGGCCTTGCCGTCGTTGCCGTAGACCAGCGTGTAGGTGAGGATCTCGTCCGGGTCCGCGATCGTTGGCGTGACCGACTTGTGGATCCAGAGATCCGGCTCGTCGAAACCGATGAACGGCTCCTGGTTGCCAAAGTCGAGGTCCTGGGTGGAAGAACCGCCCGTGACGGTGACGGGCTCAGGGCTGACCGTGCGAACCCAGCCCGTCTGCATCTCCTCAGTGAGGAAGTACAGCCCCGGCTTGAGGTTCCCGAACGAGTAGGCACCGCCGGGTCCGGTCGTGGTAGAGGCAACGAACACATAGTCCGCTGGGACCGACGGGCTCTCTTCGCCGCTGGCAGCCAGCATCGGGAGGGACTGGAACAGCTCTCTGATATCCCTGTGCCTGTAGAGATTGATGGTCCAGCCGGCGAGCAGGGGTTCGCCGATCGCCTTGATGGTGTCGCCGTTGAGGTCGTTGAACTTGACGCCGTTGAGATCGCTGAACTGGGTGTTGCCGACCACAACGCGCTTGGTCTGCCCGCCGACCAGCGTGAACTCGACCGGGACCTCGCTCGTCGACTGGTACCAGCCCGTCTCGGAGGCCTCGGTGAGCTTGTACGTACCGGGCATCAGGTTCTCGAACGACAGGTTGCCGGACGAGTCGGTCAACGCAGTGAACGTCGCCGTATCGGCCCCCGCGGGCCCCGTCAGTGTGAATTCGCGTACGAGACCCGGCTCAGGGGCGTCAAAGATGCCATCACCGTTGAAGTCGTTGAACTTCACGACCTGAACGACCGCGAGCTCCTCGTTGGTGAAGTCCAGGTTGTACAGGTGGGTGGTGTGGCCGATGGTGGCGGCGTCAGCGGCGCTGTCATAGATCGGCGCGGACTTCTGCACCCAGCCGGTCTCCATGGCCTCCTCGACGTAGTAGTCGCCGGGCTCGAGGTCGTAGAAGGCCCAGTGGCCGGGAAGGCCGTCGACGGATCTGGTGACCGTCGTGGCGACCGAACCGATGGTGCCTGTCTTGTAGAGCTTGATGGTCCAGCCGTTGAGGCCGGCCCCGCCCTCGAAGTTGAACTTGTGGCCGGAGATCTCGTTGTCGACGACCTCGTCGTTTTTGAAGTCCAGGTCGGTCAGGTGGGTGGTGTGGCCGATGGTGGCGGCGTCAGCGGCGCTGTCATAGATCGGCGCGGACTTCTGCACCCAGCCGGTCTCCATCTCTTCCTGCACGTAGTACTTGCCGGGCTCGAGGTCGTAGAAGGCCCAGTGGCCGGGAAGGCCGTCGACGGACTTGGTGATCGTCGAGGCGACCGAGGCTGCGGTGCCTTCCTTGTAGAGCTTGATGGTCCAGTTGTTGAGGCCGGCTCCGCCATCGAAGTTGAACTTGTGGCCGGAGATCTCGTTGGACACCTGTGCGTTCCCGAAGACTCCGCAATCCTTCGTCTCGGAATGCCCGAGCTGGAATCCACTTGTGATGCCGCTCTTCGTACAGATCCAGGTCTCACCGGCGGGAGCTGCGCCCTCCGCCAACTTGTAGTAGCCGTCGTCGACGACCCGCTTCGAGGGGTCGGTATCGTCGTGGCTGAAGAACACGAGACCGTTCGAATCGGTGGTCTTGGTGATCGTCTTCACTACCGTTGTGTACGTGCTGTCTGTGTACTGCGTCAGAACGAACGGCCAGCCACTGATCCAGGGCTCGCCGGTCTCCTGCACGCCGTCTGCGTCCAGGTCGTGGAACTTCTTGGCTTGGATGTGCGAGCAGAAGTCGGGCTCATCGGCGAAGCGGACGTCGATATGACTGAGGCCGGCCCACTGGCTGCCGTCACACTCCGTGCCGGATGGCGGGCTGTGCATGAGCGTGTCGTGGTAGCTCCCGTCCGTGCCGAACGCGCTGTATACGTTGGCGTTCGGACCGCCCTTGACCACCATGTAGGTGACGGGCGCAGTGGACGTCCACGCGAACACCGGTCCGTAGGTGCCGGTGCTCACAGTGATGGTGATGCTCACCGACGTGCCATGGTGCAGGAACGAGTATGTCTGGGTGCCGGAGGAGATGGCCCCGGCGCCGGGCACGCCATCCGGAATCCTGAAGTCGCCCGCAACCAGACTCGGGTTGCCGTCCACTATCGTCGGCTGTACGCCGTCGCCCGAAGGACTGTTCAGCGCGGTCGTGCTCGACACGACGACGCCCATATCCAGCGCGGCAGCCGTGACGGTGACGGGTGCGGGCTCCTCCGAGGGTGCCGGATCGGGCGCCGGTGCCGGGTCTGCCGGCGGCGCAGGGTCGGGCGCCGGTGCCGGGTCTGCCGGCGGCGCGGGATCAGGCGCGGGTGCCGGATCGGGTGCCGGTGCCGGGTCTGCCGGCGGCGCAGGGTCGGGCGCCGGTGCCGGATCAGGCGCAGGGTCTGGCGCTGGTGCCGGATCGGGCGCGGGTGCGGCCTGCTCCGGAGCAGGCGCATCGATCGCGTACGCGACCGCGACGACGCCAGGACCGGTCATGGCGAACACGAGCACCATGGCCGTGAGCGCCGCCAACCACTTGCGGATCCATCGAACGTGCGGCCTCGAGAGCGCCATCGTCCTCATCCCCCTGTCCGCGACGCGCCAGCGTCGCATCTACTCGCCGCGGCCGGCTGCTACAGGTATGAGGACGCAGAAGACCGGCCGCCTCGGGCCGGTCTCACGATTGACTCCCCGCCGGTCAAACTCGTGACCGTCATGCACACCGGCGGATCGCAGTCTCCCGAATTCACAGTATGTAGTGCACCCCGAAAGCCGTGGTACACCTTGCCCCTGCTGGGCGTTATACCCCCTCGCGAATGCGCCGGTAAGCCCCCGTTGGGCGAATTCATACCAGAGGATGAGTGGTTTCTTAGAGACGCTCTCGTGCGGGTGTCAGGAGTTGGAAACGCGCGGCGACCCTTTCGAGCGCTTCGCCGAGGCTGACCTTCCGTCGCACCCGGGTACCAGTGCGCGGTCGAGGACCTGGTCCATGTGGTCGACGGGGACGATCTCCATCTCGTCGCGCACGTGGGGCGGGAGCAGTTCGAGATCGCGGACGTTCTCCTTCGGGATGAGGACCGTCTTGATGCCCGCTCGGTGTGCCGCGAGCAACTTCTCCTTGAGGCCACCGATCGGCAGGACGTTGCCGCGCAGGGTGATCTCACCCGTCATCGCCACATCCCTGCGGACATGGCAGCGCATGAGCGCCGACGCCATGGCCGTGGCCATCGTGATGCCGGCGGAAGGGCCGTCCTTCGGTATGGCGGCGGCCGGAACGTGGATGTGGATGTCGAGCTTCTCGTGGAAGGCCTCGTCGATCCCGAGCTCCTTCGCATGGGCGCGTATGTAGGAGAGCGCGGCCTGCGCGGACTCTCGCATCACGTCGCCGAGCTGGCCGGTCATCGTCAGCTCGCCCTTACCGGTCATCGTCGTCGCCTCGACGAAGATGACGTCGCCGCCGGCCTCGGTCCACACCAGCCCCGTCGCGGCGCCTACTTCGTCGCGCTCCTCGGCCATGCCGAAGCTGAAGCGCGCCGGCCCCAGATACTTCTGAACGTTGCGGACCGTCACGCGCGTCTTGCCCTTGTGCCCCTCGACGACCTTGCGCGCGACCTGTCGACAGATCGAAGCCACCTGCCGTTCGATCCCGCGGACACCGGCTTCGCGGGTGTAGCGCCGGATGATCTCGTGGAGCGCGGAATCGTCGATCTCGAGCTTGCCCGGCGTGAGGCCGTGCTCCTTCACCTGCTTCGGAACCAGGTACTGACGCGCGATATGGAGCTTCTCGTCCTCGGTGTATCCAGGGAAGTGGATGACCTCCATGCGGTCCTGCAGCGCAGGCGGGATCGTGTCGAGCAGGTTCGCCGTCGTGATGAACATGACGTCGGACAGGTCGAACGGCGCCTCCAGATAGTGGTCCTGGAAGCTGTTGTTCTGCTCAGGGTCGAGTACTTCGAGCAGCGCGGATGTCGGGTCGCCTCGGAAGTCGGCCCCCACCTTGTCCACCTCGTCCATCATGAAGACCGGGTTGCGCGTTCCGGACTGTGAGATCGACTGGATGATGCGGCCCGGAAGCGCGCCCACGTAGGTGCGGCGGTGCCCGCGGATCTCGGCCTCATCGCGCACGCCACCGAGTGACATGCGGATGAACTTGCGGCCCAGTGATCGCGCGATGGACTTGCCGATCGAGGTCTTCCCGACGCCGGGAGGGCCGACGAAGCACAGGATGGGGCCGCGCATCTTGTCGGTCAGCTTGTGCACGGCCAGATACTCGAGCACGCGCTCCTTGACCTTCTCGAGTCCGTAGTGGTCCTCGTCGAGGCCGCACTGGGCCTCGAGGAGGTCGAGCCTCTCGTCGTCCATCGCCGTCCACGGCAATCCGACCAGCCAGTCGAGATACGTGCGGATGACGCCGGTCTCGGCGGCAGCCTGAGGCATCTTCTCGAGGCGGCCGAGCTCCTTGAGCGCCTTCTCCTCGACGATCTCGGGCATCCCCGCGGTGCGGATCCGCTCCTTGTACTCGTCGATCTCGGCCTGAACCTCGTCGAACTGACCGAGCTCCTGCTGGATCGCCTTGAGCTGCTCGCGCAGGAAGTACTCCCGCTGGGACTTCGTCATCTGGTCTTTGACGCGGCTCTGGATGCGGCTGCCGAGCTCGAGGATCTCGAGCTCCTTGCGAAGGAACGCCCCGGCCTTCTCGAGGCGGGTCTTCGGTTCGATGGCCTCGAGGATCACCTGCTTCTCGTCGACCTTGAGGTTGAGGTGGAACGCGATGAAGTCAGCGAGGCGGCCGGGCTCCTCGATCGAGCCGGCCGCCATCAGGACCTCCTGCGGTATCGGCTTGCCGAGTTCGGCAGCCTTCTCGAAGTCGGTCACGAGCGCCCGCATGAGCGCCTGCGTCTCGACGTCGGCGGTGCCGACCTCCTCGATGAACTCGACCTTCACCTTGAGGTACGGGTCCGAACCGATGAACTCCTTGATGCGGATGCGCTTGACGCCCTCGACCAGCGCCTTGGCGGTGCCGTCCGGCAGCTTGAGTTCCTGCAAGACGTTGGCGACGCAGCCGATCTCGTACATGTCCTCAGGGGATGGATCCTGGGTCTCCGCGTGCTTCTGGGTCACGAGCGCGACCTGGTGGCCGCCGCGCATAGCCTCCTCGAGCGCGACGATCGAGCGCTCACGGCCGACGAAGAGCGGCACGACGAGGTTCGGGAACAGGATGAGGTCCCGCAGCGGTATCAGCGGGAGTTCGTCCGGGGTCTGATCGAGGTTCTCGGGCTGTGCGGACATGCGACGACCGCCTTTGTCGAGGGATTGCGGTACTGTGGTCTCGTTGACTGTGTGTTCGGTATAGTACCCGTCCCCCCTGCCCGCGCGTCGCAACGGCGGTCTCGCGGGGCCGCCATGCCTACATCGTCGCTCCTGGGGGCGAACCGTGCGCCACCCCTCTCCGACAGCACACATGAGGCTAGCCGCCGCCCTCTTGGGCGCCGCCCTGATCATGGGAGCGGCGGCCGGAGCGTGGGCCGCGCCGGCAGAACCGTCCGCGCCACGGGTCGTCCTGCGGCGCATCGAGGGACTCACTACCACTCAGGGCACGCTGGGCGCCGAAGTCTCCGTGGCCCTCCCGCGACAGATAAGCGGCATGACCGTCCGCCTTCGTCTGCTCGCGGCCGACGGCACGACCGTCTACCAGAGCACCCAGACGCGGGGGCGGCTCGACCCGGGAGCGTATCAGTTCAGCTTCCAGCGCGACTTGTCCTCGGTCCGCATGAAGGAGGGCGTCTGGACACTCGAGGCCCGTGTCCGCGCGACCGGCTCCGCGGCCGTCGTCGTGAGCGAGCCGCTCTACGTGGTGGGCCCGGACCGGGAGCCTCTCCCCGTCGCCATCGTCGTCCGGTTCGCCGCACTTCCGATGTCCGATCCCATGGGACGCTTCGTCATCGATCCAGCCCAGGAGCCATCGATACGATCCGAGATCGACGCGCTTGCCCGCCTGTCCGCGCTGAGGCCCGATCTGCACCTCACGGCCGCCCTGCCGCCGATCGTGCTCGATGAACTGCGTCAGGTCGCCGACGGCTACTCTCTTGATCAGACCGGCACGGCCCCCGTGACACAGGACGCCGCACCGTGCGCCGCCGCCGCATCGACGCTCGCATCGTTGCGTCAGACACTACGCTCCGACGCGCTGACCCTGGTTGGCGTGGGCTACGCGGACCCCGCCTGCGACGGCCTTGAGGCCATAGGCGCCATCGATGACCTCGCCCTGCAACTCTCGCTCGGCGCCACGGTGACGAGCGAGACGCTCGGGGCTGTGACCACCGCCGGGGCAGCAGTCCACGGCGACGCGCTGCCCCGCGCGGCCCTCGCCGCACTCGCGGCGCGCCAGACCACCTTCGTGCTGCTCGCTCCCGGCTCCGTGCGCTCGGTCTCCAAGAACAAGGAGTCCTCCGCGAGCCCGGGAGCCTACGCGATCGTCGACTCGACGGCGACCGCGCTCGTGTTCGACCCCGTCGCGTCGGGACTCTTCGCGGGACCGGCGGGTGACGGGCGCGCCGCGCTCGGCCACCTGTTCGCCCGGCTGACGACCAGGCCGTCGAGGAGTGCTCCCGTCGTGGCTGTCGTGGACGTCGGCCCCGGGTCTCGAACCTCCGTGAACGATCTCCAGGCGCTGCTCGCCGTGCTGGCGCGGACGGGGTGGGTCACCCTTGTCGATGCTCCCGAAGCCGCATCCATGGTGACGTCGGGGACCACGGTGGTGCTGCCGGCCTCCACCGCCTCCGTGACGATCGCCCCGTACTGGAGCGCGGTGGCCACTGCGCGCGAGCGCGTAATGGCGCTCCAGGAGGCGGTAGGCCCGGCGGATGCGGACGCCGAGACGGCCGTACGGGCGCTGCTCGTCGCCGAGAGCGCGGCGTGGAGCATCGACACGTCCGGAGCAGTCGAGCGGGGTGCCGCGTTCTCGGCCGCCGCTGACGAGCGAGCGTGGAGCGTGCTGTCCAAGGCAACGCTGGCCGTCCCGAACGTCACACTGTCGGGCAACGCCGGTCGCGTGCCGGTGAGCATCAACAACGCCACGGACCGCCCGATGCTGTTGACGCTGCGCATGCGGCCCAAGGGTCTTCATCTCAAGCGCGGCTCCGAGATCACATTCCTGGCCTTGCCCGGCGAGAACATCCAGTCCGTGGCGGTCGAGATGGGGACGTCGCTTTCGGGCGCGGTGCACTTCGATCTTGCAGCAGGCCGGCTGACGGTCGCTTCGGGTGACGCCACCGTTCGCGCGTCATACATCGACCGCCTGGCGATACTGCTCGGTGTCATCGTGGTCTTAGTCGCCCTGCTCTGGTACATAACACGGAGAGGTCCGGACGCTCTCGACCGACTGAGGAAGGCTGCCGACACACGCTGATGCGTCGTGATCGGTCGGCCCCCGGCCCGGGAAAGGCCCAGCATGCTCAAGTGGATCAAGATCGCACTCGTCATCCTTATAGCGGTGACGGGGGTCAACGATATCGGGAAGTGGCTGGTCGGCGCCTACACGGTGGAGGATCGCACCAGGACGATGTCCTTCCAAGCCGCGCAGGTGGCCAAGAAGACACGGACAGCCGACTCGGGCTGGCCGACCGTCGCGCAGGCAGCGCAGCAGTCCGGACTCCGAGTGCTGGCCTACGGACAGACCGCAGCCAGCGTCACGGTCACGGCTCAGATCGCCGTGAGCGGCACGTGGGTGATCGGTCCCACGATCGCGCTCATAGGCGGGAAGCCGCTGTCGACGCCGTTCACCATCGAGCAGACGGTGACCACGCCGATCGGATGAGGGGTCCGGCCGAGCGGTATACACTCTTACGCGACGCGGCGTCATGCCGGCTACCCGGTGTGCGCCCACACGACGATACGGAACAGGATCGGTGAAGCTCGTGCGCACCGTCGTCATCGACACGAACGTTCTGCTCTCCCAGCCGGAGGCGATCAACGACTTCCCGGACGCCCTCGTCGTCATCCCGGACACCGTCCTGTCCGAGATCGACAAGCTCAAGACGGCGCGCGTCGACGCCGAGCTTCGCTACAAGGGCCGTGAGATCAGCCGCATGCTGTTCGAGCTCTCCGAAGTCGGCAGCCTGGCCGCCGGCGTGGACATGCCCAACGGCGGCCGCCTGCGGGTCGTCGCTCTGGGCAACGAGAACGCCTTGCCCGAAGGCCTCTCCGCGCGCAACGCGGACGACCGGATCCTCGCCATCGCCCTTCAGGCCAGCACGGAGGGCTGCGAGCAGCTCACGCTCGTGACCAACGATCTGAACATGCTGCTCAAGGCGCAGACCTACGGCATCACCGTGGAACGGATCGAGAACCAGGACACGTTCGCGCGGCGCTTCATCATCCGTCCGTTCCAGCGCTACCGGGTGCCATTGACCATCCTGTCCATCGCGCTCGCCGTCTTCGCGGCGATCATCTACCTCATGGCGTTCAGCCCGTTCGCGCCGAACCGGTCCTCGAGCGGCATCGCCGCCCTGCCTCCGGAGTTCGTGGACCAGCTACCGCTCGAACAGCAACAGGTGCTGACCCTGCTCTACAAACTGCAGACGAACCCGAAGGACGCGGACTCCCAGCGACAGGTCGCCATCCTCTACGACCAGCTATCGGAGTCGAACATCGCGTTCCTCCCCTACGCGATCCAGCACTATGAGACGCTGCTGAAGCTCGCGCCGAGCGACACCGACACCCGCAACGACCTCGCCACGGCCTACTTCCGCGCTGGTCGGATCGAGACCGCGATCCAAGAGGCAACGGCCGTCCTGCGCCAGGACCCCAGCCACGTCAACGCGAACTTCAACCTCGGCGTCTTCTATCTGGACTCCAAACCCAAGCAGTACCAGAAGGCGGCGAACCAGTTCGAGAAGGTCATCCGCCTCACGCAGAACAACTCGCGTCAACTCGACACGCTCGGCCGCGCGCGGACGATGCTCGACCAGGTCAAGAAGGACGCCACTGCCGCGGGCCAGCCGGTCAAGCTCAACGGAGGAACGCTGTGAACGAGGTCATAGACATCGCCATCGTGGGCGGCGGCCCTGCGGGGCTGACCGCGGCGCTCTACGGCGCCCGCGCCCGGGCGAACACCGTGGTGTTCGAGAGCCAGCTTCCCGGCGGCGCGATCATCACCACCGACTGGATCGAGAACTACCCCGGCATGCCGGAGGGCCTCAACGGCTCCCGTATCGGTGAGCTCATGCACGCCCATGCCGAGAAGTTCGGGGCTCGCTTCCATACGTTCGTCCGCGTCGAGAGGATCCGCGAGGAGTCGGGCGGTTTCATCCTGAGCTGCGACGACGGCGAGGAGTACCCGGCCCGGACGGTCATCCTCTCCACCGGGTCGATCCCCCGCAAGCTGGGAGTACCCGGTGAGGCCGAGTTCACGGGTCGCGGTGTATCTTGGTGCGCCACGTGTGACGGAGCGCTCTTCCGCGGCAAGACCGTCGCTGTCATCGGCGGTGGCGATGCGGCCGTCGAAGAGGCGCTCTTCCTCACGAAGTTCGCCGAGAAGGTCTATCTCATCCACCGGCGTGACGAACTTCGCGCGACGAAGTGCATCCAGGAGCGCGCGATCGCGAACGAGAAGATCGAACTCGTCTTGTCACGCATCCCGATCGAGATCACGGGGCATGAGGGCCGCGTCAGCGGCGTCCGGCTGCAATCCACTGCGGGCGAAGCCGACCAGCTCCTACCGCTCGACGGCGTCTTCGAGTTCATCGGGGTCCATCCGAACAGTGAACTCGTCTCGGGGCTCGTCGATCTTTCCGGAGCGGGCTGGGTGAAGATCGACTCGTCGTGCATGACCTCGGTACCGGGACTCTTCGCGGCGGGCGACGTCACCGACACTCCCCTGAAACAGGTCGTCACCGCAGCGGGTCAGGGCGCCACCGCGGCGTTCGAGGCGCTCCGACACGTCGATAGCGGCGTCTGTACGTTGTAGGATACGGAGGCGCGCCGCCGGCGCTTTCACACCCCCCACCGAAGGGAGCGTACGGCCGTGAGTGAGAACCTGATACAGGTCACGGACGCCGGATTCGAGGCGTCGGTCCTGAAGAGCGCCGTCCCTGTCGTCTTGGATTTCTGGGCCCCGTGGTGCGGCCCCTGCCGGATGATGGAACCGCTGCTCGAGGAACTGGCTGTCGAGTACGCGGGCAAGATCGTCATCGGGAAGCTCAACGTCGACGAGAACCCCTCGACCGCGACCGGCTTCGACATCCTGTCGATCCCGACGCTGCTCGTCTTCTCGGGGGGTCAGGTCGTCAAGAAACTCGTCGGCGCGATGCCGAAGAAGCGCCTCATCGAAGAGCTCGGACCCTGGATAGGCTGACAAGCCCCGTTCGCAGAGAGGCGGACTGAGGACGATGTGTGAGAGCGGTATCAACGTCGACCAACTACGGATGTCCATCACGCACACCGAGAAGATGCTCGGCATGGCACAGGAGTGGATAGAGGAGTTGCATCACGTCGCCGACACCGGCAAGAAGCACGATGCGAGCGTCGAGCTCGCTCAAGCGACCGTCCTGCTCGGCGAGGCCCGAGTGAAACTGGAGAAGGCCATCGACCGGCTGGACGGCGCTGCGCCCGCGGAGGGCGTCACGGTCGAGCTCGTCTAGCACCCGTCGCGGCCGGCACCATCGGCAGCGACTCCCTCGAATCCCTCGAAGGACCTCGGCTGCGGCCGAGGTCCTTCGCTATGCCCGGGCGCAGACCGGGCAGGCCTGCAGCGCCAGTGGTCGTTCCAGCCCGCTGGCTTCGAGCAGGGCGTCGTCGCAGAAGATCTCGCGGGTGGGCCCGTCGGCCGTCACGGTCCCGCCGCTCATGACGATGGTCCGCTCGCACAGGTCGAGCGCCAGATCGAGGTCGTGGGTGGCGATGACCTTCGTGTGCTCGAAGGTCGCCAGTAGGGCGATGAGACGCCGGCGCGCTCGGGGATCAAGGTTCGACGACGGCTCGTCCAAGACGAGCATGCTCGGTGACATGGCGAGCACGGTCGCGATCGAGACCGCACGCTTCTCCCCGCCCGACAGCCGGTACGGGGGCCGGTCCTTGAGCGCGAGCGAACCGACGCGGGAGAGCGCCTCGTCCACGCGCGCGTCTATCTCCTCGGGCGAGAGCCCCAGGTTCATCGGCCCGAAGGCGACGTCCTCAGCGACCGTCGGCATGAAGAGCTGGTCGTCGGGGTCCTGGAACACCATGCCCACGGTCTTTCGGATGTCCTTGACGGTGTGCTTCGTGACCGGCAGGCCGCCGATGCGGACCTCCCCCTTCGAGGGGCTCAGGAAGCCGTTGAGGTGCATGAGCAGCGTCGACTTGCCCGCCCCGTTGGCGCCCACGATAGCCACGGACTCGCCGTGCCCTAGATGGAAGCTGACCCCGGTCAGCGCCACCGTGCCGTCCGGGTAGGCGAAGCCGAGGTTGGTGACGTCGAGCGTGTGATGGCTCATGAGGGCACTCCCGTGACGATCTGTCCCACGAGCAGCGGGACGTTGTACAGGCGCAGTAACACGAACGCGGCGGACCAACCGAGCACGAAGGCGGCGTCGCGGCCGGTGAAGCGCAGGCGCGCGCGAACGCGCACGTGGCCGTCGAACCCACGGCACAGCATCGCCAGGTAGATGCGCTGAGCGCGCGCATAGGTCCGCAGGAGCAGCGACCCCATCATCTGACCGTAGACCCGCGGGCCCATGCCGCGCCCGTCGAAGGAGCGCAGGGCCCGGGCCCGCGTCATGCGCATGCCCTCTTCGCCGAGCACGAATATGTACCGATAGAGCAGCAGCATCTGGGTGGCGAAGACGTCGGGCGCGCCGAGCTTCTCGATGGCCATGCACACGCCCGTGAAGCTCGTCGTCCCGATAAGCGCGAGCGCGGCGATCGTAGTGAGCGAGAAACGCAGCAGTATCGAGGCGAACGAGACCCAGCCGCCGGTGATCGCCAGGCCGCCCAGCTGGCCGACCACCGTGCGGTCGAGGATCGGGTTGAACATCCCGATGACCACGGCGAACGGCGCCACGATCAGCACCTTGCGCATCAGGAACCCGATGGGAAGATCGCCCCGGCTCGCTATGACCAGGGGGAACAGCACGAACGGCAGGAGCGGAAGCACGTCGTACTTGCCGAACGAGACCACGCACACCAGGAAGACGAGTGTCGTCAGGACCTTCGCGCGCGGGTCAAGCCGGTGCACGGCCGTGTCCTGGTACGCGAGCCTGTCCAGCTGCCCGAGCTGGTAGAGGCCCTGTTCGATGGACGGCATGGGCTGCTCCGCCGTCAGTCGATGCCGACGCCGGTGGTCGTCGCCACGAACTTGCCGTGCTTGACCCCCTTGGTGCCGATGAGCTCGTCGGCGATCCGCTTGATCTCGGCGGACGGCCCCCGCATGACGACGACCTCGAGGCAGTGGTGCGCGTCCAGGTGGATGTGCAGCGTGGACACGATCGACTGATGGTGTGAGTGCTGGTGCTCGGTGAGCTTGTCGGCCAGGTCCGTGGAGTGGTGGTCGTAGACAAGGGTGACCGTGCCGACCGCTTCCGCGTCGCCACTGCTCCACTGCTCCTCGACGAGCGCGTTGCGGATGAGGTCGCGCACGGCCTCCGACCGGTTGACGTAGCCCTTGTCGGCGATGAGCGCGTCGAAGCGCTGGACAAGGCGCTCGTCGGCCGAGATCCCGAATCTGACGATGTCTGGCATCCCCGTGGCCCCTTCGTGTGCTGTTCGTGCTACGCCGATACTGCCCGGATAGCACCTGGATGGCACGCTCGCATGAGTTCGTGCGAATCGTTCCGATACGCTTGACGTGGCCTTTTGCCGTCGCTACGGTCGATCAGAATCGTAGCACGGATTCTGCAACGGTAGCACCCCGCGGATACGCGCAGCCCGTCCCACTCTGGAGAAGACCAGACCATGCATATGGCCGACGCACTGATATCCCCGGCGGTCGGCGGCGCGCTCTGGGTCGCCACTGCCGCCACCACGGTCTACTGCGCGAAGAAGGTCCGCGAGGAGTCCGACCAGGGCAAGGTACCGCTCATGGGCGTCACCGGCGCCTTCATCTTCGCGGCGCAGATGATCAACTTCACCATTCCCGGGACCGGCTCGAGCGGTCACCTCGGCGGGGGTCTGATACTGGCGCTTCTGCTCGGACCCGAGGCCGCCTTCCTCGTCATGGCCTCGGTGCTCGGCGTGCAGGCGCTCTTCTTCGCTGACGGAGGCCTGTTGGCGCTGGGCGCCAACATCTTCAACCTCGGCTTCTTCCCGGCGTTCATCGCTCTCCCCTTCGTCTACCGCACGATCGCGGGGGCGGCGCCGACGCGCGGTCGCGTCATCGCCGCCAGCCTTGCCGCCGTGACCGTCGGCCTCCAGCTCGGAGCGTTCGGCGTGGTGCTGGAGACGGTCGCATCGGGCATCAGCGAGCTGCCGTTCTCGGCGTTCGTCCTTGCGATGCAGCCGATCCATCTCGCGATCGGGATCGTGGAGGGGCTGGTGACCGCGGGCGTCGTGCTCTTCGTGATGGCCGCGCAGCCGGACATGCTCGCGCGGATCTCGGAGCGCAAGGCACTGTCGGGCGTGCGACTGAAGCCCGTCCTGATAGGCCTTGCGATAGCCGCCGTCGTGGCGGGCGGCGCGCTGTCCTGGTTCGCGTCGGTCAACCCCGACGGGCTCGAGTGGTCCATGGAGAAGGTCGCCGGCAAGCTCGAGATCGAGGGCTCGGCGGGCGAGGCGGTCCACGCTGCATCGGCCTCGCTGCAGGAGAGGACGGCGTTCATGCCCGACTACGGCTTCAAGTCGGCCGCTGAGCCCGCCGGCGAAGAGGCCGCACCCGCGTGGCCCTCGGTCGACGCCGGAACGAGCGTCGCTGGCGTTGTGGGCGGTGCGATCACGCTCGCAGTCGCAGCTTTGATCGGGCTCGCGCTCAGGCGCAAGCGGCCCAACACGGAGGCCCCCGCCGCTTCGTAGAACCGACCACCTCCCTCACCGCGAGCCCCGTACGCCTCCCGAACAGGCGCGACGGGGCTCGCGTGTTATGGCTACAATCGGCGCATGAAGACGAAGCACCGCGCCACCGCCACGCTGACCTACGTGCCGTTCGCCGAGGCGCCCTTGTATTGGGAGTGCCCGGTCTGCGGCAACCTCTCCGGCGCACTCGTCATGGCCGACGCGAACACCCCGTGCCCGCGTTGCGGCACGGCGGGCGTCGAGAGGCGCTCCTTCCCGAACGAACGCCTCGGCCATCTCGACGAGCGGATCCGCAAGTACCACGCCGAATCCGAGTGGGAGATCGTCGTCATACTGGGAGCCACGTTCCTCGAGACACTCCTCGAGGACATGCTCGACCGCATCATGGGAGCCCATGGCGCCGATGTCGCGGTGCGCTCGATGGTGCTCGACAACGTGCGCGCGGTGGGCCAGCGCATCGGCAGACTCTTCCCCCAGCTCACCGGCGAGGAGTTCGAGGCCGCCGCTCTCGAGATGGGCTTCCGCGACTTCCCGAAGCGCTGGCGGCGCATCCGAGAGGTGCGCAACGCGTTCATCCACGACACGCAGTACCGCGAGGAGATCGAGGCCCTCGATGCCGCGACCGCCCTGCGCACCATGGAGCTCATGGACCAGGCCTACTCGCTGTTCGTGTCGATGAACAACAAGTTCGTGGCTGACGGGCAGCGCGTCCGGGGGGCCGTGCAGAGGCCGTGAGCGCCGCCCGGCTGCGCATCACCGGCGTCGTCCAGGGCGTGGGCTTCCGCCCCTTCGTCTACAGCCTCGCGCGGTCGCACGCGCTCACCGGCTGGGTCAACAACACCTCCGAGGGCGTGTTCGCGGTGGTCGAGGGCGACCCCGACGCCATCGCAACGTTCGCCCGGGAGGTCCGCGAGCTCGCGCCAGTGCAGGCGGTCGTCGAGACGGTCGACGTGACGCCGGTCGAGCCCGAGGGCTTCGCCGACTTCACGATCCGCGAGTCGGAGGCGGCCGATGGCGCGATGACGCTCGTCTCCCCCGACATCGCCACGTGCCCGGCATGCCTCGCGGAGCTGCGCGACCCGGGCGACCGCAGGCACCGCTACCCCTTCGTGAACTGCACGAACTGCGGCCCGCGCTTCACCATCATCGAGGACGTGCCGTACGACCGGCCGAAGACCACCATGCGCGGCTTCCCGATGTGCCACGCGTGCGCCGCCGAGTACGCCGACCCGGCGAACCGCCGGTTCCACGCTCAGCCGAACGCATGCCCGGTGTGCGGGCCGCGGCTCTACCTCAACGTGAAGGGACGCGCGCCGTCGGGCTGGGAGTGGGACTGGGCGAAGGACCGCGTCCCGCGCCCGCACCACGACGCCGCAGCCGAGCACGGACGCACCGACGACATCCTCCAAGCCGCCCGGTTCATGCTCGAAGGCGGCGACATCCTCGCGATCAAGGGGCTCGGCGGCTTCCATCTCGCGTGCGACGCGACCAACGAGGTCGCGGTCGCGCGCCTGCGCGAGCGCAAACGCCGCTGGGGCAAGCCCTTCGCCGTCATGTTCCCGGACCTCGCCGCAGCCCGCGAGCACTGCGTGATCGACGAGGCCGAGGCGGCGCTCCTGGAAGGCAGCGTCCGCCCGATCGTGCTGGCCCGGCGACTCGACACTGCTAGCGACGCGCACGAGGCGGCGCTAGTCGCTGGCGGCACCTCGCAGCGCGCCTCCGCAGGCGTGTTCGTCGGCGAAGCCGATGGACACTCCGAGGACAGCGCGCGAAGGGGTGCCGGCGGCGGCGAAGCCGCCCCCATGTCCGCCCTTGCCCTTTCTGTCGCGCCCGGGCTGGCGGAACTCGGGGTCATGCTGCCGTACACGCCGCTACATCATGTGTTGCTCGCAGACCTCGGGCGGCCGCTGGTCATGACGTCGGGGAACCTGAGCGACGAGCCGATCGCGATGGACAACGCCGAGGCGCTCGCGCGGCTCGCGGCACTCGCGGACGGCTTCCTGCTGCATGACAGGGGCATCTACGCGCGGTACGACGACTCCGTGGTGCGCGTCGTCGCGGGCGAGACCGAGATGGTGCGCCGCTCGCGCGGGTACGCGCCGTTCCCTCTGAGGCTGCCGGCACCGGCGGGACTGCAGGTCTTCGCGGCAGGCCCGGAGCAGAAGAACACGTTCTGCCTGACGAGGGGCGCCTACGCGTTCGTGTCGCAGCACGTGGGCGACATGGAGAACGCCGAGACGCTGGAGCAGTACGAGTCCACGCTGGCGCTCTACCAACGCATGTTCCGGATCGAACCCGAGCTTGTCGCCTACGACCTGCATCCGGAGTACCTCTCGACCAAGTTCGCGCTGTCGCTGGGGCTGCCGACGGAGGGCGTCCAGCACCATCACGCCCACGTCGTCGCCGTCGCGGCGGAGCACGGCGTCCGGGAGCCCGTCGTGGGGCTGGCGTTCGACGGCACCGGCTACGGCACGGACGGCACGATCTGGGGCGGCGAAGTGCTGATCTCGACGTGGCGCGACTTCGAACGGTTCGCGCACCTGAAGGCGGTACCGATGCCCGGCGGAGCTGCCGCGGTGCGTCGGCCCGCGCGCATGGCACTGGGCTTGCTGTCAGGGCTGGACAGAGGGCTGTTGGACCACCCCGGTCTCATCAACCTGCACAGCGGGCTCGCAACGGACGAACTCACGACGATCCTCGCAATGGCAGACCAGGGAATCAACAGTCCTCTCACGTCGTCCATGGGCCGCCTCTTCGACGCGGTCGCCGCCATCACGGGCGTGCGGTCCGATGCCCTGTACGAGGGTCAGCCGGCCATCGAGCTCGAGGCCGCGGCCGACCCCGGCGAGACCGGCGCGTACCACTTCGATGTGAGCAGCTCCTCCCCCGTCGTGATCGACCCGCTTCCCGTCGTCTCGGCGCTGCTCGACGACCTCGCAGCGGGGGTGAGCGTCCCCGTCGTGTCCGCGCGCTTCCACAACGGCGTCGCAGCGATGGCGGTCGAGATCGCCCGCGGCGCAGCGAAGGCGTCCGGCGCGCGCCACGTGGTCGTGTCCGGCGGCGTCATGATGAATCGGCTCCTGCTCGCAGGCATCCTGCGCGGGGTCGAAGCAGCCGGCCTCACGCCGCTGCTGCCCCGGGCGCTGCCGATCAACGACGGCGGCATCTCGTTCGGTCAGGCCGTCGTGGCGCTCGCGCGCCGCGATGCGGTATAACCGAAGTCCGTTCATCCACGGCGCCCGGATCGGCGCCGCCCGAGAAGGGCCCGCACAGATGTGCCTCGCAATCCCCGCCAAGGTCGTCTTGATCGGCGAGAACCGCATCGCCCAGGTCGACATACACGGCGTCACGCGCACCGTGAGCCTCGATCTCGTACCCGACGCTGAGATGGACTCGTGGGTACTCGTGCACGCCGGCTTCGCCATCCAAGTCGTCGACGAGGAGTTCGCCGCGGAGTCGTGGGCGCTCATCCAGGAGATGGGCGAGGCGCTCGACGCGGAGGACGCGGCACTGCTCGAGGCGTCCGCGCAGGCCGCACAGGCCGCCGCGACCACGACGTCCGACGTCCCGGCGTAGGGACTCTGCCGTGACCCCCGATCCCTCCACGCCCTTCCGGGACCCGGAGCTCGCGCTCAGACTCGCGGCCGCGATCAAGGCATCCGCGACGCGCCCCATGAAGATCATGGAGGTGTGCGGCACCCACACGGTCTCGATCGCCCGCAACGGGCTGCGCGATCTCATGCCGGAGAACGTCACGCTGCTCTCCGGCCCCGGCTGTCCGGTCTGCGTCACCGCGAACCGCGATATCGACATGGCCATCGAGCTGGGCCGTCAGCCCGGTATCACGCTCACGACCTTCGGCGACATGATGAAGGTCCCCGGCTCGCGCAGCTCGCTCTCCCGCGAGAAGGCCGACGGACGCGACATACGCGTCGTCTACTCGCCGCTCGACGCGGTCGCGCTGGCGGACGACAACCCCGGGATGCAGGTGGTCTTCCTCGGTGTCGGTTTCGAGACGACCGCGCCGACCGTCGCGGCAGCTATCAAGACCGCGTCGCGCATGGGACTCCAGAACTTCTCGGTGCTCTCAGTACACAAGACGGTGCCGCTCGCGCTCGAAGCGATCGTCAACGATCCCCAGGTGGCCATCGACGCCTTCATCCTGCCTGGTCACGTCTCCACCATCATCGGTCCCGAGCCGTACCGGTTCCTCGCCGAACGCTACGGCGTACCGGGCGCGGTCACCGGCTTCGAGCCGGTCGACGTGCTCCAGGGGATCCTCGCTCTGGTGCGGCAGGTCGCCGCCGGCGAGGCGAGCATCGACATCGCATACCGCCGGGGCGTCTCGAGCGACGGCAACCCCACCGCGCGAGGGCTCATGGCGGAGGTGTTCCAGCCGAGCGACTCGGAGTGGCGCGGGATCGGGGTCATCCCCGGCACGGGTCTGGGGATCCGACCCGAGTTCGCGAAGTGGGACGCGGCCGTGCGATTCCCCGTCACGCCCGAGGAGCCGAGAGAGATCCCCGGCTGCCAGTGCGGCGAGGTGCTGCGCGGGATCACGCTGCCCTACGAGTGCCGGCTCTTCGCGAAGGGCTGTACCCCCGAGCACCCCATCGGCCCGTGCATGGTCTCTTCCGAGGGATCCTGCGCGGCCTACTACCGCTACACCGACTACGGCAGGGCTTAAAGGCCCCACCTTCACGCACACCCCAACGGGAGGCACGATGCGAGCGGACCGGATACTGCTGGCCCACGGCAGCGGCGGCACCATGATGCGCGAGCTGATCGAGGAGGTCTTCATCGCGCGGTTCGGCGATGACGCCCTGCTGCGCATGGATGACGCCGCGTCGCTGACGCTCCCGCCGGGGCGCATCGCGATGTCGACCGACACGTACGTCGTGACGCCGCTGTTCTTCCCCGGCGGCGACATCGGGCATCTCGCGGTGGCCGGCACCGTCAACGACGTGGCCACGGCCGGCGCGACGCCGCTGTTCCTCTCGGTCGGCTTCATCCTGGAGGAGGGCCTGCTCGTCGCGGACCTTCGTCGGATACTCGACTCGATGGCCGACGTGGCCGCGGAGGCGGGTGTCCGCATCGTCACGGGCGACACGAAGGTCGTCGAACGCGGACACGGCGACGGCGTCTACATCAACACCGCCGGTGTGGGCGTCTTGCGGGACGGCGTCGATCTGTCCGGCTCCTACTGTCGCCCCGGCGACGTCGTCCTGCTCTCCGGCACGCTCGGTGACCACGGCGTCGCCGTCATGTCGACGCGCGAAGGCCTCTCGTTCGGCACCGATATCGTCTCGGACGCCGCGCCCTTGAACCGCCTGGTTGGCGCCGTGCTCGACGCCGCGCCGGGTGTTCGCTGCTTCCGCGACCCGACCCGGGGCGGACTGGCCAGCTGCCTCAACGAACTCGCAACGGCCTCCGGCGTGTCGATCACCGTCGAGGAGGACGCTGTGCCGGTGCACGAGCAGGTGCGCGGCGCATGCGAGCTGCTCGGCTACGACGTCTACCAGGTCGCCAACGAAGGCAAGATGGTCGCCGTCGTGCCCGCGGATCAGGCGGACGCCGCGCTGGCCGCCATGCGCGCGTCGCGCTACGGCGAGAACGCCGCAGTGATCGGCGCGGTCGCGGAGGGTCCCGCCGGGCGCGTGTACGTACGCACCTCGTTCGGAGCCCGACGCATCATGGACATGCTCGTCGGCGAACAGCTGCCCCGGATCTGCTAGGCCGATGACGCAACCGGAGCACACACGCTCGGACTCCCTCGGCGGCCTGCTGCGCATCGCGGCGGCCGCCGTCGTCTGGGGCACCATCCCCCTCGTGCTGCGGGCGGCGGATGGCTCCTCGGCGGTGAAGGTCTTCTACCGGGTCGCGTTCGCCGGTATCGCGATGCTGGTGTGGATGATCGCCCGCGGGCGTCTCGGCGAACTCACGTCGCTGTCGAGGCGCAAACTGCTCTCCGTGGCCGGCCAGGGCGTCCTGCTGACGGTGAACTGGCTGCTCTTCCTCACCGCGCTCGATATGACGAAGGTCGCGGTGGCCGAACTGCTCGGCTATACCGGCCCGGTGTTCGTCGCGGCGCTGGCTCCGTTCGTCAGCAAAGAGGCGTTCGACAAGCGCATCATCCTGCCGCTGGCACTCGCGCTCGGCGGGATCATCGTGATCCTGGCGCCACAGGGCATCACGTTGGGCTCCCGGGACGAGACGATCGGCGCGGTACTCGCCTTCTGCTCCGCACTCACCTACGCTGCCCTTCTGCTTCGCTCGAAGCGGATCATCAAGGACATCTCGTCGCCGGCGCTCATGGTGGTGGAGTACAGCGTCGCCTCGGTGTTGCTCCTTCCCGCGCTGCTGTTCCTGCCCGGCCCGAGCACACCGATCGCCTTCGGGGCCCTCCTCACGCTCGGCCTCGTGCAGACGGCCGCCTCCGGCCTCGTCTTCCTCTCCGGCCTGCGGCGTGTCCGCACCGACCACGCGGCGATCATCATGTACGTCGAGCCGGTGAGTGCCGTTCTCTTCGCAGCGGCGTTCCTGAGCGAGGGGCTCACCTGGCCGACCCTTCTGGGCGGCGCGATGGTGATCGGCGGTGGCGCGCTCGTGGCGCGACTCGACGCCGGCTACGGCCCCGAGGCGCCCCCGACGACGAACGCGGATGACGAGCCCGCGCCAGCCGACGCACAGAGCCCGCTCTCGCTGGGGTAGCATAGAAGGCGAAGGGGGCCATCCACTGTGAGCGCACTCGACCGCCTGATCGAAGCCGACGCCGTTCGCCGCCTCTGGGCGCGCGACGGCTCGCTCTTCTCGCGCGACCCGGCCGTCGCCGCTTCCATCAAGGGACTGCTCGGCTGGGTGGGGCTCGCCTCATCCGCCGACGATGCAGCGCTCGTGCTGGCTGAGGCGGCTCAGGCCGCGCGACGCTCCGGCATCACGGACATCGTCTTGCTCGGCATGGGCGGCAGTTCGCTCGCCCCGCTGGTCTTGAGCGAGGTGCTCGGCGGCGGCGAGGGCGCGCCGCGCCTGCACGTGCTCGATACCACCTCGCCATACACCGTCCTTCGCACGATAGAGACGCTGTGGCCATCGACGACGCTCGTGGTCGTCTCGTCCAAATCGGGCGGCACCATCGAGCCGAACTCGCTCTACGCGATCTTCCGTCAGTGGGCCGAGGAGATCCTCGGTGACGAGGCGGGCTCGCACTTCATCGCGATCACTGACCCCGGCAGCTCGCTCGAGGCACGCGCACGCGCCGACGGATTCGCAGCGGTCTTCCCGGGCCTTCCCGATGTGGGCGGACGGTTCTCCGCGCTCTCGGCGTTCGGCATCGTCCCTGCCTCGCTTGCGGGCATCGATGTGGCACGCCTGACCGCAAGCGCACTGGAGATGGAAGCGTCGTGCAGGGTGGAGACAGGCGAGAACCCCGCCGCACAGCTTGCCGCGTGGATCGCGGACTGCCTGGAATCGGGACGGGACAAGCTCACGTTCCTCGCTTCCGAGCCGCTCGCGCCTTTCGGACTGTGGGTCGAGCAGCTCGTGGCCGAGTCGACCGGTAAGGACGAGACCGGCGTCGTACCCGTGCTCGAGCGCGCCCCCGGGGACGCGCGCGCATGGGGCGGCGACCGGATGCTGTTCGTCATGCGCACGCCGTTCGACGACGAGCTGGCATCCGTGGCGGCCCGTGCGCCGCACGGCACTCCCGTCCTCGAGATCATCATCGAGGACCCCTACGCGATCGGCGGCGAGTTCGTCCGCTGGGAGTTCGCCACGGCTCTGACCGGTCACCTCATGGGCGTGAACCCGTTCGACCAGCCGAACGTCGCCGAAGCGAAGGCGGCGACGGCAGCGATCCTCGAGGGCACGCTCGCCGCGCCCGCGCCGACCATGCGGCTCGGGGACATCGCGATAACCACGAGCCTCCCGTCGTCCGGGACCGGGGGCGCCGGAACCCTCGCAGCCGCCTTCGATGCGCTGCTCTCGGGCGCCGATACGGGCTCCTATCTCGCCGTGCTCGCCTACCTGCCCGAGGACCGCGAGATCGTCGGGCCGCTGGCCGACGCGGTGGCCGCGCTGGCAGCCGAGCGCCACATGGCATGCACGCTGGAGATCGGCCCGCGATACCTCCACTCGACCGGCCAGTTGCACAAGGCGGGGCCGCCGACGGGACGCTTCATCGTGGTGACCACGCGCGACGACGCGGTGGTGAGTGTGCCGGGCATGCCCTACACGCTCGGCGGGCTCATCCGCGCGCAGGCCGAGGGGGACTTCGTGACTCTGGCGAAGCGGGGGCTGCCGGTCGTGCGAGTCGATCTGCCGCAACCCGCGCACGGACCGGTCCGACTGCTCGCCGAGACGCTCCGGGGCGCCGGGATCGGCTAGTAGACCCGCGCCTCCAGCCACGCCCGGTACTCCTCCAGCAGCGCGTCGATCTCCGCGGAGCTGCCTGCCTTGTTCACGCGGTCGCGCACGAAGGTGGCGCCGGGCATCCCGGTGACGTACCAGCCCACGTGCTTGCGCATCCGGGTGAAGGCGCGCTCCCCTCCGAAAGCGACGAGCGCGGCCGTGTGCTCGCGTGCCACCGCGATGCGCTCGAAAGCACTCGGCGGCGCCAGGATCTCGCCACGGTCGATGAGCGCGCGGGCCTCGCGGAAGATCCACGGATCACCCTGCGCTCCCCGCGCGACCATGACGGCGTCCACACCGGTCCGGCGAAGCATCGCCTCGGCGTCCGGCGCAGAAGACACGTCTCCGCTGCCGATGACCGGCACCGATACCGCGGCCTTGACCGCCGCGATCAGGTCCCAGTCCGCGCTCCCCCGGTAGAACTGCTTGCGCGTCCTCCCGTGGACCGCCATCGCCGAGACGCCCGCGGCCTCGAGCACGCGGCCGAACTCCACAGCGTTGCGCGACGAGTCGTCCCATCCGGCGCGGAACTTCGCCGTGACCTGTACCGGGGAGACAGCTGCCACGACGCACTCGATGATGCGTGCGGCCAGCTCGGGCGTCTGCATGAGGCCGCTGCCCTCGCCGCGGCGTACCACCTTGCTGACCGGACAGCCCATGTTGATGTCGATGCACGCGACGTCCGCGCCGTGGCGCTCGATGATCCATGCTGCCTGAGCGGCCATCAGCTCGGGGTCGGCACCGTAGAGCTGGACCGCACACGGCGTCTCTTCGGGTGAGAACGTGAGCAGCGAGCGCGAGATGCGCGAGTCCGGGTTGTAGTGCAGCGCCTTGGCCCCGACCATCTCGGTGTAGGTGAGCCCGGCTCCCATGCGCTTGCAGATGCCGCGGAACGGCGCCTCCGTCACGCCGGCCATGGGCCCGAGGATCACGTTACCGGCAGCGAGGACGGCGCGGATGTCGGTGCGGGGAGATGTCATGGGGTGATGGTACGGCACCTGGCGGGTCGACGGGACGACGGTACGCCTACTATCTCCGTGCCGTTGCCGTCTCGATGCGCTCCAGAGACTTCTCGATCGTGTCGAGATGAGCCTGGATGTCCTCGATCTCGCACTCGGCCTTCTCGTTCGTGTCGAAGTCGGCCTGAGCCTGATAGCGATCGCGCTCCGCCTGGCGGTTCTGGCTCATCATCAGGATCGGTGCCGCATACGCGGCCTGGACCGAGAACATCAGGTTCAACAGGATGAAGGGATATGGGTCCCACCGACGGATCACTGCGGTGACGTTCAGAACGATCCAGAGCGAGACGAGCACGGTCTGGCCGATGATGAACGGCCACGAGCCCAGTATCCGCGCCGTCCCGTCTGCAAGTCGCTGACCGAACGTGCGGTCACCGTGGTGTTCGTCGTGCCATGTCCGTGCGGCTCGAGGCGACATCTGTGCATCTCCCTCGTCGAGAGGTCGGTCGGCTTGTCACGCGGTGATCAGGACTGTACCCGCCCTCGGCTGTGCCTCCACCACGGTCGAAACACGTGCCCGCACGCTCAGCCGACGTCCGCCTGACGAAGAGAGACGCGCTTCGTACCGTCCGCGACCCACTGCGTGCCCACCTCACTGAAACCGAATGCATCGTGGAAGCGCCGCGACGCCTCGTTGGGCGGTTCGACGTCGAGTTCGCACACGACCTGCGGGACCGACTGTGACTCGGCGAACGCGAACAGGTCGTCGTAGAGCATCGTGGCCAGACCGCCGCCCTGTTCGGTCCGATCGACGATGACGCGATCGATGTAGAGGAACGTGCCTCCGCGCTCTGAGAACCAGATGTAGTTGGGACTGTCGTAGTCGACGCCCTCTCGTAGCGCGAGCAGGAAGGCGACGACGCGATCGTCCGACTCGATGACCTTGTGATAGGCGGCCTGCGCGTGCAGCCGGGCCAGTGCGGACCGGTCCAGCGCACTCGTGAAGTGCACATGGTCGGAGTTGAGGCGAAGGATGTCGCCGAAGTCGGCCGGCTCGGCCTGCCTGACGACCCTATCCCGCCCACCTGTGGTCACTCGGTCGGGAGGCCATAGGCCCAGCCCATTCCCGTTCCGCCGCTGCCTGAGTTCTGCGCCCAGGTGCTTGGATCCGAATCGATCAGCGTGTAGGTGCCGGCCGGGATGTCCTGGTTCGGCTGGGCTATCCAGTAGACCGCGTTTCGCAGCGTCGTCTTCCACGGGCCGTACACCGTTCCATCGGCCGCCTTGAGCGTGATCTCGCCGGCGGGTGCGCCCGTGCCCTTGTTCCAGTGGTACGTGCAGATCTCGGTCACGAAGTAGGTCTTGTCCTGCGTCACCTTCGGCGGCTTGCCTCCGCCGCCCTCGATGGCGCCGTCGTTGCCGGCCTTCCACATCAGGACGGGCTCGCCTGCAGGACGGGTGGCCTCACCTTGGTACTCCATGACAGTGCTGCCCTGTTGCCAAGCCGCGTCTTCTGTCTCGGCATTCCGCTCGGTCTGCGTGCGCGTGCCGAACCACTCACGGCGCGCCTCGTCGATGACCGTGCAGCCAAGCGTCATAGCGGTCAGGAGCACCAACGCGACAACCAGGTTCCGGTCTCGATGCACCATCGGACAGCACCGCCCCTTCGACTCCGCATGTTCCCCTGCCACACGGTAGACTCATGCGCAGGGGGGGGCAACCCGGCTCCCCGGTCCCGCCGCGACAGGAGAGGCGTGATGAGATACGCGCGCTGGTTCGGAAGGACCGCTGCCCTGACCCTGTCGGCGACGCTGCTCCTGGCGACCGCCTGCACGAGTTCGGTCAACGACACGTGGCATCTGCGGGCGAAGAAGGGCACCGCTGCCGTGGGCGAACGGGTGACGCTGCTGCCGGCCGAGAAGCAGATCAACAGCGGGTGCGCCGGGATCAACAGTGAGAGTCGGATCGTGATGCCGCAGGACCTGGACTGGACCGTCACCCCGTCGACCGGGCGCGTGGTCGCCGACTACTTCGTTGCCGACGCGCCGGGAACCTACAAGCTCGCACCCGTGGTCACGGCCGATTCGGGAGTGCCCGGGATGACGCCCGGAAGGCCGTTGGGGCCGACGATGACGATCAAGGTCGTGCCCGGCGAGACCCCCTCGACCGAGACGACAGGCGCCGAGATCCAGGCCTCGATGGACACGCCCGAACCGTCAGCGGACGCGCCGCTCGCAGGCACGTGGTCCTACGTCGGGATGAAGGTGACGGGGACCGGGTCGGGTGCCACGTGGGCCCGGGCTCCGAAGCCCGGCACGCTGGTGATCGAGAAGAGGACCGACGGCTACTACCTGCAGATCAGTGAGGGCACCTCCAAGGCGACTCTGGACGGGACCAGCGTGGTCCTCGAACGCGACTTCCCCAACCTCGGGGTGTCGGTCCGCTACACCGGGGTGCTCAACGGCGACACGATCACCGGGACGCAGCATACGGTCGCCAACGGCGCCACGCATGACGACCCGTGGACGGCCACGCGCGTGAGGTAGGACGGCGCGCAGCCCGGCAGATCCGATCGCTCGCAACGCAGCAAGTCCTACGCACTTAGGAGCGCGATCACGGCGGGGGAGCGCGAGGCGGCTACGGGCGCCACCAGGCTGCTCTCCCGCCGTTGGACCGTGCGATCCGGGATCAGGTGGTGGCCAGATCCCACACGTTGTCGCCACGAAGGGCAGCGTCAGAACCACCGTCGATGTAGATGGTCTGGCCAGTGACATGCGTGTTCTCCACACTTGCCAGCCAGATGAGCAGGTACGCGACGTTCTCCGGTTCGAGGTAGTAGTTCAGCGGCATCGGGACCATCTCGTCGATGGCTGCGCGAGCCTCGGCGGTCCCGATCATGTCGGCGACCATCGGCGTGCGCACGATACCCGGGCCGATCGCATTCAGCGGGATGCCGGCGCCCGCCCACTGCGGCTTGATGCTCTGGCGGCGGACCCATCGGGAGATCGCTCGCTTCGTTGAGCCGTAGATGAGCTGCTCAAGGCCGCCGCCGGTGTCGACGAGCTCCTGCGCCCGAGCAACAGCCTTCGCCTCGTCGTCGGCTACCATCGCGGCAACGAGCGCCGCGTCGTTGGGCATGAGCGACGCCATCGAGCTGATGAGCACCGCACGCGGCGCCTCGGCCTTTGCGAGGGTGGGCGCGAGCGCCCCGAGGAATTCGGTCATGCCGAAGTAGTTGACCGAGACGGTCTTGGCGATGGGGTGCGCCAACCCGGCACACGCGATGACAGCATCGATGCTGCCGCCCGAGAGCTCGATCGCCTTCTTCGCCGCGTCGAGGCGCCCCTGCTTGGTGCTGAGATCTGCCACGACGTCGGCGTCATGGATGTCGACGCCGATGACCTTGTTCCCCCGCTCCTTGAGTATCCGTGCGGTTGCCGCGGCGATACCTGAAGCGGTTCCTGTGACCACGTACGTTCGTGACATATCGGCCTCCGATCGTGTCCGCGCATGAATGCGCCTGCATGTTTGTAACAATCGTTACAAACCACGTTGGCGGCTGCAAGAAACGAGCCAAGCAGCGGCCCGGACATGTCGCGGTGGAAGCCGTTGGGCGGAGCGCCTACTTGCGAGCGCTCAGTGCGTCGTTGAGATCGGTCACGGCGCGCTCGAGATCCTCTGCCGTTCGCATGGTGGTCGCCGTCGGAACACTCGTCGTGAGGAAGTGCTGCGCGTACGGGAAACACGCCGCCTCGAACGGCATCGGATCGAGCATCCCCTTGCCGAACGTGTTGGTGCACAGCGAGATGTCGTCGAGCGGCAGCTTCAGCGCGGTCGCCATCTCGCCCGGATCGAACACCAGACTGAACGGCTTCGTGCACTGCTGCAGCTCACCGCCGTAGTCGACGGAGAGGTTGCCCTCGACCCAGAGGCGCTGGTCGAGATCGGTGAGCGCGCCGTTCTTCAGGTCCGCGACCAACGCCAGGCTGTTCCCGGACTTCTCGCTCGCGACGTCCACGATGACCTCTCCGCGATACGACGTCGTGACCACCGAGTGCGACGTGCTCGGGCCGATGAAGCCTTGGCTGGGATCGTAGCTGTGGGTGTTGCTCTCATACTCATCGATGATCCAGGACAGCAGCCCGGTCTTGCAGTTCTGGGCGATCAGATAGAACTCCACCCGGCTACCCCAGAACACGCTCGTGTGGACGTTGAAGGCGCTGACGATCGCGCACAGCCGCGGCTCGGTATCGGTGAACATGGCCGACGGGAACAGGCTGTAGTGCGGCGGCAACAGCCGTTCGGCCGCCTCCGTGTCCACGATCTCGAACGCGAGGAACACGCCGTAGGGCTCTACGACGAAACTCATGTAGGGGTTGGTGCGCGATGCCCGGTTGACGATGAAGCGCTGCAGCCGGAGCGGCAGTTTGCGAAGGAACGCGCTGCCCTGGGTCGTGGACGCGACGTCCGCCGGCACGACCAGCTTCTCGGTCGTCTTGATGTAGCGCCGAAGGTCCTGGATCCGCATATCCGCTCCTCGCTCTGTGACCTCGTCAGTGGGGTCAGGACGGCTACCGGTATCGGGACACGGAGACCAGATAGCCGATGGCGCCTATCACCCCGGCGACCCCGAACAGCACGGCGGCAACGACGGCCGCGATGGCCAGGAGCTGACCGGGCCTCATGCCTGCGATGCCGGTCGATCGTCCGTTGCCTTCGATAGCCTGCATCTCAATCCCCTTCATGCGGTCTCCGCGGGATCCGGAGCGTCAGCGGCTGCCCATCGGTCACTAGCATACGGCCTTCGCACTGCGCCGGGCCGGCTTGTTCGAACGATCGTCGCCACCACCCCAGCCAGCAGCGTGAGGCCCGCCCAGATCCAGTAGCGCGGCTGCGCTGCCCCGTCGGCCATCACGAGCGTGGGGAACAGGGGAACGACCGCGTTAGCCCAGCCGTGGGAGACAAGACCCGCCATGGTGCGTTTGCCGGCGGCTTCGCGCACCGCGGCGTGGAAGTAAGAGTAGCCGATCAGGAGAAGCGTGAACCCGAGGAACGGCACGAAGACCTGGGTGCTTCCCGGCATGAAGAACAACGGCAGGTGCCACACGGACCAGACCACTCCGAGCACCAGATTGCCCAGCCATGGCCCCAGTCGCTGCTCGAGCGGGTCCAGGATGTATCCGCGCCAGCCCAGCTCTTCCTGTCCGCCGCCGAGAAAGACCATCAGCAGTAGATATGGTGCGAAGGTCCACACGGCCGGCAGGAGCATCGGCAGACGCGGCGCTCCCCACAGCTCCGGCAGTATCCACGCCAGCCAGGTGGTCACACCGAGCACCAGCGGGGGTGCGAGCCACCCCCACCAGCCGAAGCGAAGATCGAGCAGGCCGCGCAGGTACTCGCGAACCGCGTCCTTGCCACGCAGTGTCCGCAGCGAGTAGAGCGCTCCCGCGGCCGGCCCGAAGACACCCACCATGATCCACGGCGCTGTCACGGCACCAAGCAGGTCCTTGCCGAGCGGGATGATACCCACCCCCGCGAGGACCAGCGGCAGCCAGATCAGCCACGACCAGGCGAACGTGACCACGAAGAACCGGTAGGGGAACCGCTTGTCCTCTGCCATCAGTCCTCCTCGCTTGGGTCGGCGAGTCCGCTTGCGCCCGCCAGCACATCCGCCTGCATGATCTCGCGCATCCTCTTCGGCTCCTCGAACAAGGGGCTGTGCGCCGACTTGGTGAACGTGTAGAAGCCCTTCACCGGCGCCTCAAGCTGCTCGAAGTAGGACTTGGCCAGCAGGTAGGAGACGGTGTAGTCGAGTTCACCGTGGATGAAGTAGACGGGCACGTCCAGCCGCGTCACCTTCTTGGTCAGGTCGGTGGCGAGCTCGGTGTTCCACAGCCGGGTGCCCGAGAAGACCTTGCCGCGCCACATACCGATCTTCTCGCCCAGCGTGTACTCCGGGCTTCGGAAGGACTCCAGCAGCAGGCCGGTGACGATCGAGCGCATCTCGTGAGTCGTGCCGATGCCGAGCTCGTGCATCGCGACATCGCGGACCGAGCTGTACGCGTCCGGCAGCGGGACCGAGTCGCCGACCGGCGCCGCTTCCAGCTTCCGCGCCATGTCCGCGTTCCCGCTCGCCCTGTATCGCTCGAGCATGTAATCGTGAGCCAGCTGCTCGGAGCGGAGCTGGTAGGACATCTGGGCGACGGCGATGTACGAGCGGTACTTCTCCGGCGCGTGCGCGGCCGCCTGGATGCCGATGAAGGTCCCGCCCGAGTGCCCCATCAGGTAGATCTTGTCCTGGCCGAAGCGCTCGCGGAGATAGTCGGTCAGCGCCAGCGTGTCGGCCACGACCTGCTCCGCGGTCAGTGACTCCGGTGCCATGTCGGGGCTGAACGAGAGCCCCGAGCCGCGCTGCTCCCACCAGACCACGACGAAGTCCTCGTCGAGACCCGTGGGGTAGCGCTCGGTCAGGAAGTAGTCGGGCATGCCGCCGTGGAGATAGAGTAGCACCGGTTTGCTCGCGTCCTTGCCCTTGATGAACATGCCCTGCTCGACGCCGTTGATGTCGACGTGGATCTTCTCCGAGATGCTGCCCGGCAAAGGGTTCCCGGTGTCGTTCAAGTACGCCCTCGGTCGTCCCGGACTCAAGAGCAGCACGACGCCCACGAGAACGACCCCTGAGGCGAGCAAGACAGAGACGGCGATCGACATGACACGCCCGGCCCTTCGCGCGAACGTTCGGACAGACGGCCCACGGCCTTCGCTGTCAATCATCACCCGGTCTCCGATCGTCCGTCGAGGGCGGACCAGCCCTACGCCGCGGCGTCCGGGCTGGTCCGCACCATCACGATCCGGCCGGCCCTCGGCATTCCCGCGCTGGCTCGGGTGCGGCGCCCCGCGTTACTACGCCGCGGTCTCGGTCACGGCCGGGGCCGCGGAGGCAAGCGCCTTGCGATCGAACCCCTTGGCGATCAAGTACACGGCCAGCGCCATCTCCTGCAGTCCGATCGGGATGTTGAGCACGGTATTGACCGTCGAGAAACCGAACTCCTGCGTGAAGCCGGCGTAGATGGTCGAAACCATGAGCATCACGATCGCAACGAGCCCCCAACCCGACAGCCAACGGGGAACGAGCCGCGACCTGTAGAGCACGACGTAGTACATGAATGCTCCAACGGCGAACGGGATCAGCACGACGAACCCATGCGCCCACTCGCGTGCCGCGAGCACCAGGTTCGACGTCGTCATGGCCGAGGACAAGCCGGCGGAGCCTGCAACCACAGCCTCTTGGCTGACGGTCAGCAGCGCAAGCAGCCCGAGAGCCCCGACCACGACGAACACGGCCTCGACCAACCTGCCGGCGACAGATCCAAGGGCCAGAGCCGGGTTGAACCTCTTGATGACCGGATACAGACCGATGGCGATGCCCGCCCCGGTCAATGCCCACACGAACTCGATGAGCGCGGTCAACACCACCCGGGTGTCGTTCGTCGCCAACTTGGCGAGATCGACGGGGGCGACCAGCGGACCGCCCAACGGGACGATGCTCAGGATCGACGTGGCCGAGCACAGGATGAACAGGACTCCTACCGCTATCGCGGTCCCTCGGTATGAGGGCGTGCCACTCTCTTCTGCTTGCTTTCTCTCAGTGCGCATCTCGATCTCCTTCTTCTGTCGGTTGCGGGGCCGGGCCAGCTTCGAGTCGGATGACCGAGACGAGGGGCACGCCAAGGTCGCGCACCCTCTTCAGGAGTCCGTGCAGCGCGGCCTGGTCGACGACCGCGCCCGTCAGGCGCGTGACGCCGTCGTCCTCCAGCGCGATCGACATGCCTTCGAACCAGCCTGTCCACGCACTGTCCAGATGGCCTTCGACCTTGATCTCGTAGACCGCCGGCCAATCCGGATCCGTCCGCTGTCCTCGCCGCTGCGCCACTGTCGACTTCGCCCTCTCCCGCATCTTCGAGCTGCTCCGTGGCAGCTACGTGACGAGCATGCGGGCGTGCGAGGGCGCGGACATCGCACGAAGGGACTAACCGGTGGGACTAATCTCTACAGGAGGGGCAGGATGCCCAGCTCCCGTGCCCTTGCGACGGCCTGCGTGCGGCTGTGGGCATCCAGCTTGTCGTAGATGCTGCGCGCGTGGGCCTTGACCGTGAAGAGCGAGAGGTACAGCCGCTCGGCGATCTCCCGGTTCGTCAGTCCGGCAGCGATGTGCTGAAGCACTTCGGCCTCGCGGTCGCTCAGGAGCTCCTTCACCTCGGAAGGGTGCGCGCTCGCGGGACCGGCCGGCGGGAAGGCCGCCAGCAGCCTCTTTGCGCCCTCCGATGCGACCCCGCGGGAAACGGCTTCCTTGAGAAGGCGGGCCATCGGCGGGCCCTCACTGACGAAGACCCTGACGTAGCCCTCCGGTTCGGCCAGGGACAGGGCGCGCTCTAGTGACTCGAGCGCCGAGGATGTCTCGCCTTGCGCCTGGTGAGCGAGTGCCTGCAACGCCAGGATCTCGATCGCGCTCCCGATCCTGCCGCCCTCTTCCGCCGCGTGCAGGAGGCGCTCCAGCAGACCCGCGGCGTCGTGGGCGGCATCGTCAACCCGCTCGCTCTCATACCGGGCGATGAGCACTCTCGCCAGTGTCACGTGTTCGAACTCGCGCAGGTAGCTGAGGTCGTCGTCGATGGAGAGGCCACGTTCGCGCGCCCACTCCAGCGCTTCGTTCACCCTGCCCTGCGCAGTCCATATCCGGGCCTTCTGAGCTGATATGGGGCGCGCCTCCGGCGCGGGAGTCCTGATGAACAGGCGTTGAGCTTCGTCCAGCAGGCTGAGAGCGCCCTCCGGGTCGGCTTGCGCCTCGTTGAGCCGAGCCTGGGCGATACACCAGCGGTACCGCCAGATCGGCAGCTCTCCTTGCTCGCCCAGTTCCTTGCTTCTCAGCAGGTGCTGCGCGGCAGCAGCCAGGTCACCGCTTTCGAGTTCCAGCTCAGCCAGTCCCCGATAGAGGTCGGCCGCGTCCGGAGGCAGAGGCTCGCCCTGGTCCACCGCGACCTGCATCATCCGCGCGAATGCGTCCACAGCCTCACGGAGACGACCCAGCGCTGGCCTGACGTCTGCCAGAACAGACAAGGCGCTGATCGCGGTCGCGAGGTTACCGGCTGCAAGCAGTCTCGCGCTGAAGTCGACGAAGACCCGGTCGGCGGCTTCCAGGTCGCCGCCGGCCCAGTAGGTCATCCCCATGAGCGCGGTCGCCTGTTCGCGCCTGAGGTGGTCTCCTTCGGGCAGCAGCTCGAGCACCCGCCGAGCGTGCTCCAGGGTGCCGGGCACATCACCGACGGCGAGCGCATTGTAGGCACGGACTACGGATATGGTCGCCAGCAGAGACCGAAGTTGCTCTTCGTCGGCGACGATCGTCCGTCCGCTCCGCCCGGGCTTCAGCCACCGCTCGGCATCCTTCACCCGAGCCTCGGCGGCCTCCAGTTCACCGATGCCCAGCAGTGCGCAGGCATGCCAAGCGCTGAGCACAGGCCGAGAGCGGATCGTCTCGTCCGGTAGCGCCCTGGTCCACCTGAGCCATGTGGCGGACTGAGAGGTGTCCTCCGTCATGAGCCCCTCGCGCTCGATCAGGTCTGCCGCCCGCTCGAAGTCCTTGGCCGCCAGCGCGTGTCGGATCGCGTCGCAGCGCGAACCGTTGTCCTCGTACCACTCGCTCGCCCTTCGGTGCAGAAGCGGCAGCTGATCGGGCAGTTCCTCGAGCAAGTGCGCTTGCAGGACGTCGGCGAAGAGGTGGTGATAGCGATACCACTGACGCTCATCATCGAGCGGGACGACGAACAGGTTGTCGCGCTCGAGGCGCTCGAGCATCGACTTGCCACGCTTCTGACCGGTGACGCAATCGCACAGGGCACCGCACAACCTGTCGAGGACGGAGGTCTGCAGAAGGAAGCTGCGCGTGCGCTCTGGCTGGCGCTGCAGGACCTCCTCGACCAGGTAGTCCACCACGAAACGGTTGCTGCCGGTGAAGTCCTGGATGAAGCCAGCGGCATCCGACCGCCCCTGGATGGATAGCGCCGCCAACTGCAGTCCGGCGATCCAGCCTTCGGTGCGTGTCTCGAGGGCGGCGATGTCCTCTGCCGCCAGGTCGAGGTCCATCACCCGGTTCAGGAACTCGGCGGCTTCTTCAGGGGTGAAACGCAGATCGGCCGCGCGCAGCTCGGTCAGCTGTCCCCGAGCACGCCACCGAGCCAGGGGCAGACGTGGATCCTCCCGCGTGGCGATGACAACGTGCAACTGTGGCGGCATGTGCTCGAGCAGGAACGCGAGGGCCTCGTCCACCCCTTCGGAGTCGACGAGATGGTAGTCGTCGAGGACGAGGACGACGCCCTGCGAGAGAGTAGCGATCTCGTTGAGCAGAGCCGTCAGCATCGCCTCGGTCGGCGGCGGCTGGGGAGTCAGGAGCATGCGCAGAACACCTTGCCCGACGTCCGGCGCGACCGTGCGCAGAGCGGCGACGAGGTAGGCCAGGAAGCGTGCCGGATCGCTGTCCCCTTCGTCCAAGGAGAGCCAGGCGAGACGCACCTCGGGTTCAAGGCCGGCCGCCCAGTCGCTGACCACCGTGGTCTTGCCGAAACCGGCCGGGGCGCATACAAGGATCAGCCTGCTCCGCAGGCCCTCTTCCAACCGCTCGATCAGGCGGGGTCGAGGAACCGCGTTGGACCGAGGCGGCGGGACGTAGAGCTTGGTGTCGAGAATCGGCGTCGACATGGGGCAATCATAGGACACGACCCCGAGAAGCAGGTGATGTTCAGTCCCGCCGAACGCATTGCGCTTCAGCGGCGGACCGAGACAGCTGCCTCTGCCGGCTCATCGAGTCCCTTCCCGATCAGCCATATCGCCAGGGCCAGCTGCTGCAGGGCCAGGACCGCCATCAGGGCCGCGTACGCAGGAGTCACGACCTCGGTCAGACGGCCCATGACCAGCAGGCTCGCAACCATGGCGAGCGCAAGTCCGGCGAAGCCCCAGACCGCGAGCCACCTGGGGACCAGCCTCACCCGGTAGAGGATCCAGTAGTACATGGCGTCGCCTGCGATCAGGGCCAGCATCATCGCAACGTGGTTCATCCCGTCACGCGCGCTACGCAACAGCGACCCCAAGGTCTGGAAGTACGAGGCGACCGGAGAGCCGGCGCCAACGAACCGGGTGCTCAGGTCGAGCAGCAGCAGCAGGATGAGCGCCCCGAGCATGTTGAGGATCCCGGCCGCGATCCTGAAGCCGAGGAACCCGGCGGCCGCCGTCGGACCGTATCGCCGCAGGACCGGATGCAAGGCTATGGCCACGCCGACGTACGCGCCGGCTGTGACGAGCTGGAACAGCGCGCCGACGATCATCCGGGTCCCATCCGCGGTCATCACGCGCAGGTAGTTGGGACCGTCAGCGGCGCCGACGATGCTCAGTACGCCGGCTGCGGTGCCGACAAGGAACAACACGCCGGCGGTGATCGCGGCTCTTCTCGTCGAGGTCATGCTGCCTCCATCCTCCCCGTCACGCCTTGGCCGCGTTGACGATGACCGGCATCCCGCCGCGCCACGCCTTCCACACGCTCGGCTCCGTGACGAGGTCACACATGAAGTGCGCGACGTTCGCCCTGCTCGTGTCGTCGGGTTTGGCGAGGCTGCTCACGATGCCCTCGTGCAGCGCGTACTCGGTCACGTCACTATCCACGAGCGTGTCGGGACGTATGACCACCCACCCGACGAAGGGGCTGTCCGTGCCGACGTACTCGAGCAGGAAGTCGGCGGCGTCCTGGTTGTCCTTCGCCGGAGGTACGAGTGCCCGGAGCAGGCCCGTGAGCGCCCGCTCGACACCGCCGCGGCGAGCATCGAGCGCACCGGGCCGGTAGACCGAGACGGTGCTCATGAGGATGATCCGGATGGGCTCCGTCGGCTGCAGCGCGACCGCCGCGGCGCACGCCCGCTCAACCATCGGCGTGACGAGTTCGTGCGGAGCGCCGAAGACGCCCTTGAGGTCGTTCGTGTGGCCGAGGCAGCTGATGATCGCGTCGCAGCCGCGGACCTGCTCCAGCATCTCCTCGGCCGAGAGCGACAGCGGTTCGGCCTCGGTGACCGTCAGCAGAGGGTTCCCGGCGACTCCCTCCGGGAGCCGACCGGCGGACCGCACGATCGCGCGGACGCGGACCCCGCGGTCCAGCAGCTGCTTCAGCACGCGGCCGCCGGTGCGCCCAGTGCCACCGAGCATCAGTACGAGGTGTTCTTCTCGAGCGGGATTCGGGTTCATCTCTCTTCCTTCGGGTAGTGGAAGACGTCGTCGAGCGGTACACCGAACACGGCGGCTATCTTGAACGCCACCTCAAGAGAGGGCGAGTATCGGCCCTGCTCGATGGCGATGATGGTCTGCCGCGTCATCTGCACGCGATCGGCCAGCTCCGCCTGGGTCATCTCGCCCGCCGCGAAGCGCAGCGCGCGGATGCTGTTGGAGACCCGCGTCGGTTTGGTCATGGCTAGAAGCCCCTGCGGTAGGCGACCAGCTTGGCCACCGCGGTGACGATCGCCCCGACCACGAAAGACAGGTAGAGCGCGTTCGCGATCCAGAACTGGTCGTAGCGCAGCATCGCCAGGGCCATCACGCCGACCATCCCGGCCGACGACACGTAGTAGCCGATGAGCTCACCGCGGCGGTTGATGTCCTCGTCACGCTCGTCCTTGCGACCGATGTCGCCGACCGCGTCCTCGATCGAGCCCTCGCCCGTGATCCTGGCGTTCACAGCCGCCCCGATCGCCGTGATGATCGCCGTGATGATGGTGCCGACGATCGTCAGGACGATCAGCGAGCCGACAGCGATGAGCAATGGTCGCTGGTAGGCGATCTCAGCCACCGGCATGGTCCCGATCCGCCCCCACACGAACGTGAAGTAGGCTCCCGCGACCAGTGCTGACACGGCCGTGCTGACCCATGTGAACTTCTCCTCGAACGACATCGTGGCCTCCTTGATGTCAGGTTTCTTTGACATCGTCACTGTAAAGATGTCCTGACATCGTGTCAAGTATTCTTTACTCACTCGCGACGGGGACCGCGTTCAGGGGAACCGACGCGTGCTCCGAAGCAGGCGCCTTCGTCCGAAGCAGAACCACACCCACCCAGGCGAACCACACGATCTGGAGCAGCCCGAACGCGTAGGTCGCATCCTTGAGCGGCGGCATGACCGAGACAAGGCCGGCCATCCCGACGGCGACGCCGAGCCAGCCGAGGGCCTTGGGCAGAAGGCCGCTCCGCAGGGCGACCCAGCTCACCAGCAGGACCCATAGCCCGCCCAGGAACTCGCCGCCCGCGCTGCCGAGACCCAACGCCACGGGCTCGATCCCCAGCCACGCCGCGATCGCCTGCGCGGGGTCCGTCTTCGCCAAGGCGACGATGGTGGTCATGCCGTAGGTGTAGATCATGCCGGTGGCCACAAGCGCGGCGGACCACAGCAGGGCGACCGCCGTGGCGAGCCGCGCGGCGGTCGGTGCGTGCACCTGCAGACGGTCATGGAGCGCGAACGCCAAGACGGCGAGTGCGATGCCGAAGACCATGTAGCTGGCCACGTACATCGCGTACATGCTCGGGTAGTTGCCGATGACGAGGGCCACCTTCTCCGCGGCGGTCGTCGCGCCCTGGTAGTCCACCACGACAAGGTAATAGGGAAATGCAGCGATGTAGGCCAGTGCGAGGTAGAGCGCCGCGAAGCCGCCCACCTTCCGCGACCCGGCGCTCTGGCGTTCCGAAGTTCCCATCTGGGTGCTCCCTTCAGTTGGTCGCCGCGCTCTTGCGCGGTCGGCCGTGTGCCGTATACTTACTAAGTAAGCGCAGTATTGTCCTTACTTAGTAAGTCTGTCAAGCGGGGGTGACATGATGACCAAGAAGTCCGACACGGACGCCGCCGGGACCGACCCTCGGCCTCCCCTGACCCGGGACCGCATCATCGCCGCGGCAGTGGCCATCGCCGACGAGCGCGGCCTGGGCGCGGTGACCATGCGCGCGGTGGCGTCGCGGCTCGGCGTGGAGGCGATGTCGCTCTACAACCACGTGGCGAACAAGGACGATCTCCTCGGCGGCATGTCCGAGGCGGCGGTCGAGCAGTTCGATCTACCCCGGGAAGTCGGCGACTGGCGTGAAGCGATGCGCCGCCGGGCGGTGTCGGCTCACGAGGTCTTCGGCCGGCATCCGTGGGCGCCGCTGCTTCTGGATTCGCGCGACTCGATCGGCCCCGCGGGCCTGCGCTACTTCGACTGGGTGCTCGGCACGCTGACGGAAGCAGGCTTCGAGATGGAGGACGCGGCGCGCGCGTTCTCGCTCATGGACAGCTATATCTACGGCTTCGGCGCTCAGCAGATCAACATGTCGGCCGCGGACGATCTCACGCAGGAGGAGCGGGCCGAGGTCCTCCTGTCCTACATCCCGCCCGAGCAGTACCCGTACGTACACCGGATGGCCACGTACACCATGGAGGCCGGCTACGACGCGGAGACCGACTTCGATTTCGGGCTCGGCATCATCCTCGACGGACTCGAGCGCATGCTCGGCACCGCCCGACCCTGACGCGGCTTCCCGGCCGACGAGCGGGGACTGGAGATGCAGATGGGCGCTAGGCAGGCACGGGCCACGTCCACGCGTACCAGCCGATCAGCCCGCAGAAGACGACGCTCACAACGATCAGGAAGTTGTCGTATGCGCCTTCGTACGGCAGGCCGGCGAGATTGAAGATCACCGAGAACGCGGCCGCGCCGAGAGTCACCCAGCGGATGGCCGGATACGGCAGCGTCAAGGACAGCACGAGCATGACTATCGGGACCAGCATGATCACCGCGATCAGCAGCCACACCTGTGGGCTGACCGGCTTGCCCTGTATCTCCCCGGGCACGACATGGCCGGCGAATATGCGCAGCACATCGCCCAGGAAGTACGTCAGCATCACGGCCACCCACAGTCCCGCGAGCGTGATCCTCACATCCGGCACGGTTCACTCACTCCCCTCTACGGAGATGACAACCTTGCCGCGAGCGTGCCCCTCGTCCAGATAGGCGAACGCCTGGGCGGTATCGCTCAGCGGGTACGTCCGGTCGATGACCGGAGTGACCTTGCCGGCTTCGATGATCTCCCTGAGTGCGAGCAGAGTCTCGGTGTTCGTGGCGGCAACGAACGGAGCCACCTGCTGGCGCACGAACATCGCCGACAGCCCCGCAGCGATGATCCAGCCCATACCGGCGTGGCCGCTGCTCGGGACGTGGACCCCCGTGGGCGTCAGGACGCTACGCGTGGCCGACAGCGAGTGGCTCGCCACGTTGTCCAAGATCACGTCGTAGCGCGCGCTCCCCTTGGTGAAGTCCTCTTTGGTGTAGTCGATGACATGGTCGGCGCCGATCCCGCGGACCATCTCCACGTTCCCCTTGCTGCACACGCCGGTGACTTCGGCGCCAAGTGCCTTGGCTATCTGGACGGCGTAGGTCCCCACGCCCCCCGACGCCCCATTGATGAGAACCTTCTGCTCGGGCCCGACCTTGGCGTGGTCGCGCAGTGCCTGTAGCGCAGTGCAGGCCGATGTGGGTACTGCCGCGGCCTGCTCGAACGACAGGTTCTTCGGTTTGTGCGCGATGCTACCCTGGCCGGCGACCGTGTACTCGGCGCACGAGCCGTGGCACTGGCCGTAGACCTCGTCACCGGGCCGGAAGCCGCTCACGTTCGTGCCGATCGCCTCGACGACGCCCGCGAAGTCGAGCCCGACGACGAAGTCTTTCTTGGGTTTGGGGAACCCGATGTAGAACACGATCGGGAACGGCTTGCCCCGCATCCCGTAGTACTCGCCGGCTGCAAGGGAGGCAGCCACGACGCGGACGAGCACCTCGCCGTCGCCCGGCGTCGGCTTCTCAAGCTGCTTGAGCTCCATCACGTCCGCGGACCCGTAGCCCGTCTGTATGATCGCCTTCATGGCACATCTCCTTACTAACGCTGTTAGTCTCCGATAGCCATACTGTACTAACGGTGTTAGTATGTCAAGGAAGTCGGTGTCCGGCCTCGGGGAGCGGACCGTCGAAGGAGGAAGGAGGAGCCACGATCGCTCAGGCAACGGACGGAAGCGCATCGCGACAGACGCTCAACCGTGAGCGCGTGGTGCGCGCGGCGATGGAGCTCGCGGACGAGGGCGGGATCGGCTCGGTCACCATGCGCGAACTCGGGCGAAGGCTCGGCGTGGAGGCGGCGTCGCTGTACAACCACGTCGCGGGAAAGGACGACCTGCTCGCCGGCATGGCGGACCTCGCGGCTGCGGAGATCGATCTACCTTCGGGTGATGTCGACTGGAAGGAAGCGATGCGGCGCCGGGCGATCTCCGCTCGGGCGGTCTTCCTGCAGCACCGATGGGCCGCGGCGCTCATGGACTCCCGGGTGTGGAGCGGTCCCTACAGCCTGATCTACGCCGACCGAGTCCTCGGCACGCTCATCCGCGCTGGCTTCTCCCCCGTGATCGCTTCGTGGGCGTTCATCGCGCTCGACAGCTACATCTACGGCTTCGAGCGCCAGCGCTCCAACTTCTCGCCGAGCGAGGATGTTGACACCATCGAGGTGGCTCAGGACGTCCTCTCAGCGATCCCGGAGGGCGCATTCTCCTCCCTTGCCGCCGTCGCGATGGAGTACGCCGACAAGCCCTACGACGAAGATGGAGCCTTCGAGTTCGGCCTCGACATGATCCTCGACAGCCTCGAGCGCCGGCTGGGAGCGGACTGACCCGGCGTCGCTTCCTCATGCTCACGTCTACGCGCAGCGCACGCGGACCTTCTCGCCGTCCTTGCCGTCGATGTTGATCTCCATCTCACGCAGCGCCTCGATCAGCTCGTCGATGTCCTCGGGCTTGAGGTTCGAGAAGTCGATCGACATGCCCTTGTCGGCCATCTGCTGCGTGATCTCGTCCATCGCCTGCGGCGGGATGAGCGACGTCAACTTCAGCCCCGACCGCACGAGAGCGAGCGGTATCTTCACGTCGACCTTCTCGCCCTCGGTCCCATCCACGTTGACGTAGAGGTACTTCGGCAGTGCGCTCAGCAGTGGCGTGGGATCGCCCTTGATCACTGAGGCGGCCGGCGTGGAAGCCGTCGGCTTGCGCGATTCCAGCGCGTCGAGCAGACCCTCCGCCTCATCGGCGCTGATCTTCCCGGCGGCGAGCATGTTCAGGATACGAGCACGGTCCTCACTCATCTTCCTCACCTTTCCCTTACACGAGATCGAGATCGACGATCGTCTTGTCCGAATGGATGCGCACCACGGTGCCCCGCGTCGCCCCGAGCACGCCGAAGCAGCTGAGCAGGAGCAGTGTGTAGTGGTGGTAGCGCTGGCCGGCGAAGAACAGCACGACGTCGACCAGCATGGTGATCACCAGCACGAGCGCCACGAGGGGCAGCAGGATCAACCACACCAGGAAGAGCGGCAGCCACAGCCCGATCCCGGGCCGCTCCAGCGTGCCGACTCGCAGGTACAGCAGCATGGGCGGGAACATCAGCGCCTCAACCTCTGCGCAGCCTCGTTCGCCGAGATCTCGCCGCGCTCCAGCATGGCGAGCACGTCCTCGTCACCCAGCGAAGCGGGCGCCTCGACCGCCACCTCCACCAGGCTCAGCTGGGCGGCGATGCGGTTCAGGCGGTTCTTCACCGTGGGGTAGCTCACGCCGAAGGCCTTCTCCATATCCTTGATCGAGCCGTGACTGCGCACGAACTCGCTCACGAACACGTGGTCCTCATAGCGCAGTCTGGCAAGGGGCGGCAGCTCGAACTCGCCCTCGATCGCCACGCCGCTCTTCTCGAGCCGCACGCGCGTGATCACGAAGGGCTGCTCCCCCGTCAGGTCCGTCAGTTCGTGCCACTCGTTGCTCATCGCGTCCACCTCCGTGGATCCGGTCCTTCGAGGGAATGATAGGACGCGAGATTGAGAAAGTCAAGTCCTCGCTTAACATACTCAAGCCTTGGTAGCCTTTCGCATCATACTTCGATGTCTTCATCACGTGCTTTCGCTGATTGGCCGCGCGAAGCGGCGGGAATACTCGACCAGAGCGAACACACAGCTGGGTCCTAAACCCCTGGGAGCGAACATGGATGAGTCGGACACGAGCCAAGGCTCGTCGGCATCGGAGCTGATCTCGAGAAGGATCGCCGATCTCGGCGACTGGCGCGGGGAGACCCTTGGCATGATGCGCCGGCTCATCATGGAAGCGGACCCGGATGTCATCGAGGAGCTGAAGTGGGTGAAGCCCTCGTCCCCGGGCACTCCGGTCTGGTCGCACGACGGCATCATCTGCACCGGCGAATCCTACAAGGGCGTCGTGAAACTCACCTTCGCCAAGGGTGCGTCTCTGAAGGATCCGGCCCGTCTCTTCAACGCGAGTCTCGACGGGAACGCACGCCGCGCGATCGACATCCACGAAGGAGAGAAGGTCGACGCGTCCGCCTTCAAGGCGCTCGTTCGCGAAGCGGTCGCACTCAACGGTTCCGGGAAGTCGAGCGCCTCGAAGAAGGCGGGGTCCTGACGGATCGCGTTCGGAAGGTGGGAGTCTGTATGACTGAGAGCAAGGCCGCGAAGAAGGTCGACGGCGAGGCCGCGGCACTCGAGAAGATCGCGGCGATGCCGGGACCCTATCGCGCCATGGGCGAGCGCATCCACGCGCTCATCCGGAGCAGCGCACCCGCGCTTCAGCCGACGACGTGGTACGGAATGCCGGCGTACGCGAAGGACGGTAAGGTCATCTGCTTCTTCCGCGCGGATACGTACATGACGTTCGGCCTCACCGACAAGGCGAACCTCGCGCTCGAAGACGGCGCGCCGCATCAGCTGCGCGGATCCTCATGGTTCTTCACTGCGCTGGACGACGCGACCGAGTCCGAGCTCGCCGCCATCGTGCGCAGGGCCGCGAGCTGATATTCGCGGCGACCTACACAACGCAGCACACGAATCAGTCACCGATCCCCCCGAGCTGCTCGACGATGTCCGCCGCAGTCGTCACGTGCGCGAAGCCGAATGCCAGGTTCAGAAGGCTCGCAACGTGCATCTCCTCGGTGATCGAGCCGGTCGCATCGGCCGGGAAGAAGACCCGGTAGTCCCGGTAGTAGGCGTCTCTCGCCGTCGATTCGCAGCACATATTGGTCATGATGCCGGTGACGACGAGGTCCTCCACCTTCAGGCAGCGCAGCACGGTCTCCAGGTCGGTGTTGTAGAACGCGGAGTAGCGGTGCTTGAGGACGACCTTCTCGCCGGGTAGCGGAGCCAACTCCGGATGGATGGCGCTCTCCGCGCTGCCTTCGAGGCACTTGCCCTCCCACCACCAACCCATGATCCCGGAGTCGAGGTCGCCGGGATGGTGGACGTGTTGCGTGAAGATCACCGGACGGCCGGCGAGGCGAAAGGAGGCCACCAGATGCTTCAGCGTCGGGAGGATCGCCAGCCCGCCGCACGTGAAGCTCGGCGACGCCTCTTCCAGGAAGAAGCGCTGCATGTCCACCACGATCAGAGCGCTGGCGGAGACGTTCAGACGCATCTCATGCTGGTTGTATGGCCGGATCCGCTCCAACCATGCGGATGCCTTCGATCCGATGTCCTCGGCCGTCGCGTATGGCGGTGTGATGTCAGAACTCCCCATGCCGGTGCCTCCCCTAGCGCGTCGCTTTCTTGAAGACGAGATACCCGAAGAAGACCACGACACCGAGGCTCACGGGCATGATGGCGTTGACCGCGCTGTCGCATGGGCGGGCAACCACTCCTTGCCGCTCATCTACGAGTCTCCCTCGTCGTCGGTCCCGAACAGATCCTCGAAAGCCACGCCGAACGTCCGCGCGAGCCTAGGGTGCGTCCGGTTGACGCGGTTGCTCGGCACGACGGGCGGCGGAGTCTATCGCGATCGTCGCGATCTTGCCCGCCTCGTACACCTGGATCTCCAACGGTCCGAGCTCATCGTCGTAGGCCTCGAGAAACGGATCGACCCCGACCACATCGTCGCCAACGCTGAAGCGCGTTGCCGAGTCGGTCACTGCGACATACGTCACTGGCCGCTGATCAGCAGACAGCTGAAGGGGCATCTTGAAGACCACCACCGTGTCCGGCTTGCCCACAGCTATGGAGTTCTCGCGCTCCCAGCGATAGCGCCCGATGGGTAGCCGTCTGCGCAGCCTGATCCCAAGCTTGAAGAGTGCGATCCCGAACAGGTCCTTCTTGAGCGCCCAGAAGAACACCTCCAAGGCGACCAGGAGGAGGACAAGGAGGGCGACGGCACCTACGAAGGACACCTCTTCTCCTCCTTGGCCGATCGGAAGGTGATGTTGCCCGGGATCGGTGCGTCCCACCCGACGTATCGGGCATCACCGCTATCCGTTGGCTGACATGGTAGCCGATGGACGTGCGGCGGCGGGGCCATCCCGTATCCGGCCAACAGCGCGTCGATGATGCCGCCCCGGGGTATGGGGACAGTAGAGCGGATGGATCCGACCTCGGGAAGCGGAGGCATCACATGTCCACAGGAAAGCTGAGCCTTCTATACGGTGCCTGCACGATCGCGTTCTTCGCGATCGACTTCGTGTGGCTGTCGATCATGAACTCCCGCTTCTACCAGCCGAAGCTCGGCGCCCTCATGGCCGCACAGCCCAAGCTGGCGGTCGCGGCCGGCTTCTACCTGCTGTACGTGGTCGGCATCGTGGCGCTCGCGGTCGTGCCCGGACTCCGTGAGGGAGCCGTCCTGGGCGCTCTGTGGCGCGGGGCGCTCTTCGGGCTTCTCGCGTATGCGACCTACGACCTGACGAACCTGGCCACCATCCAGGGCTGGCCCTGGGAGCTCGCGGTCGTCGACATGATCTGGGGTACCACGGTGACCGGCGTGGTGTCGGTCATCGGCTACTACGTCGGACGGCAGCTCGGCGCCTAGGACCTCCGTGGAGGAAGCGGCACGAAAGCACTCGTCCGCGCCTTGTACGCCTCCCACTCCTGCCCGCCCGCTAGCGCGCGCTCGGTAAGAGGGATGCCCGAGACCATCGTGAGCAGCCACGTGATCGTGATCGGGCCGATGAGCCCGACCCATCCGCCCGGGATGCTGAGCGCCATGACGCCAAGACCCCACCACATCGTCGCTTCACCGAAGTAGTTGGGGTGACGCGTGAGCGCCCACAGCCCGCGGTCCATGATGTGGCCCTTGTTCGCCGGGTCGGCGAGGAACCGCGCGAGCTGCGCGTCGCCGACCGACTCGAACGCGAAGCCGCCCAGCCACACCGCTATGCCCAGAAAGTCGAGCGCGCCGAGTGCGGGGCCGGCTGAGGAGCCCACTACCTGCACCGGCGCTGAGATCAGGAGCATGAACAACCCCTGCAGCATGAAGATCTGCAGGAAGGAACGCACCACGAACCAGCGGCCCCAGGACCTGCGCCACTCGGCGTAGCGAGCGTCCTCCGTCTTGCCGGGGCGCAGATTGCGGCGAGTTATGTGCCATGCAAGCCGCGCACCCCAGACGAAGACGAGCGCGCTGGCGATGTAGAGCCTCATCGAAGGCGCCGGTCCCAGGCGCAGGAGTAGCCAGACGGCGATCACGATGAAGCCGAGCCCCCATGCGATATCGACGATGTCGTTGCGACGCACGATCATCGCGGCGACGAACCATGCAGTCATGTAGACGAACACGAGCGGAGCCACCGCCGCGACGGTCTGCAGGATCGGCTCAGTCGACATGCCGCTCACTCTCCTTCGGCGCGCGCACTCAGCGCATCGGGTCGATCGTCTCGTAGGCGACACCGATCGCAGGTCCCACGTGGATACCCACGACCGCCGGCACCCTGACGATGGGGACGGGAAAGCCCGCGATCGGCTCGATCATCTCGGCAGCGAATCGGGCGGCTCCCTCTTCGTCGGCGATCTCTTGCACCACGGCACGTCTGATGCCGAAGCGGCTGGCGTCCGCGCGCATCAGGGCGGCGATGCGCTCAAGAGCCTTCGTGTAGGTGCGCACGACGCCGGCGACGCCGGTGCTGCCGTCGGTCGCGGTGAGGATCGGCACGATCCTCAGTGCGGATCCCAGCAGTCTCGCCGCCCCGGAGATCCGCCCGCCCCGATGCAGATACTCGAGGCTCGAGGGCGCGAAGAGAAAGCGGGTCCGCTGGATCGTCGCTCGGGCTGCCGCCGCGCATTGTGAAAGGTCGCCGCCGTCCTTCGCGCACTCCCCGGCCGCAAGGACGGCGAACCCCTCCTGCATGGAGTTCGACTCGGAATCGACCAGCTCGATGCGTGCTCCCGCATGCCGCTCGCGGATCATCGCGGCACCCGTCTCGGCCGATCGGAATGTGCCGCTCATCTTCGAGGAAAGGAGCACGGCCAGGACGTCATCGCCCCGGTCGACGGCGCCAGCGAACGCGTCGGCGAACTCGGCGGGTGAGGGTTGCGATGTGGTCGGCAGGACGCTCATGCCAGGTAGCCGCTCGTAGAGGTCGCGAAGGTCGAGGTCCGTCTCGGGCACGGAGCGACCATCCTCGCTCACATAGAGCGTGACGACGCCGATGCCGAGACGCTCGAGATCCTCCCGCGGGAGAGAGCTTGCCGAGTCGGTGATGACCGCTACGCTCACGTGTTCCCTCGAGCCGGCTCGACGACGATCATGATCTCGTTGCGCCGAGCGAATCCCGGCTTCCATGGCGGGTCGTACTGGGCCACGATCGGTTCGCCGACCGCCGTCAGACCCTGCTCTCCGATCCACGACTCCAACTGGGACTGGACCTTGGCTGCCCGTGTCCCGGAGAAGCCGCCGCCGAACCGCGCAACAGCGGCCAGATGGGCGCCCACTGACTCGATTGATACCTCCGGGTTGTTCGGCTGAGGAAGGACTTCCATCGAAGAGCCGGACGGCATCGTGAAGCTGACGACGTAGTCATCCTCTGACGGCTGCGCCGTCACCGGCGCGGTCATCGGGATCCTCTGGCAGCACGCCCTGCCGGCAGTCACCGGTGTCGTCATCGCGATGCGGTCCGC